>JAOAEA010000088.1 GCA_026417035.1 Burkholderiales bacterium
CCTGCCTTGAGGCGCTGGCGCGGGTCTGAGCAGCCGCCTCCGAAGTCCAGCGCCCCGCGCGCGCCGTGCCCCACCTGCGGGGCCGATCCTCAGCTGGCTTGCGCCAGCGGCTGCGCCGCGGGCGCCTGCGCCACCTCCGGCGCAGGCTGCAAGCCGGGCCACGCCATCCAGCCGACGAAGGCCACTGCCGCGATTCCCGCCGCTGCCGAGAGCGCATAGCGCGTCGCGCGCGCCGGGCGCGCAGCCCCTCGCGGCCGGGGCGCGAGCACGGTCGGCTCGGCAGCCAGCCGGGCGGCGAAGGGGTCACGCGCCCACCCGGTCGCGGCGGTCCCGCGCAGGGCATCGCCGATCAGCGCGTAGGTCTCCCAGGCGTCCCGCAGCGCCGGATCGTCGCGGAGCTCGTTGCAGAGACGGTCCACGGCGTCCGCGTCGAGCTCGCCGTCCAGCATCGCGGAGAGTTTCTCTTTCATGGCGCTACCACCTCTTGTCCTTGCGCGTGTCGAGCAGGGGCCGCAGCCGGGTCGCGATCGCCTCCCGCGCCCGGAAGATCCGCGACCGGACCGTGCCGATCGGGCAGTTCATCGTTTCGGCGATCTCCTCGTAGGAGAGGCCCTCGATCTCCCGGAGCGTGATCGCCGTGCGCAGCTCCTCGGGCAGCGCCGCCAGCGCCGCCTCGACGGTGGCGCCGATCTGCTTCGACATCATGACGCTCTCGGGCGTGTCGACGTCGCGCAGCTGCTCGGCGTCCGAGAAGCCCTCGGCTTCCTCGGGATCGAACTCCGTCGTCGTCGGCGCGCGCCGGCCGAGTGCCACGAGGTGGTTCTTCGCCGTGTTGATCCCGATCCGGTACAGCCACGTGTAGAAAGCGCTCTCGCCACGGAAGGAGGGCAGCGCGCGGTAGGCCTTGATGAACGCCTCCTGCGCCACGTCCTCGACTTCGGCCGGATCGCGGATCAATCGCGAGAGCAATCTCGTGAGCTTCCTCTGGTACTTCGCGACGAGCAGGTCGAAGGCGTGCTTCTCGCCCCGCTGGGCCCGCTCCACCAGCCGCTGGTCGGCGTCCCGATCGCTCATGCGACCCGCGGCGCCCGCCCCGCGGACGGCACTCTACTCCGGCCATGGCACCCCGTGCGCCGCGCGCGCCGGGTGGCGACCTGCACGATGGACACGGCTTGATCCAAATAGTTCATGTGCGCGCCGGGTCGTCCCCCGTCGCGAGCGCATCGGCACCCCGGCCGGCCCACGCCGCGCCGCGCAGGATCCACGCCCTCAGGGCCCGAAGGTCGTCGCGTCGGCCCGAGTCGGGCAGGACGACGAGCGCTTGCCGGCGCGCCCCGGGCGCCCCCACCTCGAGGACGATCAGCCACCACGCGGGCACCCGTGCATCGAGAAGCCGCACGTCGCGGGTCTCGCCGTGCCGGTCGACGATCCGCAGCGAAACGCCGCCGAATTCGAGGGCCGCGGGCTGCTCCCGCCGGGCGCGCACGAACGCCGCCATGGACAGGGCGAGCCCCGCGGTCGCCACCGCCGCCCCGGGGCCCGGCAGTGCGGCCCAGACCGCGGCGAGCGCCGCGAGATGCCCCGCGGCGATCGCGGCGGCGAGCGCCCGCGAGGGGCGGAGCTCAACGCTGCGGAGCGGCGTCAAACGCGGGTGAAAACGAGCGTCCCGTTCGTGCCGCCGAACCCGAACGAGTTGGAGATGGCCGCGCGCATCGGCATCTCCCGAGCGTGGTTGGGCACGTAGTCGAGATCGCAGGCCGGGTCCTGCGAGAACAGGTTCGCGGTGGGCGGCGCGACCTGGTGATGGAGCGCGAGCGCGCAGACCACCGCTTCGAACCCGCCGGCGGCGCCGAGCAGGTGGCCGGTCATCGACTTGGTCGAGCTCACCGCCAGCTTCTTCGCGTGGTCCCCGAAGGCGCGCTTGATCGCGACGGTCTCGGCCAGGTCACCGAGCGGGGTCGACGTGCCGTGAGCGTTGATGTAGTCGACGGTGTCCGGCGCAAGGGCGGCGTTGCGCAGCGCGTTGCGCATCGAGCGCACCGCGCCATCGCCGTCCTCGGGCGGCGCGGTCATGTGGTAGGCGTCGGCGCTCATGCCGTACCCGGCGAGCTCGGCATAGATCCGCGCGCCGCGGCGCTTCGCGTGCTCGTATTCCTCGAGCACCATGACGCCCGCGCCCTCGCCGAGGACGAAACCGTCGCGGTCCTTGTCCCAGGGCCGGCTCGCGGTGGCCGGGTCGTCGTTGCGCGTGGAGAGCGCCCGCGCCGCCGCGAACCCGCCGATGCCGAGGGGCGTCACGGTCGACTCCGCGCCCCCCGCCACCACGACGTCCGCATCGCCGTACTCGATCAGCCGGCCGCCGTCGCCGATGCAATGTGTCGAGGTCGTGCAGGCGGTGACGATCGCGAGGTTCGGGCCCTTGAACCCGTACATGATCGAGAGGTTCCCGGCGATCATGTTGATGATGCTACCCGGGATGAAGAACGGCGAGATCTTGCGCGCGCCGCCCTTCAGCAGCGCGTCGTGCGTTTCCTCGATGAGCGGCAGGCCGCCGATGCCCGATCCGATCACGCAGGCGATCCGTTCCGGGTCCTCCTTCGCGACCTCGAGGCCCGAGTCGCGGATCGCCTGGATGGACGCCGCCATCCCGTAGTGGATGAACGTGTCCATGCGCCGCGCCTCCTTGGGGTTCAGATAGGCGCCGACGTCGAAGCCCTTGACCTCGCCGGCGATGTGCGAGTTGAAGGGCGTCGGGTCGAAACGGGTGATGCGTCCGATGCCGGACCTGGCGGCGAGGAGGTTCGACCAGGCCTCCCCGACGGTGTTGCCGACCGGGCTCACGAGGCCCAGGCCGGTGACGACGACCCTGCGACGGCTCACTCCGCGCTCCGCGGGCGGGCCGCTCAGGCCTTCTTGTGGGCGATGATGAAGTCGATCGCCTGCTGCACTGTCGTGATCTTCTCGGCTTCCTCGTCCGGGATCTCGGTCTCGAACTCCTCCTCGAGCGCCATCACGAGCTCGACGGTGTCGAGCGAGTCCGCGCCCAGATCATCGACGAACCGGGACTCGTTCTTGATCTCCGATTCGTTCACGCCGAGCTGCTCGGCCACGATCTTCTTGACGCGCTGGTCCACGTTTTCCATCTGGGGGGCTCCTTCCTGTGCGGACGCATCCGCCTGTTTTTCGAGCGCGCGGATTGTAGCAGAAACGCCCTGCGCGGCCCTGCGCCGCGACGCCGCCAAACGCCTTTCAAACCATGTACATGCCGCCGTTCACGTGCAGCGTCGCCCCGGTGATGTAGCCCGCCGCCGGCGAGGCGAGGAAGGCCACCGCCGCGGCGACGTCCTCGGGCTCGCCGAGCCGGCCGGCTGGGATCCGCCCGAGCAGCGCGGCGCGCGCAGCTTCGGGCAGCGCGCGCGTCATGTCGGTGTCGATGAAGCCCGGCGCGACGCAGTTCACGGTGATGCCGCGGCTCGCGATCTCCTGCGCGAGCGAGCGCGTGAGGCCGCCGATCCCGGCCTTGGCCGCCGCGTAGTTCACCTGCCCGGGGTTCCCGCTCGAGCCGACCACGGAAGTGATGTTGATGATCCTGCCGAAGCGCGCCTTCATCATGCCGCGCAGGACGCCGCGCGAGAGCCGGAACACCGACTTGAGGTCGGTGTCGATCACGGCGTCCCACTCCGCGTCCTTCATGCGCAGCGCGAGGTTGTCCTTCGTGATGCCGGCGTTGTTGACGAGGACCGCGATCGCGCCCTCGCCCTTCTCGATGCCCTCGAGCAGCGCATCCACGGCCGCCGCGTCCGCGACATCGAGGACCGCGCCGCGCCCGCGCGCGCCCGCCTCGGCGAGATACGCCGAGATCGCGGCGGCGCCCCCCGCGCTCGTCGCCGTACCGACGACCGTCGCCCCCTCGCGTGCGAGCGCGAGCGCGATTGCCCTGCCGATCCCGCGCGTCGCCCCGGTCACGAGCGCGACTCTTCCTTCGAGCTGCATCGGTCACCCCCTCGTCTGCGCGATGGCCGCTTCCACCGCGGCCCGGTCGGAGAGCGCCAGCCCCTGGAGCCCGTCGGCGGTGCGTTTCACGAGCGGCGCGAGCACCTTTCCCGGTCCGCATTCGGCAACCAGTGTCGCCCCGCGCGCGGCGAATGCGCGGATCGTCTCCACCCAGCGCACCGGATGGTCGGCCTGCGCGACGAGCGCGGCCCGGATCGCGTCGGGCGACTCGTGCGTCGCCACGTCGTAGTTGTGGATCACCGGGACGCGCGGCGGGGACACGGGCACGCCCGCGAGCCGCTCCCCGAGCCGCGCCGCCGCGCCGGCGAGGAGCGACGAGTGGAACGGCGCGCTCACCGGCAGCTTCACCGCGCGCTTGGCGCCCCTCGCCTTCGCGAGCTCGACCGCGCGGTCGACCGCGGCCGCGTGCCCGGCGATCACCACCTGGCCCGGTGCGTTGAAGTTGACGGCTTCGACCACTTCGCCCTGCGCGGCCTCGGCGCACGCCGCCCGCACGGCATCGTCGTCCGCGCCGAGGATCGCGGCCATGGCCCCGGTCCCCTGCGGCACCGCCTCCTGCATCGCCTGCGCGCGGAACCGCACGAGCGGCAGCGCGTCCTCGAAGCGAAGCGCGCCGGCGACGACGAGCGCCGTGTACTCGCCCAGGCTGTGTCCCGCCACCATGTCGGGCTCCGGGCCGCCGAGCGCGCGCCACAGCCGGTACACCGCGTAGCCGGCCACGAGCATCGCCGGCTGCGTGTTGACGGTGCTGTTCAATTCCTCGGCGGGCCCTTCGGCGACGAGGCGCCCGATGTCCTGGCCGAGGACGCCCGACGCCGCCGCCAGCACCGCCTCGATCTCCGGATGCCCGCCGTAGGCCTGGAGCATGCCCACCGACTGCGAGCCCTGCCCCGGAAACACCATCGCCAGCTTCGCCATGCCGCTCCCCTACAAAACTACATCTCGACCAGTGCCGCGCCCCAGGTGAACCCGCCGCCCACGCCTTCGAGCAGGACCCGGTGCCCGGCGCGGATGCGCCCGTCGCGCACGGCTTCGTCGAGCGCGAGCGGCACCGAGGCGGCCGAGGTGTTCGCGTGCCGGTCGACGGTGACGACGACCTTCTCCGGCGGGATGCCGAGCTTGCGTGCGGTGGCGTCGAGGATGCGCACGTTCGCCTGGTGAGGAATCAGCCAATCGACGTCGGCGACGCCGAGCCCGCATCGGCCGAGCGCCTCCCGCGCGGCCTCCTCGAGCACCCGGACGGCGAACTTGAACACCGCCTGCCCGTCCATCCTGACGAATGGGCTGCCGACGATGCTCCCGCCGCAGACGTTGCCCGGAACCGAGAGGATCCCCGCGTGCGCCCCGTCGGCGTGGAGCACCGTGGCATGGATGCCGGGCCGCTCGTCGGCCACGAGCACCGCCGCGCCTGCGCCGTCGCCGAAGAGGACGCACGTGCCGCGGTCGTTCCAGTCGAGGATCCGCGAGAACACTTCGGTGCCGACGACGAGCGCCCTGCGGGACTGGCCGGCGCGAATGAAGCTGTCTGCCGTCGCGAGGGCGTACACGAACCCGCTGCAGACGGCCTGGACGTCGAATGCCGGGCAGCTCCTCACCCCCAGTTTCGCCTGGAGCAGGCAGGCCGTGCTCGGAAACACGAAATCGGGCGTCGAGGTCGCGACCACGATCAGGTCGAGGTCGGCCGCGGCGACGCCTGCCGCGGCGAGCGCGGTCCGGCTCGCCGGGAGCGCGAGATCGCTGGAAGTCTCGTCCGGTGCCGCGATGTGGCGCTGGCGGATGCCGGTGCGCGACCGGATCCATTCGTCGGAGGTGTCGAGCGTGCGCGAGAGCTCGTCGTTGGTCACGATCCGCGCGGGCAGATACCCGCCGGTGCCGACGATGCGCGAGCGGATCACGCGGCCTCCGCCGGCGTGCCGAGGCGCGCGCCGATCCGCGCGAGCACGTCGTTGCGGACTTCGTCGGCGGCGCGCTCGATCGCGGTCGCGAACCCGAGACGGTCGGCCGAGCCGTGGCTCTTGACGACGACGCCGCGCAGGCCGAGGAGCGTCGCGCCGTTGTAACGGCTCGGATCCACCCGCTTCTGGAACGCCGCCAGCGCCGGCCAGGCGAACGCCGCCGCGATCTTGCGCAGCGGGCCGCGCGTGAACTCCTCGCGCAGGAACTGGCGCACCATGCGGGCGAGACCCTCGGACGTCTTCAGCGCCACGTTGCCGACGAAGCCGTCGCACACGATCACGTCCACGTCGCCCTTGTAGATGTCGTCCCCCTCCACGTTGCCGACGAAGTTGAGGCCGCTCGCGCGCAGGAGCTCGCCGGCCTGCTTCACGACCTGGTTGCCCTTGATCGCCTCCGCGCCGATGTTGAGCAGCCCGACCGTGGGGCGATCGCAGTGCTCGATCGCGGCGACCAGGGTCGCGCCCATGATCGCGAACTGCAGGAGGTGCTCGGGCTTCGAGTCGGTGCTCGCGCCGAGGTCGAGCATGTGGGTGTGGCCGCGCAGCGTCGGCAGCGCCGAGACGAGCGCCGGCCGGTCGATGCCCGGGAGGCCGCGCAGCACGAAGTGCGCGGTGGCCATCAGCGCGCCGGTATTGCCGGCGCTCACGCACGCCTGGACCTCGCCCGCCTTCACGAGATCGATCGCGACGCGCATCGAGGAGTCCTTCTTTCGCTTGACGGCGGCCGCCGGCGACTCGTCCATCGCGACGACCTCGGCCGCGTGGCGCACCCGCAGGCGCTCGCCGAAGCGTGCGGCTGCGGTGCCCAGATGCGCCTCGATGTCCGCCGACCGTCCGACGAGGACGATCGCGGCGTCGGCGTTCGCCTCGAGGAAGGAGAGCGATGCGGGGACGGTGACCGAGGGGCCGTGGTCACCGCCCATGCAGTCGATCGCGAGAGTGACCCGCATGGTCGATCCGGGCCGCGGCCCCGGCTGTCGGCGTCCGGCCTGCGGGCTGCAGGCCCCCGCCGCGCCGCGCCGGGCGGCGCTCAGCGGGAGCGTCTCACTCCTCGCTCTTGGTGGCGACGACCTTCTTGCCCCGGTAGAACCCCGTCGGGCTCACGTGATGGCGAAGGTGCACTTCGCCCGTGGACGGCTCGACCGCCAGCGGCGGGTTCGAGAGCCGGTCGTGCGAGCGGCGCATGTTGCGCCGGGAGGGGGACTTCTTGTTCTGCTGCACAGCCATTCGAATACTCCTGGATCAACCGCAGCGCGGTGCGCTGCCTGGGGAATCTCCGGATGAAAGGGGCAACGCCCCCTTCAACCCCTTACGTCAGCGGACCCTCGGCCTCGCCGTTCGGCGGGCACGGGCCTCCCTAGTGCCTGGCCTTGAGATCGGCGAGCGCCGCGAACGGCGAACCCGATCTCCCGTCCTCACCTGCCTCCCGCGGCCCGCAGTCCTCGTGCCGCGCGACCATCGGCAGCGCGAGGATCAGCTCGTCTTCGACCAGGGTCACGACGTCCATCGCCGGCGACGCCGCCACGCGGTCGACGTCGTCTTCCGCGGCAGCCACTTCTTCCTCCGACGCCGCGAGCTCGAGTTCCGCATCGGCCGCGAGCGGCACGGCGACGCGGCCGAGGCACCGCTGGCAAGTCATCGCGACGCTGCCCGCGGCGTGAACGTGCAGCGCCGGCTTGCCGCGCTCGTTGATCCCGCCGCGCACCGCGAACGCGATCTCCGGCGCGTCCGCCACACCCAGCTCGGCGAGCCGCGGCAGGTCGGCAAGCGAGAGGGAGCCGCTGATCTCACCGCCGCCGCGCGCGAACTCGTAACCGTCGATGACCGGTCGACCCGCTTGCGGCATAAGCGGCGGATGATATGATTTTCGCGAGCGACTGTCAAAGAAATCATGGGCCTAGCGCGAAGCCGGCCCTGCGCCCCATGCCCCGGCCCACTCTCGTTCTGGCGTCCACGTCCCCCTACCGGCGCGAGTTGCTCGCGCGGCTGCGCGTGCCATTCGAAGTCGCCGCACCCGGCATCGACGAAACCCCGCGCCCCGGCGAGTCGCCGCACGCCCTGGTGGAACGCCTGTCGCGGGAGAAAGCGCTGGCCGTCGCGCCACGGTTCGCCGACGCGCTGGTGATCGGCTCGGATCAGGTCGCCGTCCTCGATGGCGTGCCGCTGTCGAAGCCGGGGACGCACGAGCGCGCCGTGGCGCAGCTCGCTGCGATGCGCGGGCGCACGATCGAGTTCCTCACCGGGGTCGCGGTGCACGCGACGGCGACGGGCGCGACGCACGCGCGGGTGGTGCCCTACTTCGTGGAGTTCCGCGACTACGCGGATGCCGAGGCCGAGGCCTATCTCGACGCGGAACGGCCCTACGACTGCGCCGGCGCCGCCAAGGCCGAGGGCCTCGGCATCGCGCTCATCCGGCGGATGGCGGGTGACGACCCCACCGCGCTCGTCGGCTTGCCGCTGATCGCCCTCGTCGACCTCCTGGCGATGCACGGCTTCCGCCCGCTTCCCTGAGCGGGGAACGCCGCGCGCGGACGGTCATCGCAGCGCGGGCGCCGCGCCGCCGCCGAGGAGCGCCCCCGCGGCGCCAGCGCCGAGCCGCTTCGCCAGGCGCTCGGCGACGTTCTCCTTGCGCGTGAAGTCCACGATGTTCTCGGCCTTGATCACCTCGCGGGCGACGTAATCCACGCTGCCCATGCCGTCGGCGAGCCCGAGCTCGACGGACTTCGCGCCGACCCAGAAGAGTCCGCTGAAGAGCTCCGGCGAGTCCTTGAGACGGCCGCCCCGGCCCTTCTTCACGACGTCGATGAACTGCCGGTGGATGTCGTCGAGCAGCGTCTGCGCGTGCCGGACCTGCCTCTCGTCGAGCGGCAGGAACGGGTCGAGGAAATCCTTGTTCTCGCCCGCCGTGAAGGAGCGCCGCTCGACGCCGAGCTTCTCCATCGCGCCGGTGAAGCCGAAGCTGTCCATGCGCACGCCGATGGAGCCCACGATGCTCGCCTTGTCGACGTAGATCTTGTCCGCGGCGGCGGCGATGTAGTAGCCGCCCGAGGCGCACACGTCCTCGACGACCGCGTACATCGGGATGTTCGGGTAGAGCTTCCGCAGCCGCTGCATCTCGTCGTTGATGATGCCCGCCTGCACCGGGCTGCCGCCGGGGCTGTTGATCCGCAGCACGACACCCTGGGTGTTCTTGTCCTTGAACGCGCTCTGCAGCGCACCGGTGATGTTGTCGGCGCTCGCGTCGCCCTTCGACTCGATCACGCCGTTCACCTCGATCAGCGCCGTGTGCTTGCCGCGCGCGCGCCGCTCCTTCTCGGCGCCGAAGTCCATCGCCATCAGGACGAGCACGGTGAGGTACGCGAAGGTGAGCAGCTTGAAGAAGATGCCCCAGTAGCGCGTGCGCCGCTGCTCCTTGAGCGCCGCGAACGCGAGCTTCTCGAGCGTGGCCCGTTCCCAGTCGCCGCCGTTGTCAGCCATCCGTGTCTTCCTCCAGCACCACTTCGCCGCGCCGCTCCTCGACCGGCACCGGCACGAGACGCGCTCCGCGACAGGGGCCCGCGACGCAGTCCCCGGTCGCGGGATCGTACTCGGCCCCGTGCGCGGAGCATATTAAAAGGTTCCGGTCCGCGTCGAAGAAGCGCCCGGGCTGCCAGTCGAGCTCGAGGGCGATGTGGGCGCAGCGGTTGAGGTAGGCCCGCACCCGGCCCGCGTGCCGGACGGCGAAGGCGGGCAACGTCTCGCCGCCCCGCCGGATCTCGAACCGGATCCCCTCGCCGCCGTCGGCCAGCGCGGCGCTCGGGCAGATCACGCGTTCGCGTCGAGCCACCGGGCGAGCTCCGCGCTCGAGTCGAGGAGCGCGAGCGACGCGTGCCCGGCGAGCGCCGCGCGCGGATGCGCTCCGTAGCTCACGGCCACGGCGGCGACGCCGGCCGCCGCCGCCATCGCGAGGTCGTGCGAAGTGTCGCCGACCATGAGCGTGCGCTCGGGACGCGCGTCGAGCTCCTCCATCAACTCCAGCAGCATCGCCGGGTGGGGCTTGGGCTCGCATTGGTCGGCACACCGGGTCGCCGCAAACGTGCCGGCGAGCTCGGCGGTCGCGAGCGCGCGGGCGAGGCCGGCGCGGCTCTTGCCCGTCGCGATCGCCAGGACGTGGCCACGGCTGCGCAAGCCCGCGAGCATCTCGCGGGTGCCCGGGAAGAGCGCCAGGCCGGCGTCACGGGCGAGAAAATGCACGCGGTAGCGCTCCACGAATTCGGCGTACTGCGCGCGGCCGAGGCCGGGAACCGCGTGCGCGAGCGCGTCGGCGAGCCCGAGGCCGATCACGTGGCTCGCCCGCTCGCGGTCGGGCACGGCGATGCCGACGTCGCGGGCGGCCGCCTGGATGCAGGCCACGATCGCGCCCGCCGAGTCGAGCAGCGTCCCGTCCCAGTCGAACACGATGAGATCGAAGCGCCTAGTCATCGGTGCCCGCGGCGTCAGCGAGGAAGTCGGCGAGCTCCCGCGGCAGCGGCGCCTCGAGGACGAGTCGCTCGCCGGTCGCCGGATGCGCGAGCTCCAGCCGCGCCGCATGCAGGAACATGCGGCGCAGACCGCGCTTCGCGAGCGCCTTGTTGAGCTCGAAGTCGCCGTATTTCTCGTCGCCCAGGATCGGGTGACCGAGGTGCGCCGCGTGCACCCGGATCTGGTGCGTGCGGCCGGTGTCGAGCGTCACCGCGAGCAGCGTGTGCGGCCCCGCCTCGCGCTCGACTGCGAAGAGCGTCCGCGAGGTCTTGCCCGCCGCGCGATCGACGCTCACGCGGCGCTCCCCGCCGACGGTGAGATACTTCCGCAGCGGCGCATCGACGGTGCGACGGCCGGCGGGGAAGCGGCCCCTGACGAGCGCGAGGTACTGCTTGCGCACGCGCCCCTCCCGCAGCGCCGCGTGCACCGCGGCGAGCGCCGCGCGCTTCTTGGCGAGCATCAGCAGGCCCGAGGTCTCCTTGTCCAGGCGGTGCGCGAGCTCGAGGAAGCGCAGGCCGGGGCGGCTCGCGCGCAGGCGTTCGATCACGCCGGCGCTCACGCCGCTGCCACCGTGCACGGCGACCCCGGCGGGCTTGTCGATGACGAGCAGCGCGTCGTCCTCGAAGACGATCCGGAAACCGGGGTCGGCCGCCGGGACGCGAGCCCGTGCCCCGGCGGGCGGCGCCGCGG
>JAOAEA010000089.1 GCA_026417035.1 Burkholderiales bacterium
CCCCCTCGCTCGTTCCAGGGCCAAGCGGCCGACGCGATGGAGCGGCTCGACATCGAGCCGGCGAGGAAAGCGCTCGAGAGCGGGCCGGGCCGCGTCAGGCCGCGGCGGGCGCGGGCGTCGCGGCGGCAGGCGCGGCCGCCGGAGTCGCGGCGGCTCGCTCCCGCGGCGCGCGCGGTTTCGCGGCGCCGTTCCCGCGACGTGCGGCCGGGGCGCGCTTTGCCGGCGTGGCCTGCCCGTTGCCCTTGCGCTTCTCGCCGCGCTTCGCGAGCCGCGCGGCCGCACGGGCGAGGTCGCGCTCGACGGCCTCGCCGTCGCGCACGATGTCCCAGGGCTCCATCAGCACCGTTAGCAGCAGGTTCTCGAACTCCGGCCGGAAGAACTCGACGATCGTCTGCGGGTCGGGGACGAGCCCTGCGTCGGTGATGACGCCGAGCGTCACCCCGCCGTTGTACGAGAAGATGGAGACGCCCATGCCGATGTCGCCCGACTGCGGCACCCAGAACATGAGCTGCTTCAGCTGCGCGCCGGCGAAGTAGAGGGGGACGGTCGGGCCCGGTACGTTGGTCATGACGGCGCTCGCCTTGCTCGCCATCAGCGTGAGGATCTCCTCCTTGATCACCTTGGGCGCGATGCCCATGAAGCCGAGGAGACCGAGCGCCACGATCGGCGTGAACGAGTCCTTGAACTCCACCATGCGGTTGCGCACCTCGGCGACGCGCGCGATCGGATTCGCGATCCCGACCGGGAGCAGCAGCGGCACCAGCCCGAACTTGTTGCCGAGCTCGTCGCCCGACCCGGGGCGGCGCAGGTTCACCGGGACCATCGCGCGCACCTCGACGCCGGCGGTGCTCTCGCCGCGCGCGGCGAGATAGCGTCGCAGCGCCCCCGCGGCGCAGGAGAGCAGCACGTCGTTCACCGAACCGCCGAGCGCCTTGCCCACCACCTTCACTTCGTCGAGAGGGAGCGGTTCGGACCATGCGACGCGCTTCGCCACGCCGGGTTTGCCCTTGAAGATCGTCGTGGTGTCGGGCGGCATGAGAAAGAGGGCCGCGGCGTCGTTCGTCACGCGCGCGGCGATCTTGGCGTAGTCGACGACGTGCGAGGGGTCGCGCACGATCTCGGCGGACTTGTCGAGCACCTCGCCCGAGAGCTTCATCGCGCTCGCCACCACCGGCTCGAGGAAGTCCAGGAACCCGCCGGGCTCGTGTTCGTCCTCGTGAGTTTCGCGGATCGCCGCCTTCGCCGGCCTCGCCGCCTTCGCGGGCGACCCCTCACGAGAGGTCTCGGTCATCCCGAGCAGCACGCCGATGAGCGCGATGCCGTCCGCGTAGCAGTGGTGGATGCGCTGCACGATGGCGGCGCCGCCGTCGTAGTCGTCGATGTAGTACCAGTGCCACCACGGGCGGTCCGGATCGAGCGGCTTCGGGATCAGGCTCGCGACGAAGCGCTTCAGCTCGGCCGGGCCGGCCTTGCCGGGCAGCTTCGCGCGCGAGAGGTGGCGGTCGACGGTGAAATCGGGATCGGTCTTCCAGAAGGCGCCGTTCGGCCCGTCCACGGGGATCTGGTGGAAGCGCGGGTAGGCGGCGAAGGTTCGCGCGAGGTCGCGCCGCAGGCGGCGGAAATCGACCGGGCGGTCGAGGGCCCACACCCCGTTGATGATCATCAGGTTGTGGGGCCGATCCATCCGCAGCCACGCGGTGTCGACCATCGACATGCGCTCGACGTCGCTCATGGGCGCTCCTCCAGGTGCGGCGCGCGCGGTGCGAGGGGGCGCGCGGTGCGGCCATATAATAGCCCACGCCGAGCGGCACCCACTCTTAGGAGGCATCGATGGCGGACTTGAAGAAGAAATTCGCGGAAGCGGCGGAGGCGGTGAAGAAGCTCAAGGAGGATCCGGGCAACGACGTGAAGCTCCAGCTCTACGCGCTGTACAAGCAGGGCAGCGAGGGCGACGTGCAGGGCAAGCGCCCGGGCTTCACCGATCCGGTCGGGCGCGCCAAGTACGACGCCTGGGCGAAGGTGCAGGGCCTCGCGAAGGACGAGGCGATGAAGAAGTACATCGACCTCGTGAAGTCGCTGGGCGGCTAGCGCCGGCACGTGCCGGGCCGGCGAGGCGCCCGGCGGGGTGTCGAAACCGGGCGCCGGGGCACATCTCCCGTGCCCCCTGATCCGGGCGGTTCCCGGGAGTGCTCCCTTCTCGCCGCGCCGCTCGCAGCCGCCGTCGGCAAGCGCGCGGGCGTCTTTCGCCAGCCCGTTGGGGAAGCTCCGATCGATTCGCCGAATGGATCAGGGCTTCCTCTGACGTCGGCGGCCCAAGGGGGATGTGTCCCCCTTTGCTCAGACATTCCTTAGCGCTTCTTCGCGGGCGCGGGCTTCTTCGCGGGCGCCGCGGGCTTCGCGTGCGCGCCCTTGGCGGGCGCGAAGTACTTCTCGAACGATTCGTCGATCTCGGCCTCGATCCGCGGCTTGAGGAAGGCGAGCAGGAAGCCGAGCTTCGCCTCGAGCTTCACCTCGTCCTTGGTGACGTGGAGCTCCCCGTGCACGCCGGTGCGCTCGAAGTGCAGGACGTGGCGCTCCCAGCGGTAGTCGAAGTCGAAGTCCTTCTTCATGCGCGCGGCGATCTTCTCCGCCGCCGCGCGGGCTTCCTCGATCGGCAGGGCGTGCTTGCGCCGAATCCGGATCTCGCTCATTCGCTCTTCTCCTGGCCGACGGCCTCGTGGCCGGGGACTATCTTATGGGAAACACGGCCACGGCGAGGCGCGGAGCCGGTGGGCCCGGTGCGCGGTGTGGGGGGAAGGGCAGACGCCCGCCAGGGTTGCCGGCCGGGGTGGGGGCGCTGTTAACATGCGTCCCGAGGCGGTGAGGGGCCGCGCGGCCGCCCGGACAGAACGCACGGCGCGGCGCCGGCACCGGACGGAGGTCCTCATGCAAGTCGAAAACCGGTTGGAGCGTATCGTGCACGGCGGGCGTGTGGCCCGGATGCTCGAGGGCCGGCTCGACCGCCAGGTGGCGCGGGTGCGGGGCGCGCAGCCCGTCCCGCTCAGGCTGCGCCTCTGGAACGGGCGCACCTACGACCTCGGGCCGAACCCCACCGTCACGGTGACGCTGCCGCGGCCCTCGGCCCTGCGCTACTTCCTCTCGCCCGACCTGATGACGCTCGGCGAGGCCTACGTCGAGGGCCGCATCGACGTCGAAGGGTCCCTGCGCGACATCTTCGAGGTCGGGGAGCTCTTCGCCCGCACCGCGGCGAAGCCATCGCGCTTCCGTGGCCTGAAGAAGATGGCGCGGCACACGCGCTCGCTCGACCGGCGCGCGATCCGGTACCACTACGACGTCTCGAACGACTTCTACCGGCTGTTCCTCGACGAGAACATGGTGTACTCGTGCGCTTACTTCAAGCGCCCGACCGACTCGCTCGCGGCGGCCCAGGAGCAGAAGCTCGACCACATCCTCACCAAGCTGCAGGTGAAGCCGGGCGAGCGGCTCCTCGACATCGGCTGCGGCTGGGGCGCGCTCGTCATCCGCGCGGCGAAGAAATACGGCGCGCAGGCCGTGGGCGTGACGCTCTCCGACAACCAGTTCGCGCTCGCCTCGGAGCGGGTGAAGCGCGAGGGCCTGGAAGGCCAAGTCGAGATCCGGCTGCAGGACTACCGTGACGTGCCCGAGGAAGGCGGCTACGACAAGATCTCGAGCGTCGGCATGTTCGAGCACGTCGGCCTGCGAAACCTCGAGGCCTACTTCGCCAAGATCCGCCGGCTCCTCAAGGACGGCGGCCTCGTCCTGAACCACGGCATCACGTCGGTGGATCCCGACAGCCGCGGCGTGGGCCTCGGGGCGGGCGAGTTCATCGAGAAGTACGTGTTCCCGCACGGCGAGCTGCCGCACATCTCGCTCGTACTGCAGAAGATGCAGGCGGCGGGGCTCGACGCGGTGGACGTCGAGTCCCTGCGCCAGCACTACGCCCTCACGACCGGCCTCTGGGCGCAGAACCTCGAGCGCAACAAGGACGAGGCCATCCGGCTCGCGGGCGACAAGCGCTACCGCATCTGGTCGGTCTATCTCCAGGGCTGCTCGTTCGGCTTCCGTGAAGGCTGGATGACGATCTACCAGGTGCTCGCGGCGAAGCAGGGGCCGAAGTGGATGAACCCGCTGCCGCTCACGCGCGACTACATGTACTCGGGGCGGCCGTAGGCGCGGGCGCCTTGACGCGCACCCGCGCTGCCCCGAGAATCCGGCGCATGACAGCCTACGCCGCTTTCCGCCGACGCCGCGCCGCGCCCGGAGCGATGCGCCGGTGCGCGCGACGACGAGGCTGATCGAGCCGCGATCCGATGCGAGGCCACAGGCGCCCCCTGTGGCCTTTTCGTTTCCTGGCCCGCGCCGTCGGGACGCCGCGCGGCGTGACGGGCGGGCCCTCCCAGGTGAGGCGATCCCCATGAAGTTCTCCGACTACCCCGTCCACGCGCTGATGGAAATCATCGAGCGCCCGCCGCTCGTGTTCGTCCGCGGGCAGGGCTCGTGGCTCTGGGACAGCGAGGGCCGCCGATACCTCGACTTCATCCAGGGCTGGGCCGTGAACGCGCTCGGCCACTCGCCCGAGCCGCTCGTGCGCGCCCTCGCCGAGCAGGCCGCCACCCTCGTGAACTGCAGCCCCGCGTTCTACAACGCGCAGGCCGCTCGCCTCGCGGCGTTGCTCACCGCGAACGGCGGCCTCGACCGGGTCTTCTTCGCGAACTCGGGCGCGGAGGCGAACGAGGGCGCGATCAAGCTCGCGCGCAAATGGGGCGCGCTGCATCGCGACGGCGCCTACGAGATCGTCACCTTCGAAAACGCCTTCCACGGGCGCACGCTCGCGACCATGGCCGCGTCGAAGAAACCCGGCTGGGACCGGCTGTTCGAGCCGAAGGCGCCGGGCTTCCCGACGGCGACGCTGAACGACCTCGCCTCGGTCGAGCGCGCGATCACGCCGCGCACCGTCGGCGTGATGGTCGAGCCGATCCAGGGCGAGGCCGGCGTGATCCCCGCCAGGCCCGAGTTCCTGCGCGGGCTCGCGGCGCTCGCGCGCGAGCGGGGCCTCCTGCTCATCCTCGACGAGATCCAGACGGGGATCGGCCGGACGGGGAAGCTCTTCGCCTACGAGCACGCGGGTGTGCGGCCCGACATCATGACGCTCGGCAAGGGCATCGGCGGCGGCGTGCCGCTCGCGGCGCTCTGCGCCACCGAGGCGGTCTCCTGCTTCGCGTATGGGGACCAAGGCGGCACCTTCTGCGGGAATGCGCTCGCGGCCGCCGCCGGCATCGCGGTGCTCGAGACCGTGCTCGCGCCCGGCTTTCTCGACGGCGTGGCCGAGCGGGGGCGCTATCTCGCCGATGCGCTCGCCACGCTCTCCCGGCGGCGCGGGCTCGGCGAGGTGCGCGGGCAGGGCCTGCTCGTCGCGCTCGAGCTCGGACGCGACGCCGGCAAAGAGGTGGTCGCGCGAGCGCGCGAACGGGGCCTGCTGATCAACTCGCCGCGGCCGAGCGCGCTGCGCTTCATGCCGGCGCTCAACGTGAGCCGCGAGGAGATCGACCAGGCGGTCGCGACCGTCGACGCGGTGCTCGCCGAGCTCGGCGGCTGAGCAGGCCTCAGTGCGGCCGGCCCGGCCGCTCGGCGAGGAGCTCGCGCGCGGCGGCGCGGGCGCGCTCGTGGTGCGGGTTGAGGCGCAGCGCGACGTCGAACGCGAAGAGCGCGGCGTCGCGCGCCTCCCGCGCGAGGCAGATCTCCGCGAAGGAGAGGATCGCGCCGTAGTGCCGCGGCTCGATGAGCAGGGTGCGGTGCAGGTCGCGCAGGCTCTCCTCGTCGCGGCTCTGCAGGTAGTAGAGGGTCGCGCGCTTGTGCCACGCCTCGGCGTAGTCGGGGTGCCGCGCGAGCAGGCGGTGCAGGATGCACTCGGCCGTGGCGAAGTCCTCGGCGACGATGGCGCGCGTGGCGCGCTCGAGCTCCGCCGCGGCGCGCCGGTCGGGGTGGTGCATCCAGAGCCGCCAGATCTCGTCTTCGGTGCGTCCGGCGACCGGCGCGGTGGCGACGTCGGCGAGGCAGCGCAGCAGCGCGTCGAGGCGGCGGTGCAGCCGCGGCGACCACGGACGGCGCGGGGCGGTGGCGACGAGCTTCAGCGTTTCAGACACCATGGCGGAACCCTCCCACGGTTCCGGGCGAAGCAGGTCCCGTGCCCGGCCCGGCAGGCTGCTGTCCTCCCGCGCGGCACAGCGCGCGTTCAGTGCACGGTCTTCGCACCCTCGGCGGCGAGCTCGGCCGCCATCGCCCGCACGGCGGCGAGGTGCGGGTTCACGGCGAGGGCGGCGTCGAACGCGAAGAGCGCGGCGACCCGGTCGCCCTGCCGCAGGCAGATCTGTCCGAAGCCGGCGAGCGCGCCGAAGTGGCGCGGCTCCAGCGAGAGCGTGCGGCGGATGTCGGCCACGCTCTCGGCGTCGCGACCCTGGAGGAAATAGAGGGTCGCGCGTTTGTTCCAAGCCTCGGCGAACTCGGGGTGGTCGTGGACCAGCCGGTCGAGCAGAGTCTCCGCGGCATCGAGGTCGCGCGCGGCGAGGGCGCGCGTCGCCCGCTCCAGCCGCTCCTCGGCATCGCGGTTGGGGTGCGTCATCCAAAGGCCCCAGATGAGGTCCTCGGTCTCCTGCGCTTCCATGCCGTCGCGCGTCTCGGCGAGCCGGCGGAAGAGTTTGTCCAGGCGCCGCGGCATCGCCCGGGCGGGTTTGCGGCCGGACAGCGAAAGGACGAGCTGGAGCGTTTCCTGGATCACGCGGCGAGTTTAGGCAACTGCTGGCGCGCCGGCCAGAGGGGCACGGCGGGGCGCCGGTTCGGGGCGCGCTCAGTGGAAGTCGCGCGAGCGGGTGGCGAGCCGGCCGAGGAGGGCGGAGTGGTCCACGATCCGCCGGGCGACGAGGTGGACGACCTCGCCCTCGCGCTCGATCACGCCATGCACCGCCATGAGGCGCGCGCCCAGCAGCTCGCGGCGCTGGCGTTCGGCCAGCTTCGCCCAGACCACGACGTTCACGCAGCCGGTCTCGTCCTCCAGCGTCACGAAGATCACGCCCGAGGCCGTGTCCGGCCGCTGCCGGCCGACCACGATGCCGCAGGCGCTCGCCGCATGGCGGTGCGGCATCGCGCGGATCTCCTCGGCGGTCGCAAGCCGCAGGCGGGAGAGCCGGTCCCGCAGCAGCGCCAGCGGATGGCGGCCGAGCGTGAGCGAGAGGCTCGCGTAGTCGGCGACGATGCTCTCGCCTTCGCTCGGCGCCGCGATCGCAGGGCGCACTTCGTGCACGGGCGCGTCGGCGAGCAGCGGCGCGCGCGCCTCGACGCCGGCGACATCCCAATAGGCTAGGCGGCGATGGCCGGCGAAAGAAGCGAGCGCGTTGGCTGCCGCGAGCGCCTTCAGGTCACGCGCGTCGAGCCGGGCGCGGCGGGTGAGGTCGGCGACGCTCGTGAAACGCCGCTCGCGGCGCGCGGCGACGATGCGCTCGGCCCCGGCCTGCGAGAGCCCGCGGACGAGATGGAGCCCGAGGCGCACACCAGAGGACAGAGGACAGAGGACAGAGGACGGATCGCCTCGGGCTCCCGCCCCGGCCTCGTCCTCGAGGAGGGACGGAGGCCGTGACGGGTTGACATCGGTCCCTTCCCCCTGCAGGGGGAAGGTCGGGGTGGGGGTCGAGGGCTCGCGTCGCGCGCAAGCGGGGAGCACCGGCTCGAGCGTGCTCTCCCAGTCGCTCTCGTTCACGTCCGGCGGCTGCACCTCGACGCCGTGGCGGCGCGCGTCCTGCACGAGCTGCGCGGGCGCGTAGAAGCCCATCGGCTGGCTGTTGAGCAGGGCGGCGAGGAACGCGGCGGGGTGATGGCGCTTGAGCCACGCCGAGACGTAGACGAGCAGGGCGAAGCTCGCCGCGTGCGATTCCGGGAAGCCGTACTCGCCAAAGCCGAGGATCTGGCGGTAGATGCGCTCGGCGAACTCTGGCGGGTAGCCGCGCGCGCGCATGCCTTCCTTGAGGCGCTCCTCGAAGGGCTCCAGCCCGCCCTTGCGCCGCCAGGCGGCCATCGCGCGGCGCAGCGCGTCGGCCTCGCCGGGCGTGAAGCCGGCCGCGACCATGGCGAGGCTCATCACCTGCTCCTGGAAGATCGGCACGCCGAGCGTGCGTTCGAGCACGCCGCGCACCGCTTCGCTCGGATATTCGACCGGCTCCTCGCCGTTCCTGCGGCGCAGGTAGGGATGCACCATGCCGCCCTGGATCGGGCCCGGGCGCACGATCGCGACCTCGATCACCAGGTCGAAGAAGCACCGCGGGCGCAGCCGCGGCAGCATCGCCATCTGCGCGCGCGACTCGATCTGGAAGACGCCCACGGTGTCGCCCCGGCTCACCATCTCGTAAACCGCCGGATCCTCGGGCGGCACGTCCTGCATGCGCATGCCGAGGGCGCCGAGCGCCCGCCGGATCGCCGAGAGCATGCCGAGCGCGAGCACGTCCACCTTGAGGAGCCCCAGCGCGTCGAGATCGTCCTTGTCCCACTGGATCACCGAGCGCTGCGGCATCGCCGCGTTCTCGATCGGCACGAGGCGCTCGAGCGGGCCACGCGAGATCACGAAGCCGCCGGTGTGCTGCGAGAGGTGGCGCGGGAAGCCGGCGAGCGTGTCCACGAGCGCCGCCAGTTGCCGGATCACGGGGCTTTCCGGGTCGAAACCCTCCGCCGCGAGACGCCCGGCATCGAGCCCGCGCCGGTCCCACCACGCGCGCGATTTCGCGAGCCGGTCGACCTGGGCCGGATCCATGCCGAGCGCCTTGCCCACGTCGCGGATCGCGCTCTTCGTGCGATAGGTGATGACGGTCGCGGCGAGCGCGGCGCGCTCGCGGCCGTACTTCGCGTAGATGTACTGGATCACCTCCTCGCGCCGCTGGTGCTCGAAATCGACGTCGATGTCGGGGGGCTCGTTGCGCTCGCGCGAGATGAAGCGCTCGAAGAGCATCGACATGCGCGCCGGATCGACCTCGGTGATGCCGAGCGCGTAGCAGACCGCCGAGTTGGCCGCCGAGCCGCGCCCCTGGCAGAGGATCCCCTGCGCGCGCGCGAAGCGGACGATGTCGAACACGGTGAGGAAGTAGGGCTCGTAGCCGAGCTCTGCGATCAGCGCGAGCTCGCGCTCGACGAGCGCGACGACGTGCGCGGGGACGCGGTCCGGGCCTGCGCACCACGAAGCGGCGGAGGCAGGCCGTTCCCCGCCCTGGGGAGGAGACCCGGGATGGGGGTCCCGGGTCCTCTGTCCTCTGCCCGGCGGCGGAGCGCCGGCGAAGCGCCACGCGAGCCCCTGGTAGGCGAGCTCGCGCAGCCAGGAGGACGGGGTTTCGCCCGGCGGCACGATCTCGTCGGGATATTCGTAGCGCAGCTCGTCGAGCGAGAACGTGCAGCGCGCGGCGATGCGGACGGTCTCGGCGAGGAGCTCGGGCGGATAGATGCGCGCCAGGCGCGCGCGCAGCCGCAGGTGCCGCTCGGCGTTGGCGGCAAGGGCGGTGCCGCATTCGGCGACCGGCTTGCCGAGCCGGATGGCGGCGAGCACGTCGTGCAGGCTCTTGCGCGAGCGCACGTGCATCTCCACGCCGCCCGCGGCGACGAGCGGAAGCCCCGAGGCGCGCGCGAGCGCCGCAAGGCGCGCGAGCTCGGCGCGGTCACTGCCGCCCAAGTGGAGCTCGGCGGTGATCCAGGCGCTCGCGGGAAAGCGCGCCGCGAGCCAGCGGGCATCCGCCGCGCGTGCGTCGAACGCCCCGGCATCGCGGATCGCGCCGGGGACGAGGAGAGCGAGGCAGCGCGGGAGCCCGGCGTCGAGGTCGGCGCGCGCGAGCCGGTAAGTCCCCTTGGGCGCGCGCCGCCGGCCACGGGTGACGAGCGCGCAGAGGTGGCCGTAGCCCTCGCGGTCGACGGCGAGGAGCACGAGCGTCGGCCCGTCTTCGAGCCGGATCTCGGTGCCGACGAGGAGCCGGATGCCGGCCTGCTTCGCCGCGACGTGCGCGCGCACGACGCCGGCGAGCGAACATTCGTCGGTGATCGCGAGCGCGGCGTAGCCGAGCGCGGCGGCGCGTGCGGCGAGCTCCTCCGGGTGCGACGCGCCGCGCAGGAAGGAGAAGTTGGAGAGGCAGTGGAGCTCGGCGTAGCCGGGGAGCATCCGGGAGTGCTTCAACGCGGAGGACGGGGAGGGCGCAGAGGACCGCAGAAAGCTACAACCGGTTGACGATGCGGTGCACGCCCCCGAGGAGCTTCGGCACGTTGAAGTTGATGAGCAGGCCGGGACGCTTGTCGGCAAGAAGCAGGTAGCGCAACAGTTGCGCCTCGTGAATCCTGGGGAGCGTCTCGACCGATTTCACCTCGACGATGACCGTGTCGGCCACGAGCAGATCGAGCCGCAGCCGATGGCGCAAAGGCGCGCCCTTGTAGATCAGAGGCACCTCGACCTGCCGGCTCACGGCGAGCGAACGCGACTCAAGCTCCAATGCCAGAGCTTCGTCGTAGATGGATTCGAGCAAGCCGGGACCAGGCTGAGCGTGCGCTTCGACGGCTGCACCGATGATCCTGGCCGAGATCTCGTTGAAGTCCACTCCGCGGTCCTCCGCGTTCTCTGCGCGCTCTGCGTTGAAGCCGTTCACGCGAACACCCCGTGCAGGAACCATCCGCCGCGGTGCTCGCGGTACACCCACACGAGCGCGTCGGCGCGCGTGCGCGCGACGAAATAGTCGCGCGTGCAGGGCGCGCCGTCCCACCAGCCCGACTCGATGCGCTCGGGGCCGGCGAGCAGCGTGAGCGGGCCGCCGTGGTGCGGCACCGCGTCGATCTCGGCGAGCGGGCGCGGCTCGGGAAGCAGCCAGAACGGGCGCTGGCCGGGGCGCACGTCCGGGGCCTGTCTCTTATACACATCT
>JAOAEA010000090.1 GCA_026417035.1 Burkholderiales bacterium
ATGGAGAGCAGCGCCACCGCCCCGCCGAGCGCGAGCGGGGCCGGGACGCCCGCGATCGCGAATCCGACGACGGCGACCGCGCCCTGCGCGAGCGCGGTGCCGAGGATGCCGTAGATGACGCTGCGCACGGTGCCCTCGACGATGGCCAGCATCTGGGCCGACATCGGCCCGGCGACGCGCGCGAGAGCGCCGCGGATCGCCGCGACGATCGCCTCGCCGTCGCGGAAGAGGAAGAAGCCGATGAACACCGCGAGCGTCATCTGCAGGATCCCCTGGCCGATCGCCTTGCCGGCGCCGACGAGGAGCGCCCGTCCCGGGTCGAGGAGACGCGCCGCGAGAGCGCGCAATTCCTCGCGGCTCGCCGTGACGCGGTGCCAATAGTCGTCGAGCCAGGGTCCGGCCCAGGGCAGATCCTTCACCCACGGCGGCGGCGCGGGCGGGCTGCCCTCGAGCCAGGCGCGCACCGTCTCGACGATCGCCGGGGCGTGATCGACGAGGCTCGCCGCGAGCAGCGTGAACGGCAGCACGAAGAGCACCCCGACGAGCACGGTGATGATCGAGGCTGCGGCGGCGTCGCTGCCGCGCACCAGCGTGCGCAGGCGCACGAAGGCGGGCCAGGTGGCGAGCGCGAAGACCGCCGCGAGCATCCCGGCCGTCACGAACGGCCGGAGCACGTAGAAGCAGCCGATCGCGACGAGGGCGACGGCGGAGGTGCGGATGATCGAGTCGGTGCGGGTCTGCATCGCGGGGGTTCGCCGTCGTCCGAGTGTAGGGGACCGTCCACGCCGCGCCAAGCGCCCCGGGCGGCTGCCGTGGTAGCGTTCGCGGCCGCCCAGCGCGCACATGAGCCTCGCCCTTCCTTACTGGCGCCTCGCCGGCCTTTATTTCTGGTACTTCGCGTTCGTCGGCGCGTTCTCGCCGTTCTTCGCGCTCTATCTGCAGGCGCTGGGCCGGAGCGCCTGGGAGATCGGCGCGCTGCTCGGCGCGATGCAGCTCGTGCGGATCGGGGCGGCGAACTTCTGGGCGTGGCGCGCCGACCGCGACGGCCGCCGCGAGCGCATCCTCGTGCACTCGCTCGTGCTCGGCACGCTCGCCTGGGCCGCGGTGTTCCCCGCGCAGGGCTTCCTCGCGCTCGCGGCGACGCTCTCGCTCTTCGCGTTCCTCACGGGCGGCGTGGTGCCGCTCGCCGAAGCGGTCACGCTCGCGCACCTCGGCGCGGCGGCGGAGCGCTACGGCCGCATCCGGCTCTGGGGCTCGGTGGGCTTCATCGTCGCGGTGACCGCCGTCGGCCTCGCGCTCGACCGGTTGCCGGTCGCGAGCCTCCTCTGGATCGTGCTCGCGACGCTCGCCGGCACGCTCGGGCACGCGCGGGCGCTGCCCCCGACCGCCCCTCCGCGCGCGGCGCGCGGCGACTCGGTCCTGCCGCTGCTCGCGAAGCCGGAGATCGCGCTCTTCCTCGCCGCGTGCTTCCTCATGTCGGTCGGCCACGGCGCGCTCTACGCGTTCTATTCCATCCACCTCGCCGGCCACGGGTACTCGAGGGGCGTGATCGGCGCGATGTGGACGATCGGCGTGGTTGCGGAGATCGTCGCGTTCCTCGCGATGCCGCGTCTCATGCGCCGCTTCGGCGCCGGCCCGATCCTCGCAGCGAGCTTCGCGACGGCGGTGGTGCGCTTTCTCGCGATCGGCTGGCTCGTCGGGAGCCCCGCCGCGCTCGTCTTCGCGCAGCTCCTGCACGGGACCACGTTCGGCACCTACCACGCGGCCGCGCTCGCCGTGGTCGGGCACTGGTTCCGCGGGCCGAGCGCGACCCGCGGCCAGGCGCTCTACCTCAGCATCTCTTTCGGCGCGGGCGGCATGGCGGGCGGTCTCGCGAGCGGCGCGCTGTGGGAGACCGCGGGACCGGGGTGGACCTTCACGGTGTCGGCGGCCGCCGCGGCCCTGGCCTTGCTCGCCTTCGCGGGGCAGGCGAAACTCTACGGCGCGCGCGCAGGGTCAACCTGAGGCCCTCGCCGCGCGTTCTCCCGCTTCGTGAAGACCATGACGCGTCCTGCCCCGATCCTCGTTCTCGCCCTGGCCGCGCTCGTCGCCGGCTGCGCGTCCACGACCAAGCCCGGCGCGGTCGGCGCCGACCGCTCGCAGCTCCTGCTCGTCTCCTCCGAGAGCCTGAACCGGACCGCCGCCCAGCAATACGCGACGCTGACGAGCCGCGCGGCGCAGAAGGGCGCGCTCAACCAGGACCCGGCGCAGACGCAGCGGGTGAAGGCGATCTCGGCGCGCCTCGTCCCGCAGACGGTTGTGTTCCGCGACGACGCGCTCGCGTGGAAGTGGGAGACGAACGTCCTCACGTCCAAGGAAGTGAACGCCTGGTGCATGCCGGGCGGGAAGATCGCGGTCTACACCGGCCTCATCGAGAAGATCAACCCGACCGACGACGAGCTCGCCGCCGTGATGGGCCACGAGATCGCGCACGCGCTGCGCGAGCACAGCCGCGAGCGCGTGTCGCAGGAAGTCGCCAAGAGCGCGGTGATCGGCATCGGCGCGGCGGCGCTCGGCCTCGGCCAGGCGGGCGCCGACCTCGGCAACATGCTCGCGCAGGTGACCTTCACCCTGCCGTTCTCGCGCGAGCACGAGCGCGAGGCCGACCGCATCGGCGTGGAGCTCGCGGCGCGCGCGGGCTACGACCCGCGCGCGGCGATCACGCTCTGGGAGAAGATGGCCAAGCTCGGCGGCGGCTCCGTCGAGATCCTCTCCACGCACCCCGCGCCGGAGAGCCGGATCGCGGACCTGAAGGTCTATGCGGCGAAGGTGATGCCGCTCTACGAGGCGGCGAAGGCGCAGCGCCCCTAGCGAGTCGATCCCCAAGGAACCACACCTCCGTCGGGGTCCCGGGAGCGAGAGACGCGAAACGCGCCCCTTCGCTCCGGGGAGGCTCTCCGGCGGGGAGTTCGTCGCTCTCGTTCCGGCGTCTTGTGTCACGCTGCTCGGGGACTCGCGGCCGCCCGGCGCCGAACGCGACCGAAAGGACCACGCGTTCCGATATAATTCAAGGCTTTCGCAGCGAACGCTCGCATGGCGCCGCAGACCCTCTACGACAAGCTCTGGGCCGAGCACGTGGTGCACGTCGAGGACGACGGCACCGCGCTCCTCTACATCGACCGCCACCTCGTGCACGAGGTCACGAGCCCGCAGGCGTTCGAAGGCCTGAAGCTCGCCGGGCGGAAGGTGTGGCGCACCGACTCGGTGGTCGCCACCGCCGACCACAACACGCCGACGACCGATTGGGAGCGGGGCATCACCGACCCGACGTCGCGGGTGCAGGTCGAGGCACTCGACGCCAACATCCGCGCCTTCGGCGCCAAGGCGTACTTCCCGTTCCGCGACCGCCGCCAGGGCATCGTCCACGTGATCGGGCCCGAGCAGGGCGCGACGCTTCCCGGGATGACGGTCGTCTGCGGCGACTCGCACACGAGCACGCACGGCGCGTTCGCCTGCCTCGCGTTCGGCATCGGCACCTCGGAAGTCGAGCACGTGCTCGCGACGCAGTGCCTGCTGCAGAAGAAGTCGCGCAACATGCTGGTGCAGGTGGACGGCGCGCTCGGGCGCGGCGTGACGGCGAAGGACGTCGTGCTCCACATCATCGGCAGGATCGGCACCGCGGGCGGCACGGGCTACGCGATCGAGTTCGCGGGCAGCGCCATCCGCGGCCTGTCGATGGAAGGCCGCATGACCGTCTGCAACATGGCGATCGAGGCGGGCGCGCGCGCCGGCATGGTGGCGGTGGACGACACCACGATCGAATACCTGAAGGGCCGGCCGTTCGCGCCCGGGGGCGAGGCGTGGGACCGCGCCGTCGCGCACTGGCGGACCCTGAAGAGCGACCCGCACGCGAAGTTCGACCGCGTCGTCGCGATCGACGCGCGCGAAGTGAAGCCGCAGGTCACCTGGGGCACCTCGCCGGAGATGGTCGCCACCGTCGAGGACCGCGTCCCGGATCCCGAGCGCGAGAAGGACCCGGTGCGGCGCGAGGCGATGGAGCGCGCGCTCGTGTACATGGGCCTCGAGCCCCACACGCGGATCACGGACATCCGGCTCGACAAGGTGTTCATCGGCTCGTGCACCAACTCGCGGCTCGAGGACCTGCGCGCCGCCGCGGCCGTCGTGAAGGGCAAGCGTGTCGCCCCGAACATCCGGCTCGCGATGGTGGTGCCCGGCTCGGGCGTGGTGAAGGCGCAGGCGGAGCAGGAGGGGCTCGACCGCGTGTTCCGCGATGCCGGTTTCCAGTGGCGCGAGCCGGGCTGCTCGATGTGCCTCGCCATGAACGCCGACCGCCTCGAGCCCGGAGAGCGCTGCGCCTCGACCTCGAACCGCAACTTCGAGGGCCGCCAGGGCGCGGGCGGCCGCACGCACTTGGTGAGCCCCGCGATGGCCGCAGCGGCGGCGATCGCCGGCCACTTCGTCGACGTCCGCGACTGGCGCTGACGGGAACCCACGGAAAGAGGAGAACGACCATGCGAAGACTGCTCGTGCTCGCGATGCTCGCCGCCGTGCTCGCCGGCTGCAACACGATGTCCGGCATCGGCAAGGACATCGAGGCCGCCGGCGAGGGCATCCAGCGCGCCTCCGGCAAGAAGTAGCGGGCCCGCGGGGAATCGGCCGGCGATGGAAAAGTTCACCGTCCTCAACGGGCTCGTCGCGCCGCTCGACCGCGCGAACGTCGACACCGACGCGATCATCCCGAAGCAGTTCCTGAAGTCGATCAAGCGCACGGGCTTCGGGCCGAATCTCTTCGACGCCTGGCGCTACCTCGACACCGGCGAGCCCGGGATGGACAACGCGAAGCGCCCGCTCAACCCGGACTTCGCGCTCAACCAGCCGCGCTACCAGGGCGCCTCGATCCTCCTCGCCCGCAAGAACTTCGGCTGCGGGTCGAGCCGCGAGCACGCTCCCTGGGCGCTCGCCGACTACGGCTTCCGGGCCCTCATCGCGCCCTCGTTCGCCGACATCTTCTACAACAACTGCTTCAAGAACGGCCTGCTCCCGATCGTGCTCCCCGAGGCCGACGTCGACCGGCTCTTCCACGACGTCGCGGCCTTCCCGGGGTTCCGCCTGGTCATCGACCTGCCAGCGCAGACCGTCGCCTACGCGGACGGCAGCCGTACCCTCGGCTTCGAGGTCGACGCCTTCCGCAAGTACTGCCTGGTGAACGGGCTCGACGAGATCGGGCTCACGCTCCGGCACGCCGACAAGATCAAGGCGTTCGAGGACAAGCGCCGCCGCGAGCAGCCCTGGCTCTTCGGTGCCTGAAGCCGGGCCGATCCGCCCCGCCGCCGGCCTGACCTTCCACCCACTGCGAGGCATGCAGGAATGAAGAAGATCGCGGTCCTCCCCGGCGACGGCATCGGCCCCGAGATCGTCGCGGCGACGCGCACGGTGCTGGAGTTGAAGCGCCTCACCGCCGACGGGCTCCGTCTGGAGATCGCGGAGGCCCCGGTCGGCGGGGCCGGCTACGCCGCGGCCGGGGACCCGCTGCCGCCGGCGACGCTCGAGCTCGCCAGGGGCGCCGATGCGATCCTGTTCGGCGCGGTCGGTGGCCCGAAGTACGACGCGCTGCCGCGCCCGAAGCGACCCGAGCAGGCGCTCCTGAGGCTGCGCAAGGAGCTCGGCCTCTTCGCGAACCTGCGTCCCGCGACCCTCTATCCCGAGCTCGCCGCGGCCTCGACGCTCAAGCCCGAGGTCGTCTCGGGCATGGACATCCTGATCGTGCGCGAGCTGACCGGGGACATCTACTTCGGCCAGCCGCGCGGCATCCGCACGACCGAAGCGGGCGAGCGCGAGGGCTTCGACACGATGCGCTACACGGAGGGCGAGATCCGCCGCATCGCGCACACCGCGTTCGGCGCGGCGCGCAGGCGCGCGAAGCGGCTGTGCTCGGTCGACAAGGCGAACGTGCTCGAGACCTCGCAGCTCTGGCGCGAGGTGGTCACGGCGGTCGGGCGCGAGTACCCGGACGTCGAACTCACGCACATGTACGTGGACAACGCCGCGATGCAGCTCCTGCGCGCGCCGAAGCAGTTCGACGTGATCGTCACCGGCAACATGTTCGGCGACATCCTCTCCGACGAGGCGTCGATGCTCACCGGCTCGATCGGCATGCTGCCCTCGGCCTCGCTCGACAGCCGCGGCAAGGGGCTCTACGAGCCCATCCACGGCTCGGCGCCCGACATCGCCGGCAAGGGCGTCGCGAACCCGCTGGCGACGATCCTGTCCGCCGCGATGCTGCTGCGGTACAGTCTCGGCGAGGCGGCGGCCGCGGACCGCGTCGAGCGGGCGGTGCGGAAGGTGCTGGCGCAGGGCCTGCGGACCGCCGACATCGCCGCTCCCGGCGAGGCGAAGGTCGCGACCTCGGTGATGGGGGCGGCGGTCGTCGCGGCGCTCGGCTGAAGCGGTGAAGGCACTTTCGGGGTGATGCCATGAAGCGGGTGGGATTCGTCGGCTGGCGCGGGATGGTGGGCTCGGTGCTCCTCGGCCGGATGCGCGAGGAGCGCGACTTCGACCACATCGAGCCCGAGTTCTTCACCACCTCGAGCGTGGGCGGCGAGGGGCCCGACATCGGGCGCGACGTGCCGCCGCTCAAGGACGCGCGGTCGATCGAGGCGCTCGCGTCGCTCGACGCCATCGTCACCTGCCAGGGCGGCGACTACACCAACGAGATCCACCCGAGGCTCCGCGCCGCCGGCTGGACCGGCTACTGGATCGACGCGGCGAGCGCGCTGCGCATGAAGGACGACGCCGTCATCATCCTCGACCCGGTGAACCTGCCCGTGATCCGCGACGCCCTGGCGAAGGGCGTCAAGGACTACATCGGCGGCAACTGCACCGTGAGCCTGATGCTCATGGCGCTCGACGGGCTCTTCAAGGCGAATCTCGTCGAGTGGATGACGGCGATGACCTATCAGGCGGCCTCCGGCGCCGGCGCGCAGAACATGCGCGAGCTCCTCGCGCAGATGGGCGTGGCGCACGGTGTCGCGCGCGAGCTCCTTGCGGATCCTGCCTCCGCGATCCTCGAGATCGACCGCCGCGTCGCGGACGCGCTGCGCTCCGACGCGCTGCCGAAGGAGCACTTCGGCGTGCCACTCGCCGGCTCGCTCATCCCCTGGATCGACAAGGATCTCGGCAACGGCCAGAGCCGGGAGGAGTGGAAGGCCGAGGCCGAGGGCAACAAGATCCTCGGCCGCGCCGACCGGCCGATCCCGATCGACGGCATCTGCGTGCGCATCGGCGCGATGCGCTGCCACAGCCAGGCGCTCACGATCAAGCTCGCGCGCGACGTGCCGCTCGACGAGATCGAGGGCATGCTCGCCGGGGCCAATGCGTGGGCGAAGGTGGTGCCGAACCGGCGCGAGGACTCCATGCGCGAACTTACGCCTGCCGCGGTCACCGGCACGCTCACCGTCCCAGTCGGGCGCCTGCGCAAGCTCTCGATGGGGCCGACTTACCTCTCGGCCTTCACCGTCGGCGACCAGCTCCTCTGGGGCGCCGCCGAGCCGCTGCGGCGCATGCTGCGCATCCTGCTCGAGGAATCGCGAGCCCCGCGCGCCTCGCGGCGCGAAACCGCCGCGGCTTGACGGCTCTGCCGCCGCCGCACGGCGGCGGGGGAGCGGGCGGTAAGCCTGAGGAAAAGTTGGCTTTCCGCCTCAATTTCAGAACCCGTCTTAGCTTGCAACGCTAAGGGCCTGATGTTAAGTTAGCTTCCCTGCGAAAGGCTCACCCAGGGGGGCGCGGTGGGGAACCCAAACATCAGAACTCTTCGAAGCGCGCTGGCCGCAGCGATCCTGCTCGTTCCCGCCATCGCCGCGGCGGCGGGCCTCGGCAAGCTGACCGTGAATTCGGGGCTCGGCCAGCCGCTCAACGCCGAGATCGACGTCGTGTCGGTCCAGCCGAACGAGCGCGATTCCCTGCAGGCGCGGATCGCGCCGCCGGATGCGTTCCGACAGGCGAACATCGAATACGCGCCGGTGCTCTCGACGATCCGCAGCGCCATCGAGCGCCGCCCGAACGGCCGCTACGTCATCAAGCTCACCTCGACGCAGCCGATCAACGACCCGTTCGTCGACCTCCTGGTGGAGCTCTCCTGGGCCACGGGGCGCCTCGTCCGCGAGTACACGTTCCTGCTCGACCCGGTCGAGTACAAGGGCCCGCAGCCCATCACCGCCGAAGCGCCGTCGGCCGCGCCGCCGGCGCCGGTCCAGCCGCCGGTTGCCGAGACGAAGCCGGTCCAAGCCCCGAGAGCGCCGGAGGCGAAGCCGGTCGCCGCCCCCGCGGCGCCGACGCCCGCGGCGGCCGCGGGCACCTACGAGGTGAAGCAGGGCGACACGCTCGCGAAGATCGCGCAGGCGAACCTGCCGGCCGGGGTGACGCTGCAGCAGATGCTGGTCGCGCTGCAGCGCGCGAACGAGGACGCTTTCATCAACAAGAACATCAACCTCCTGAAGTCCGGGAAAGTGCTGACTGTTCCGGACCGGGCCGCCGCCGAGGCCGTCGCGCCGCAGGATGCGACGCGCATCGTCGCCGCTCAGACTGCCGACTGGAACGAGTACCGCGCCAAGGTCGCCGGCACGGTTGCCGCCGCTCCGGCGGCGCCCGAGAAGCCGGCCGCGCCCCAGGCCGGCGGCGTGATCACGCCGAAAGTCGCGGAGAAGCCCGCCGCGCCCGAAGCCCGCCGCGACGAGCTGCGGCTCTCCAAGGCCGATGCGGCCAAGGCGGACGCGGCCGCCGCGAAGGCGGCGAGGCAGGACGACATCGCCGCGCGCGAGAAGGCGCTGCGCGAGGCGAACGACCGGGTGGCCGAGCTCGAGCGCAACGTGAAGGATCTCCAAAAGCTCGTCGAGCTCAAGAACCAGCAGCTCGCCCAGCTCCAGCAGCAGGCCCAGAAGCCTGCCGCGGCGCCCGCACCCGCGACGCCGGTCGTTGCGGCGCCGGCGCCCGAGGCGCCGAAACCAGCCGAGCCGGCGAAGCCCGCCGAAGCGCCGAAGGCGGCGGAAGCGCCCAAGCCCGCCGAGCCGGCGAAGCCCGTCGAAGCGCCGAAGGCCGCGGAGGCCCCAAAGGCAGAGCCCGCGCCCGCAGCGCCGAAGGCGCCGGAGCCCGCTCCGGCCGCGCCGGTCGCGGAAGCCCCGAAAGCGGCCGAGCCCGCGAAGCCTGCCGAGGCGCCGAAGGCTGCCGAAGCCCCCAAGGCCGAGGAGCCCGCCAAGGCCGCCGAGGCGCCCAAGGCGGCGCCAGCGAAGCCGCGGCCGGTTCCCCCGCCGCCTCCGCCGGAGCCGAGCTTCCTCGACACGCTGCTCGAGGATCCGCTGCCGCTCGCGGGGGGCGGCGCCCTCCTCGTCGCGGCATTGGCAGGCGGGTGGTACTGGCGCCGAAAGCGCAGCGCCAAGCTGGAGACTAGCCTGCTTGGCGCCGCGACGACCGACACGAGCTCCGTGTTCGGCACCAGCGGCGGTCGCAGCGTGGACACCGGCAGCGCGCTGCAGACCGACTTCAGCCAGAGCGGCATCGGCGCGATCGACACCGACGAGGTCGATCCGGTCGCGGAAGCCGACGTCTACATGGCCTACGGCCGCGACGCGCAGGCCGAGGAGATCCTCCGGGAAGCGCTGCAGAAGGACCCGACGCGGCAGGCGGTGCGGGTCAAGCTCCTCGAGATCTACGCGGCGCGCAAGGACCTCCGTGCGTTCGAGACGACCGCCGGTGAGCTCTACGCGTCCACGGGTGGCCAGGGGCCCGATTGGGAGAAGGCTGCGGCGCTCGGGCGGCAGCTCGACCCGGCGAACACGATGTACGGCGGCGGCGGCGTGAGCGCGAGCGGCGTCCTCCCCACCGGTACCGTGGTCCTTCCCGGCGGCCCGCAGACCGCCCCGGCGCCGGACATCACCCTGAGCGGTGCCGAAGCCCCCGCGGTGGACTTCGACCTCGGCGGAGGCGCGCCGCCGCAGCCCGACATCCCGCTCGACTCGGCCCCGACGGCGGCGAGCCAGCCGGTCGACCTCGGCCTCGACCTCGACCTCGGCGGTGGCGCAGAGCCCAAGAGCGACTTCACCGCCAAGGGCACGCTGATCATGGACGCGGCCACGAAGCAGGCGCTGGCGGACGCCGAGCAGACGGCCACGGCGCCCTCGGACCTCGGGCTCTCGATCGACTTCGAGCTGCCGGGCGCGAAGCCTGCGGCGGCCGCCGGCAACAGCGTCGATTTCGACCTCGGCGAGGCGCCGAAGGCCCAGTCCTCCGGCAAGGTCGACCTCGGGGCGATCAGCTTCGACCTCGGATCGCCGGGCGGCGCGCCGGCGAGCGGCGGCTCGGCCGATCCGCGCTGGCAGGAAGTGGCGACGAAGCTCGACCTCGCCAAGGCCTACGAGGAGATGGGCGACAAGGACGGCGCCCGCGAGCTCCTGAACGAGGTCATGAAGGAGGGGGATGCCGCCCAGCAGCAGCAGGCCAAGGCGATGCTCGAGGCCTTGCGGTAAGCGGCGCTCCGCCGCTCGAGAACCGGAACGGGGAGCGCGGCTCCCCGTCTTCGTTTTGGCGCTCCTGTATCGTCCGGTCGCCGGGCCGGATCCTCTCGCTCGCGCTCAAGCTCCTGATCGGATATCTGCTCATCGGTGTCTCAGGCGGTGTGCAGAGCAGCTACTACCTCATCATGATGGTCCCGGTGGTCTCCGCGGCCACGACGCTCGGCGCGCGGGGAACCTTCTTGCT
>JAOAEA010000091.1 GCA_026417035.1 Burkholderiales bacterium
TCCTCGAGGTGCGCGCGGATCACCGAGGTCAGCATCACGAACGCCTGCTTGCCGCCGGCAATCTGCGCCGGCAGGGGAATCACTCGCGGCAGCGCGCGCGGCACCTTCAGGATCGCGATGGTCGACGGGCGGCCGAACGCGTCGCGCCCCTCGAGCTCCACCGCGAAATTGAGGCTCTTGTTGAAGACGCGCGGGAACGGATGCGCCGGGTCGAGGCCGATCGGCGTCAGCACCGGCAGCATCTCGCGCTCGAAGTAGCCGCGGATCCAGGCGCGCTGCGCGTCGGTGAGCTCGGCGCGGCGCAGGAAGCGGATGCCCTCGCGCGCGAGCTCCGGGACGATCACCTTCTGGAAGAGCTCGTACTGCCGCTGCACGAGCGCGTGGGCGAACACCGAGACGCGCGCGAACACCTCGCGCGCCGAGAGCCCGTCGGGGCCGACGCCCGGAATGTCGAGCTTGATCTGCTCCTTGAGGCCGCCGACCCGGACCTCGAAGAATTCGTCGAGGTTCGAGCTGACGATGCCGAGGAAGCGCAGCCGCTCGAGCGCCGGCACGCGCTTGTCCTCGGCCTGCGCGAGCACGCGGCGGTTGAACTCGAGGATGCCGAGCTCGCGGTTGAGGAGCCGGCTTTCGGAGGCCGCCTGCGGGGCCCCGGCCTTGATGAGCATACGCGGTGGGTCGAAGAGACCACGATGGTACACGATCGAATGCACTTAAATACAACTGTCACATGGCTGTCATAAGGTCGCGGGGTCGGTCGAAGGGAGCACCGCCATGCAGCCAGCCAGCCACACCTCCAAGGAGTTCGACATCGAGCTCGAGACCCTGCGGCGCCAGGTGCTCGCGATGGGCGGGATCGCCGAGCAGCAGATCCGTTACGCCGTCGAGGCGCTGCGCTCCGGGGATCCGCGGCTCGTCACGCGGGTCGCGGCGGAAGAGCTCCGCATGAACACGCTCGAGCGCGAGGTGGACGAGCTCGCGGCGACGGTGATCGCGCGGCGCAACCCCACCGCGGGCGACCTGCGCATGGTCATGGCGGTCCTCAAGACCGGCACGGACCTCGAGCGCATCGGCGACGAGGCGAAGAAGATCGCGCTCGCGAGCCGCGCGATGGCCGCGGGCGAGCGCCTTATCACGCCCGGATTCGCCGAGATCCGGCACCTCTCGACGCTCGCGATCGACATGCTGCGCCGCTCGCTCGACGCGTTCGCGCGGCTCGACATCGCCGACACGCCCGAGATCGTGCGCCTCGACGAGCAGGTCGACGAGCGGTTCCGCGCCATCCTGCGGCAGCTCCTCACCTACATGATCGAGGATCCGCGCACGATCTCGCCCGCGCTCGAGACGATCTTCGTCGCCAAGGCGCTGGAGCGCATCGGCGACCACGCCAAGAACATCTCCGAGTACGTGATCTACATGATCAAGGGCAAGGACGTGCGCCACCTGCCGGTGGAAGCGATCGAGCAGGCGGTGCGCGAGGGCCCGTGACGCGGCGGCTCCCCGCGCCTCGGCCCGTGTGCGCGCCGCGCATCCTTGACCGCCGCGGTTGCGGGTGAGGGGGGGCGGTGCTATGGTCGGTCGCCACAAGGCACAGCTCAGGCTCGTGGACTACGACTCCCTCGCCGCGGTCGACCTCGGCTCGAACAGCTTCCACCTGCAGATCGGGCGGGTCGTCGACGAGCAGATCTACCCCCTGGACAGCCTGCGCGAGCCGGTGCGGCTCGGCGCGGGCCTCACGCGCGACAAGCGCCTCGACCGTGCCACGCAGGCACGCGCCCTCGAGGCGCTCGCCCGCTTCGGCGAGCGGCTGCGCGGCTTCCCGCCGGGCGCCGTGCGCGCCGTCGGAACCAACGCGCTGCGCGTCGCCAAGAACGCCGCGGAGTTCCTCGCCGAGGCCGAGCGGGTGCTCGGCTTCCCGATCGAGGTGATCTTCGGGCGCGAGGAGGCGCGGCTCATCTATCTCGGCGTCTCGCACGCGCTGCCGCCGTCGCCCGACCGCCGTCTGGTCGCGGACATCGGCGGCGGCTCGACCGAGTTCATCATCGGCACCGGCTACGAGCCGCAGGTGATGGAGAGCCTGCCGATGGGCTGCGTCAGCTACTCGCTGCGCTTCTTCCCGGACGGGCGCATCGAGAAGGGCGCGATGAAGAAGGCCGAGCTCGCGGCCTCGAACGAGGTGCAGCGCATCGTCGGCCAGTACCGCAAGGTCGGCTGGCGGCACGCCGTCGCCTCGTCGGGGACGGCGCGCTCCATCGCCGCGGTGCTCGCGGCGCAGGGCTGGGCCGACGGCCGGGTCACGCCCGAGGGCGTCGACCGGCTGCGCAGTGCGCTGGTCAAGGCGGGCGACGTCGCGCGGCTCGCCCTCCCCGCGCTTAAGCCCGACCGCGTCGCGATCCTGCCCGGGGGCGTGGCCATCATGTCGGCGATCCTCGCCGAGCTCGGGATCGCGGAAATGGAAGTCTCCGACGGGGCGCTGCGCCAGGGGGTGCTCTACGATCTGCTCGGGCGGGTCCAGCACCACGACATGCGTGAGGCGACCGTGTCGCAGTTCATGCGGCGCTACCACGTGGACGCCGCCCAGGCCGCCCGCGTCGAGGCGCTGGCGCTGCGGCTCTACCGCGAGATCGCCGGCCGGCCGCGGGCCGGCGAGGCGCAGCTCTTGCGCTGGGCGGCGTCGCTGCACGAGATCGGGCTCTCGATCGCGCAGACCGGCTACCACAAGCACTCGGCCTACATCCTCTCCAACGCCGACATGCCCGGGTTCTCCCAGGCCGACCAGCAGCGCCTCGCGCGCGTCGTGCTCGCGCACCGCGGCAAGCTCACGAAGCTCGAGAGCCTGCCGATGCGCAGCGCCGACTGGGACCTCATCTTCGCGATGCGGATCGCCGCGCTCTTCCACCGCAGCCGGGTGGACGTGGCGCTGCCGCCGCTCGGCTGCCGGGAGACCGACAGCGGCTTCCAGCTGCTCATCCCATCGGCCTGGCTCGAGTCGCACCCGCTCACGGCGGCGGCGCTGGAGTCCGAGGAGGACGACTGGAAGGCGCTCGGGATGCGGCTCGACGTGAAGGGCGTCGCCGCGGACAAGCTCGCGGCGGCGGGCTGACTCCCGGGGCGCGCGGCCGGGGCCGCTACAGCAGCTCCGGAGGCATCACCGCGGTCAATACCACCTCGAGCTCCCCGCCGCGGTCGCGGGCACTGAACCACCAGACCGCGCCCTTGCGGATGCTCCACTCGGACTCGGTGCCGGCGAGGAGCCGCGCGGCGACTTCGCCGAGCGTCGGCTGGTGACCCACGACCACCACGGTGCCCCCGCGATGCGGCCAGCCGGCGGCCGCGAGCAGGTCGTCCGGGGATGCGCCGACGTCGACGGCCGGGTTGGACGAGAACTTCCGGCCGAGCGCCTCGGCCGTCTCTCGGGCGCGGGCTGCCGGGCTCACCACGAGCTTCGCCTTGTCGGGCAGCCGCGCGTCGAGCCACTCGGCCATCTTCTTCGCCTGCCGGCGGCCGCGCTTGGTGAGCCGTCGCCCGCTGTCGGGGAAGCCGTCCTCCGCCTCGGCGTGGCGCCAGAGCACGAGGTCCATCAGCCTGCGGGATTCGCGTGCGAGCATGCTCCGCTTCCGGTTCGAGAACCTCTTTCGCGGCGGGATGTTAGCAGGCCGCGCCCGGCCCCGGCGAGCCGCGGCGTGGCTCAGGCGGCGGGCGCGAGCAGGGCGAGCACCCCGGTGGCGACGAAGAGACCCGCGGCGACGTAGCGGACCACCTTCATGTCGATGCGGGTCGCGAACGCCTCGCCGACGAGGACGGCCGGGACGTTGGCGATCATCATCCCGAGCGTCGTCCCGAGGACGACGGCGGCGAGCTCGCCGTAGCGCGCCCCGAGCGCCACCGTCGCGAGCTGGGTCTTGTCGCCCATCTCGACGAGGAAGAAGGCGACGAGCGTGGTCACGAAGGCGCTGCGCGCCGCGACGGCGCGGTCGGACTCCAGCTTGTCGGGGACGAGCGCCCAGGCAGCGAAGGCGAAGAAGGCGGCCGCCGTGACCCAGCGCTGCGTCTGTGCGGACATGAACGACGCCGCCCACACGCCGAGCGAGCCCGCGAGCGCGTGGTTGGCGAGCGTCGCGAGGAAGATGCCGAGGATGATCTGCGCCGGCCGGCGCAGCCGCGCCGCGAGCACGAAGGAGAGGAGCTGCGTCTTGTCGCCGATCTCGGCGAGCGCGACGAGCGCGGTCGAAGTGAGGAAGGCTTCCATCGGTCCAGGGGGCGGAGGCGGGGGACCGCGGGACGCGGTTCCGGGCGCGTCCAGCCTAGCGGCGCTCTCGCGGGGCGGTGGAACCCGGGGGCCGGTGCGGGCAGTCCGTCTTGGTGCAGTCGGCGTAGAGGTAGAGCGAGTGCGCGCGGATCGCGAAGCCGCGCTGCTTGGCGATCTTCACCTGGCGCTTCTCGATTTCCTCGTCGTAGAACTCCTCCACGCGCCCGCAGGTCATGCAGACGAGGTGGTCGTGGTGCGCGGAGTCGTTCAGCTCGAAGACGGCCTTGCCCGACTCGAAGTGGTGGCGCTGCAGGAGCCCCGCCTGCTCGAACTGCGTGAGCACGCGATAGACGGTGGCGAGCCCCACGTCGATGCCTTCGGTCATCAGCTGCCGGTAGACGTCCTCGGCGGAGAGGTGACGCACCGCGCTCTTCTCGAAGAGCTCCAGGATGCGGAGCCGCGGCGCGGTGGCCTTGAGGCCCATGGTCCGCAGGTTGTCGGAGGTCGGCATGCGCGCGGGCGGTCCGGGGAGGGAAGCGAATTCCGCTATGATATCCGAGACTTCTCCGGAAAACCCCCGCGCGCATGCGTGCCGCCGTCGCCCTCGTCCTCGCCCTTCCGCTCGCCGCTGCCGGCTGCGGCGGGGGCAGCTTCAGCCCGACGCGGTTCATCTCGCCCTACCGGATGGAGATCCAGCAGGGGAACTACGTCCCGCAGGAGGCCGCGCTGCAACTCAAGCCGGGGATGACGCGGGAGGAAGTGCGCTTCCTGCTCGGTACGCCGCTGCTCGCCGACATCTTCCACGCGGACCGCTGGGATTACGTCTTTCGCCGCCAGCGCGCGAACGCGACCGAGATCGAGGAGCAGCGCCTCACGGTCATCTTCAAGGACGACCGCGTGGTGAGACTGATCGGCGACGCGGCGCCCGAGATCGTGAGCGAGGGCGCGTCGCCCGGCGGCGCAGGCCAGGAGACGCGGTGACGCTCCGCATCGCCGTGGCCGGCGCGAGCGGCCGGATGGGCAGGACGCTGATCGAGGCGGTCCTCGCCGCCCCGGATCTCGCCCTCGCGGCGGCGCTCGACGCGCCCGGGACGCCCGCGATCGGCCGCGACGCCGGCGAGCTCGTCGGTGCCCGCGCCACGGGCGTCGAGGTCGGCGCCGACCATCGGGCGGCCATCGGCGCCGCCGACGTGCTCATCGACTTCACGCGGCCCGCCGGGACGCTCGCGCATCTCGAGGCGTGCGTCGCCGCCGGGAAGCGGATCGTCATCGGGACGACCGGTTTCTCGGGCAAGGAGCGGCAGCGCATCGCCGAGGCAGCGCAGGCGATCGCCGTCGTCTTCGCGCCGAACATGGCGGTCGGCGTCAACGTCGTGTTCAAGCTCGCCGAGGTCGCCGCCCGCGCGCTCGGCGACGAGTACGACGTCGAGATCATCGAGGCGCACCATCGCCACAAGGTCGATGCGCCCTCGGGCACGGCGCTGCGGCTGGGCGAGATCGTCGCAGGGGCGCTCGGCCGCGACCTCGGCGCGGCGGCGGTGCACGGGCGGCACGGCGACACCGGCGAGCGCCCGCCCGGTGCGATTGGCTTCCACGCGATCCGCGGCGGCGACATCGTCGGCGAGCACACGGTGCTCTTCGCCGGCGTCGGCGAGCGGGTGGAGGTCACGGTGCGCTCGGGGAGCCGCACGACCTACGCGGCCGGGGCGCTGCGCGCCGCGCGCTTCCTCGCCGGAAAGTCGAGCGGCCTTTTCGACATGCAGGACGTGCTCGGCCTGCGCTAGGCGCGGGCACGCGGCGCGCCGGGAGGGTTTCCATGAGGGTTGTCCAACGTCTCGCCGCCGTGCTCGCCGCCCTCGCCCTGGCCGCCACTGCCGGCGCCCAAGGCAAGCCGGACGCGCCCTACGTGCCCACGCCGCAGAAGGTCGTGGACGCGATGCTCGATCTCGGCAAGGTGGGCCCGGGCGACTACGTGATCGACCTGGGCTCGGGCGACGGGCGCATCGTGCTCACCGCGGCGCAGCGGGGCGCGCGGGGGCTCGGGGTGGAGATCGACGAGCGCCTCGTCGCGCAGGCGAACGACTCGGCCCGCGCGCGCGGGGTCGCCGACCGGGCGACCTTCAGCCGCGAGAACCTCTTCGAGACCGACCTCTCGCGCGCCACGGTCGTCACGACCTACCTGCTCCCGGAGATGAACATCCGCCTGCGCCCGAAGTTCCTGGCGCTCGCGCCCGGGACGCGCATCGTCGCCCACGATTACCACCTCGGCGACTGGATCCCGGACGAGCGCGAGACGCTCGACGTCCCGGAGAAGAAGACCGGCAACATCGGCATGGCCTACGTCTATCTGTGGGTGGTGCCGGCGAAAGTGGCCGGGCGATGGGCGGGCGAAGTGCCCCTCGGCGGGCGCCTCGTCCCGGTGGAAGTCGAGCTCGACCAGCAGTTCCAGCGCGTATCGGGGCGGGTGCGCGGGGGGAGCGACGCGTCGCCGATCCTCGCGCCGAGCCTCCGGGGCGAGCAGGTCGCGTTCGGCTTCGATCTCCGATCGCCGCGGGCAGCCGCGCGCTACGGGTTCAAGGGGGTCGTGACCGGCGATCGCATCGAAGGCACGCTCTCCTGGCGCGACGGCGGCGAATGGCGCGAGCGGCTGCTCGTGCTGCGGCGCGCGGGCGCCTGAGGGCGGCGCCCGGGGCGCGCGTTGAGGCGCCCTCCCGGCTTCGGTTATAATTTCGGCCATCGCAACGGGACGGGCCATCGCCGGTCCCGTTTTCGCGTCAGACCCGCCGAGTCTCTGCGCCCGTGCCGCTTCCGTCCGCCATCCTCGCGCTCGCAGACGGGACCGTTTTCCGCGGGTGCTCCATCGGGGCGGACGGGCTCGCCGTCGGCGAGGTGGTCTTCAACACGGCCATGACCGGCTACCAGGAGATCCTGACCGACCCGTCCTACTGCCGGCAGATCGTCACGCTCACCTATCCCCACATCGGCAACGTAGGGGTGAACGACGAAGACGAGGAGTCGGGCGCGATCTACGCGGCGGGCCTCGTCATCCGGGATCTGCCGCTCCGCCACTCGAGCTGGCGGGCGCAGCGCCGGCTCGACGACTACCTCCGCGCGCGCGGCGTGCCGGGCATCGCCGGGATCGACACCCGTAGGCTCACTCGCATCCTGCGCGAGAAGGGCGCGCAGGCGGGGGCGCTGATGGCCGGGCGCACCGACGCGGACGAGGCGATCGCCGCCGCGCGCGCGTTCCCGGGCCTCGCTGGCATGGATCTCGCGAGGGTGGTCTCGACCAAGACGCCCTACGCATGGTCCGAGGGCGTGTGGCGGCTCGGTCAGGGCTACCCGGCGACGCGTGAGGCGCGCTTCCACGTGGTGGCGTTCGACTACGGCGTGAAGCGCAACATCCTGCGCATGCTCGCCGAGCGCGGCTGCCGCGTGACGGTGCTGCCGGCCCAGACGCCGGCGCGCGAAGCGCTCGCGCTCGCGCCCGACGGCGTGTTCCTCTCCAACGGGCCCGGCGACCCCGAGCCCTGCGACTACGCGATCGCGGCGATCCGCGAGATCGTCGAGAGCACCGCCGTCCCCGTGTTCGGCATCTGCCTCGGGCACCAGCTGCTCGGGCTCGCCTCGGGCGCGAAGACGGTCAAGATGAAGTTCGGCCACCACGGCGCGAACCATCCGGTGAAAGACCTCGACACCGGCGCGGTCGTGATCACCAGCCAGAACCACGGATTCGCGGTCGATGCGGCGACCCTTCCAGCGAACCTGCGCCCGACGCACGTGTCGCTGTTCGACGGCAGCCTCCAGGGTGTCGCGCGCACCGACCGGCCGGCCTTCTCCTTCCAGGGCCACCCCGAAGCGAGCCCGGGGCCGCACGACATCGGCTACCTGTTCGACCGGTTCGTGAGACTGATGGAAGAGCGTTCCCGGGCGGGCGGCGCGGAGCGCCGCGAGCCCGCGGCGCCCAGGGCCAGTGTGGCCTGATCCCCGCGCGGGGGCTCCGGTGCGCCGCCGCGGCGGGACAAGGATCTTTCGGGCCGCCGCGGCGAGCCGCGTGCGCCCATAGCGGGAACGAGCGAATGCCCAAGCGCACCGACATCAAGTCCGTCCTCATCATCGGCGCGGGCCCGATCGTGATCGGCCAGGCGTGCGAGTTCGACTACTCCGGCGCGCAGGCGTGCAAGGCGCTCAAGGCCGAGGGCTACCGGGTGATCCTGGTGAACTCGAACCCGGCGACGATCATGACCGACCCGGAGACGGCCGACGTCACCTACATCGAGCCGATCACCTGGCCGATGGTGGAGGCGATCATCGCCAAGGAGCGCCCGGACGCGCTGCTGCCGACCATGGGCGGGCAGACCGCGCTCAACTGCGCCCTCGACCTCGCGCGCCACGGCGTGCTGGAGAAGTACGGCGTGGAGATGATCGGCGCCTCGCGCGAGGCGATCGACAAGGCCGAGGACCGCGAGAAGTTCAAGCTCGCGATGAAGCGCATCGGGCTCGCCTCGGCGCGCTCGGCGCTCGCGCACTCGATGGAGGAGGCGCTGCAGGTGCAGGCGGCGCTCGGCTTCCCGGTGGTGATCCGGCCCTCGTTCACGCTCGGCGGCTCGGGCGGCGGCATCGCCTACAACCGCGAGGAGTTCGTCGCCATCTGCGAGCGCGGGCTGGAGGCCTCGCCGACGCACGAGCTGCTCATCGAGGAGTCGCTGATCGGCTGGAAAGAGTTCGAGATGGAGGTGGTGCGCGACCGCAGGGACAACTGCATCATCGTCTGCTCGATCGAGAACCTCGACCCGATGGGCGTGCACACCGGCGACTCGATCACCGTCGCCCCGGCGCAGACGCTCACCGACAAGGAGTACCAGATCATGCGCGACGCCTCGATCGCGATCCTGCGCGAGATCGGGGTGGACACCGGCGGCTCGAACGTGCAGTTCGCGATCAACCCGGCCGACGGGCGCATGGTCGTGATCGAGATGAACCCGCGCGTCTCGCGCTCCTCGGCGCTCGCGTCCAAGGCGACCGGCTTCCCGATCGCGAAGGTCGCCGCGAAGCTCGCCGTGGGCTACACGCTGGACGAGCTGGCGAACGAGATCACCGGCGGCGTGACGCCGGCCTCGTTCGAGCCGTCCATCGACTACGTCGTCACCAAGATCCCGCGCTTCGCCTTCGAGAAGTTCCCGCTCGCCGACAGCCGCCTCACCACGCAGATGAAATCGGTCGGCGAGGTGATGGCGATCGGACGCACCTTCCAGGAGTCGTTCCAGAAGGCGCTGCGCGGCCTCGAGATCGGCGTCGACGGGCTCAACCAGCGCACCACCGACCGCGGCGTGATCGAGAAGGAGCTCGGCGAGCCCGGCCCGGAGCGCATCTTCTACGTGGGCGACGCGTTCGAGAACGGTTTCACGCTCGACGAGATCCACGCCCTCACGAAGATCGACCCCTGGTTCCTCGCGCAGATCGAGGACATCGTCCGCATCGAGATGGAGCTCGACGACCTCGCGCTCGCCGACCTCGACGCGGGGCGGCTCCTTGAACTCAAGCGCAAGGGTTTCTCCGACCGGCGGCTGGCGAAGCTCCTCAAGTCGACCGAGGCGGAGGTACGGGGCAAGCGGCACGCCCTCGGCATCCGGCCGGTGTTCAAGCGCGTCGACACCTGCGCGGCGGAGTTCGCCACCCACACGGCGTACATGTACTCGACCTACGAGGAAGAGGACGAGGCGCAGCCGAGCGGCCGGCGGAAGGTCATGGTGCTCGGCGGCGGGCCGAACCGCATCGGGCAGGGGATCGAGTTCGACTACTGCTGCGTGCACGCCGCGCTCGCGATGCGCGAGGACGGCTACGAGACGATCATGGTCAACTGCAACCCCGAGACGGTGTCGACCGACTACGACACCTCGGACCGGCTCTACTTCGAGCCGCTCACGCTCGAGGACGTGCTGGAGATCGTGGCCGTCGAGCGGCCGCTCGGAGTGATCGTGCAGTACGGCGGCCAGACGCCGCTCAAGCTCGCGCGCGACCTGGAGAGAAACGGCGTGCCGATCATCGGCACGACGCCCGATTCGATCGACGTCGCCGAGGACCGCGAGCGCTTCCAGAAGCTCCTCCACGACCTCGGCCTCAAGCAGCCGCCCAACCGCACCGCGCGCACCGAAGCCGACGCCCTCGCCCTCGCCGGCGAGATCGGCTACCCGCTCGTGGTGCGGCCGAGCTATGTCCTCGGCGGGCGCGCGATGGAGATCGTCCACGAGCCCGCGGACCTCGAGCGCTACATGCGCGAGGCGGTGAAGGTCTCGAACGACTCGCCGGTGCTGCTCGACCGCTTCCTGAACGACGCCATCGAGGTCGACGTGGACGCGGTGTGCGACGGCGAGCGGGTCCTCATCGGCGGGATCATGGAGCACC
>JAOAEA010000008.1 GCA_026417035.1 Burkholderiales bacterium
CCGACCACCAGCACGACTTCTGCGTCCAGCAGGCGCAGGTGCTCGCTGACCGGAAAGTAGCCTGGGCCGATGCGGTCCCGCGTCTCGCCCTCTGCCCGACCTGCGCCCCCGATGTTCTGAAGCGCCTGCAGCAGGCGGTGATCGAGAACCGCAACGTCTTCGAGGTGCTGATGGACGCGGTGCGTGTGTGCTCGCTCGGCCAGATCACCCGTGCGCTCTTCGAGGTGGGCGGCCAGTACCGGCGCTCGATGTGAGCGGCGCAATGGCCGCCCATCCCGAGTGGGCGAGGAGTCTCGGACGGGTCCGGCGCTCGATGTGGGCGGCGGCAGAGCGGACGATCGCCGGGTTCCTCGAGGAACTCGGGGACGGCAAGCTCGGCTCCGCGCAGCGCGACCGGGCTTGGTAGTCTCTTGCTCCTGCGGGCGATGACGCGCCGAAACCGGCAGGCTGGGCGCGCCTGCGGGGCCGGCGCCGCGTTGCCCCTTTTCTGCGTGTGGGCGCGGCGCCCGGCCGACACCACCTGAACAAGCCGGTACCCTCGTCGCACCGCGCCATGCGCCCAATCTGGAAAGTCGAGCGAACCGCGAATGCACGCTTCCCGTTCCGCATCTCGATCGAGCAGGGCGGATGATTGCTCTGGGCGGTGCGCGCGCGGCACGGGTGGCCCGGGCCGGGGGCGAACGTGTTCTGCCTGCGCGAGCGCGGGCTCGACCCGGCCGAGCCGCTCGTCGAGGTCGAACGCGCGCCGGTGCAGGCGTTCGTCCGGCTCAGGCAGAAGCTCACCGTCACGCTCGGCCGGCCGCAGCGCAAGCGCTGCGAGTTCCCCCTCCTCACCCGGCCGCTCAAGGACGGCACCGGGGTCTACGAGCAGATCTTCTTCCGCACCGAGAGCGCGATCCGCGCGCACAAGACGCGCGGCCGCGTGGAGCTCGGCCGGGCCGCGGGCCTCGAGGTCGCGATCGACAGCGCCGAGCGCTATCCGTGGTCGTTCCCCGGCGCGCGCGTGGAGCGGCGCAAGCTCCCGGCCGGCGACTACGCGCTCGTGAAGGCGGGGTGCATCCTCGCGGTCGCCGAGCGCAAGACGCTCGACAACCTGCTCACCGACTTCGGCGCGCTCAAGGCGCTGCACCAGACGCTCGCGGGGCTCGGGGCTTTCGCGCGCGCCGCGCTGGTGGTCGAAGCGCAGTACGCCGACTTCCTCGACGAGTCGAAGCTCCGCCAGTGGCCGGCGCGCCACGCGGCGCGCGTGCTCGCCGAGATCGCGGCGCTGCACCCGCGGCTGCCGATCGTCTTCGCCGGAAACCGCAAGCTCGCGAACGCCTGGGTGCAGGCGTGGTTCGCGGCTGTCGCAGCCGAGGCGCAGGCCGGCGCACCGCTCGCGCTGGAGGAGGCGGTCGCCCGCTACGAAGCCGTCCCCGCGGACGGCGGTCTCGACGAGCGCATCCGCGCGGCGGCGCTGCACGGCTTTCCGCCCCGTTCTCCTTCGCGGAGCTGGCGGCCAAGGTCCCCGAAGCGCCCGCGGCCCGCGTGCGGCGCGTGCTCGCGTCGCTGCGCGCGGCCGGGCTGATCCAGGCGGCCGGGAAAGCGTCGGGGACCCGGTACCGGTCCGCCGACGCAGCGGCCGCCCGACGCGAGTAGCAGGGCCGGCGAGGCGGGCGCGCGCGACCTTCGCGCCGGCGCTGCCGCCGTCACCCGCCCACGTGCGCGACCACGCGGCGCTCGTGCGCGCCGTGGCGGTGCTCGAAGAGGTAGATGCCCTGCCACGTGCCGAGCGCGGGGCGGCCGCCGGCGACGGGGATGGAGAGCGACACCGCCGTCAGCGCGGCCTTGATGTGCGCGGGCATGTCGTCTGGCCCCTCCGTCGTGTGGGCGATCCAGCGCATCGACGGGTCGTTGGCGCTCGGCACGAGGCGGCGGAAGAACGCTTCGAGATCCCGCCGCACGTCGGGATCGGCGTTCTCCTGGATGCAGAGCGAGCAGGACGTGTGCTGCACGAAGAGCGTCACGAGGCCCTCGGCGATGCCGCTCTCTTTCACCACGCGCTCGACGTCGCGGGTGAACTCGTGCAGCCCCGGGCCGGAGGTGCGGATGACGATCGTCCGCTGCATCCGGCGATGGTAACCGACGGGCGTCGCAGGCCCGCTTGCGAGGGGACGGATCCCGCGTTCTCCCCGGGCGTCGCCCGAGGGACGGCGACCGTCACGCCGGCCGGGCCCGCCGCGAAGCTCAGCGCGCGCCCGGACCTCCCCGGGAGCGACGACCCGGCTGCGGTCGCAGGGGCTTGCGGTCGATCAAAGCGCGCCGCCCGGGCGAAGCTGAAATTAAGAATAGCGGTCGTTCCTGGGCGTCGAGACGAGACCATGGCTTCCCGCGTCCTGCGCCTGCGCCGCCTCACTGCGGCCGTGACGCTGGCCACTTTCCTCGCCGCATGCGCCACGGTTCCGCACGAGCTGTGGCAGTCCGATCCGGCCGCCCGCCCGCGACCGGAGGCACGGACGCTCGCGGTCGCGGCCCCGCGGTTCACGCCCGAGGCACATCTGGAGGTGCTGCTCGGGGACCCCAAGGAGCGGGCGGCGGCCACCGGGGCCGTGGCCGGTGCGGGTGAGGGGCTCGCCGCGTGGGCGAGCGCGCTCTCCGGCCTGCGCTGCGCGGGCGAGGTGTGCCTCGGGGTGCTGATGGTCTATGGGGCGACGCTCCCGGTGTTCATGGCCGTGGGCGCCCTCTTCGGCGCGGTGCGCGACGTCTCGCAGGCGCAGACGGCCGAGGCGCTCGCCCGCGCCGAGGCGAACATCACGGCGGCGCTCGCGGAGCTGCGGCTGCAGCAGGCCGCCCAGCGGGCGCTTGTGTTCGAGCTCGGTCGGGCGGGCTTCGCGGGCGTCGTTGCGCTCGAGACGGACGCCGGGCCGGCGACTCCGGGCGATAAGGCGAGCTATGCCGGGGTCGCCGCCGACCGGGTGGTGGAAGTGAGCGTGCTCGGGCTCGACATCGAGCGGCGGCGGCAGGGCGGCACCCTCGTGTATGCGCCGGTGCTGCGCACCCGCGGGCGGCTGGTGCGCCCCGCGGACGGCCGCGTCGAGGACGAGGTGCGCTACGAGTGGCGCGGCCCGCTGTCGCCCGCCGCGGAGTGGACGGCCGACCGGGGCAGCCGGTTCATCGCCGCGCTCAACATCGCGATGAACCAGGTCGCGGAAGCGCTCGCCTACGAGCTGCTGCTCGCGTGGTATCCGCCGCGCGGCGCGGCGTCCGGCGCGAGGGCGTCGAGCCTCGCGCCCCCTTACGTGCTCGCGCCGAAGCAGCCGCCGGTCTCGCGCAGCCTCGACATGCGCGGCGTGTTCATGCAGAAGTACCGGCTCGGGCACGGCGACCTCGCCTACGCTTACGCCGACAGCGTGCAGCCGCTCCTCGCCTGGGAGGCGTTCCCGCGCGACTTCGACGGTCTGGCGCCGGGCCGGGTCACGGATGTGGTCTACGACCTGCGGGTGTTCCGCTCGGAGCCCGCCGGCCCCGTGTTCACCACCGGGGCGATGGTGTACGAGCGCACCGGGCTCGCCGCCCCCGAGCACCGTGTCGCGGACCCGCTCATGGCCTGCGCGCGCTACACGTGGACGGTGCGGGCGCGCTTCCGTCTCGACGGCCAGCCGCGCGCCACGGAATGGGGCGCGGCCGCCAACGCCTGGCCGAGCGGGGGAGGGCTCGAGCCGTGGCAGTTGCGCCGCGGCGCGAACGGCGTCATCCGCGCGCAGGGCCTGACGATGCGCGACTTCTACTACCCGTTCCGCGCGCCGACGCTGAGCGGGGCGCCGCGCTGCGACGGGTGACGCGGCGCCGGCGGTGGCGAAAAGCGGGCCAGGCGCCCTGTCACGCACGCCGCACGCCCTATACTGCGCGCCTCGCAAGTCCCCCGTGCGCCCGCGGATGAAGCTCAAGATCCACGAGAAATCGCTCTTCGCGATCCTCGCCCGCTCGCCATGGTGGGTGAGCGTCGCGATCGCCGCGGGCGTGGTCTTGGGCTCGCGGCTCTTCCTGCCCGACGCGTATGCGGTCGCCGTCGGGCTGCCCTTCCTCGTCGTCGCGGCGGTCGCCCTCTGGCGGCAGCTCCGCGCGCCGAGCCCCTCGCGGGTGGCAGGGACGCTCGAAGCGATCGGCGCGATGTCGTGGGCCGAGTTCTCGGGCGCGCTCGCAGCGGCGTTCGGGCGCGAAGGGTACGAGGTGACGCGCCTCGACGGCGCGCAGGCCGACTTCGAACTCGCGCGCGCGGGCCGGCGGACCGTGGTGGGCTGCAAGCGCTGGAAGGCCGCGCGCACCGGCGTCGAGCCGCTGCGGGAGCTCGACGCGGCGCGGCGCGCGCGCGAGGCTTCGGAGGCGATCTACGTCGCGACGGGCGAGGTGAGCGACAACGCGGTGAAGTTCGCGGCGGCGAACGGCATTCGCGTCCTGCGGGGCGCGGACCTCGCGGCGCTCTTCGCGAAGCGCTGACGCCGCTCACGCGAACCTTCTTCCCCGGGAACCCGGTATCGTGCTGGCGGACGAAAGGATCATGCCGCGCCTCGCGCTCGCCGCACTGCTCGCCCTCGCCACCGCACTCAATGCGGCGGCGGCCCCGGTGCGGACCCCGCACGTCGAGGCCGAGCTCCTCGCCGAGCGCACTGCGATCGTGCCCGGCGAGCCGCTCACCGTCGCGCTGCGCCTTGCGATCATCCCCGGCTGGCACACGTACTGGCGCAATCCGGGCGACTCCGGCGAGCCCACGCGGATCGAATGGCGCCTGCCCCCCGGGTTCGAGGCGGGCGCGATCGAGTGGCCGGTACCGGAGCGGCTGCCCGCCGGGCCGCTCATGAACTTCGGTTACCAGGGCGAGGCGCTGCACCTCGTGCGGATCGACACGCCGCGGGACCTCGTGCCGGGGACTGCGGTGACGCTCGCCGCGCGCGCGTGGTGGCTCGTCTGCGAGGTGCGCTGCATCCCCGAGGACGCGGAGCTGGCGGTCACGCTCCCGGTCGCCTCGCGGGCCCAGCCCGACCCGCGTGGGGCGGGGCCGATCGCGGCGGCGCGCGCGCGCCTGCCTGCACCGGCCGAGGCGCTCGCAGGATGGAAGCTCGCGGCGCACGCCGTGCCCGAAGGCGTCGCGCTCGATCTCGCGCCGCCGCAGGGCGTCGTGGTGCCCGAAGCGCGCTTCTTCCCCTTCGAGGAAGGCAAGATCGAGCCGGCGGCGCCGCAGCGTCTCGAGGCGACCGATCGTGGCTATCGCCTCGCGCTCGCGCGCGCCGCGCAGCCCGTCGGCGCGTTCGACCGCGTCGCCGGCGTGCTCGCGCTCTCGCCGCCCGGAGACCCCTCGCCGCGCGCATTCACGATTGACGTTGCGGTCGCGCCCGCCGCGCCGGGCGGCTCGTTCGCGGGTCTCGCCCTCGTCGCGGCGCTCCTCGCGGCGTTCGCGGGGGGCCTCGTCCTCAACCTGATGCCCTGCGTGCTCCCCGTGCTCGCGATCAAGGTCCTCGGGTTCGCCGATGCCGCCGACACGCGGGCCGGCCGCCGCCGCGGGCTCCTCTACGGCGCCGGCGTGCTCGTCTCCTTCTGGGTGCTCGCGGGGCTGCTGCTCGCGCTGCGCGCGGGGGGCGAGGAGCTCGGCTGGGGCTTCCAGCTCCAGTCGCCCGCCGCGGTGGCGCTCCTCGCGCTGCTCTTCTTCGCGCTCGCGCTCAACCTCTCGGGCGTGTTCGAGCTCGCCAACATCGTGCCGGCACGCGTCGCGGCGGCGGGGGCGAACGGGCCTTCGCTCGACGCATTCCTCACCGGTGTGCTCGCCGTCGTGATCGCCTCGCCGTGCACCGCGCCGTTCATGGGCGCTGCGCTCGGCTTCGCGCTCACGGTCGACGCGGCGACGGCGTTCGCGGTGTTCACGGCGCTCGCGCTCGGCATGGCGCTGCCCTACGTGCTGCTCGCGTGGTTTCCGGCGTGGCTCGCGCGCGTGCCGAAGCCCGGGCCGTGGATGCTGCGGCTCAAGCAGGCGCTGGCGTTCCCGCTCTACGCAACCGCCGCGTGGCTCGCCTGGGTGCTCGGACGGCAGGCCGGGCCCGACGCCGTGGCGTGGCTGCTCGTCGCCGCGGTCGTCGCGGGGCTCGCCGCATGGATCGCCGGGCTGCCCGGCGATCGCGGCCCGGTCGCGCGCACGGCCGTCGCGCTGCTCGCCGCGGCGGCGGTCGCAATCGCGGCATTGCCTCGCGATGCGACGACGGCCGCGGCGGCGGCCGAGGCGAATTGGCAGCCCTATTCGCGCGAGACGCTCGCCGCGCTCTTGGCCTCCGGCAGGCCCGTCTTCGTGGACTTCACCGCCGCCTGGTGCGTGACCTGCCAGGTGAACAAGCGGCTCGTGCTCGCGAGCGAAGAGACGCTCGCCGCGTTCCGCGCGCGCGGCGTGCACCTCGTGCGCGCCGACTGGACCCGGCGCGACCCCGAGATCGCGCAGGCGCTCGCCGAGATCGGCCGGAGCGGCGTGCCGGCCTACGTGGTGTACAAGCCCGGCCGCGCGCCGCTCGTGCTGCCGGAGATCCTCACGCGCGAGCGCGTGATCGCAGCGCTCGACGGTTGACCCAGCCCAGCGAAAGGAGCCCCCATGAAGCGATTCGTCCTTGGCCTCGCCGCCCTCGCCCTCGCGGCGGCGCCGGCGCTCGCCGCCACCGTCGGCCAGAGCGCGCCCGACTTCAGCGCGCCCGACACCGCGGGAAGGGCCGTGAAGCTCTCCGACTTCCGCGGCCAGTTCGTCGTCCTCGAGTGGACCAACCCCGAGTGCCCCTACGTGAAGCGCCACTACGACAGCGGCAACATGCCGTCGCTGCAGAAGGAGCTCACCGGGAAGGGCGTCGTGTGGCTCGCGGTGAACTCCTCGAGCCCCGAGAGCGGCGAGTTCACGCCGCCCGAGGCCATGGCGAAGTGGGTCGCGGCGAAGGGCGGCGCGCCCACGGCGGTGCTGATCGACAAGGACGGCAAGGTCGGCCGCCTCTACGGCGCGCGCACGACGCCGCACATGTACGTGATCGACCCGCAGGGCCGGCTCATCTACGCGGGCGCGATCGACGACAGGCGCTTCGCGAGCGCCGAGGAGACGAAGGCCGCGAAGAACCACGTGCGCGCCGCGCTCGGCGAAGCGATGGCCGGAAAGCCGGTGAGCGTGGCGGCGACGACGCCCTATGGCTGCTCGGTGAAGTACTGAACCCCGGCGGCGGGCTGCGTCGCGGCCCGCGCGCCGGCGCACGCGCGCGCCCTCTTCCGCTCGCGCCTGCAGGACTGGGGGCGCGCGCTCGACATCGCCCCGTCCGCGACATCCGTCGCGCGATCACGGCGGCGTTCCGCGCGCTCGGCACCGGCGTCGCCGAGAGCACCGCGCACGAACGGATGGTGGCGTTCTGCCGCGGGAGCGGCCACGTCCGGGCGGCGAGATCTTGCCTCAGGCGGCAGATCGCGCTCCTCCCGGCCGGACCGCCGGGTCGCCTCGCGCCTCGCGATGACTCCGTTTTCCAGCGTCATCGCGAGCCCCGCCGGGGGGCGTGGCGATCTCCCGCACGGCGGGGGCGTCGCGCCCGGGACACGGGCCCACGTCGACCGCCCGGTCACCGGGTCCGCTCGCCCGCCCGCGGGCGTCGTGGACCGGTCGTGTGCGGTTCTGCGCTTGCGGACGCGGATGGGGCCGTTCGGTCGGGTCCGCAACCGGCGCGTGTTCGGTAAAGTGGAGCCTCGAGGTGTTGCGCCCCGCGCGGGCGCGGGGGTGAAGCCGATGACGCACATGCCGAGGATTCGGGCGGGCCTGCCGGCGGCGCTGGCGCTCGCCGCGCTCGTCGCCGGCTGCGCGACGACGCGGATGGAGAGCGAGTGGCGCGATCCGACGTTCGCCGGCGGGTCGCTCAGCGGCAAGCGGGTGCTGGTGGTCTGCCAGGCACGCGACGAGACCGTGCGGCGCGTTTGCGAGGATCAGTGGGTGTTCCGCCTCGGAGGGCGCGGCATCGCGGGCACGCAGAGCTACACGGTCCCGGGATTCCCGCCGGGCGGCGTGGCGAACCCGGACCAGCTGAAGGCCGCGGCGCAGGCGGCCGGCGCGACCGCGGTCCTCTCCACGCAACTCGCGGCGAGCCCGTTCACCGTGGTGAACCCGCCGGCGCAGGTGGGCATCGGCGTCGGCGGCGGCAGCGGCAGTGGAACCTACCGCGGCGGCAGCTTCGGCTGGGGCGGCTTCGGCGTCACGCTCCCCGTGGGCGGCGCGACGGCGAGCCAGGGCCTGTCGGCGAGCACCACGCTCGTCGATGCCGCGAGCGGGATGCTCGTGTGGTCGGGCAGCGCGAGCACGCCCGCGACGGGCGACGTGACGGCGCAGGTCGCCGCGCTCACGCAGGTGACGGGCGAGGCGCTCGCGAAGGCGGGGCTCATCTAGACCCCCCTGGCGCGGCCGCCGCCCGGTCGCGGCCCTCATGAATCGGAAGGCGCTCTTCCGAATTCCCGAGGCATGTTCCACCGCCTCGCCGCCAGACGGCGGCACGAGCCGGCGCGCGGCTCTGCTGCGGTGGCGATTTTCGGCGCGCGCCCGAGAGCCGCGCCCTAAAGCACCCGCCCGAACCAGAGGAGCGACAGCACCGCCGCGGCCGCCGCGAACGCCGCCGCCACCGCGGTGACGATCGCGGTGATCTCGGTCTCCTTCTTCTCGAAGACGAGCCGCGCGCTGAGGGACTCGTAGACCTTCTTCAGGTCCTCGGCGGTGCCGGCGTAGAAGTACTGGCCCATCGTCATCGCCGCGATCTGCTTCAGCGTCGCCTCGTCGAGGCGCACGCGCATCGACCAGCCCTCGAAGCCGATCACCTCGCCCTCGGTGGTGCCGATGCCGACGGTGTACACGCGCACGCCGCGGTCGGCGGCCATCTTGGCGGCTTCGAGCGAGTCGGGGCCGGTGGTGCGCTGGCCATCGGTGAGCAGGACGATCGCCGCGGAGGGATAGGAGCCGGGCGCGACCGGGGTGAACTCCTTCTTCTCCGGCTTCTTGATCGGGTCGCCGGGGAAGGGCCGCGGCGCGTTGCCGCGCCCGTAGATGAGCTCGCTCACGTCGATGCCGGCGTCCGGGAAGATGGTCGCGAGCGAGACGATGATGCCGCTGCCGATCGCGGTCGCGCGCTGCAGCTGGAAGCGGTCGATCGCGGCGATCAGGTCCTCGCGGTTCTCGGTGGGCGGCTGCACCACCGCCGCGGTGCCGGCGAAGGAGACGATGCCGATCCGCACGTTGCGCGGCGTCTGGTTGATGAACGCCTTGGCCGCCTCCTGCGCCGCGGTGATGCGGTTCGGCTTGACGTCGGTCGCGCGCATGCTGCCCGAGACGTCCATCGCCAGGATGATCGTCTGCTGCTGCGAAGGCAGGGTCACGATCGCGGCCGGGCGCGCCATCGCCACGATCATCAGCGCGAGCGCGACGAGGAAGAGGGCCGGCGGCACGTGACGCCGCAGTCGCTGCCCGGCGCCCATCGCCTCCTTCACGAGCCCGAGGTTCGCGTAGCGGACCGCGCTTCTCTTGCGCCGGGCGAGGAGCCACAGGTAAGCCGCGACGGCGAGCGGCACGATGACGAGCAGCCAGAGCATGTTCGGCCACGCGAAGGTGAGCATGGCTCAGTTCCTCTCGAGGTGGCGCGGGAAGCCGCCGCCCGCGGCCAGGCGGCTTCTCTGCCGTCGCAGGTCGGCGAAGCGCGCGAGCGCTTCCACCAGGTCGTCGTCGGTCGCGAGCTCGAGCGCGTCCACCCCCGCCTCGCGGAAGGCGGCGCGCAGCGCGAGCTCGCGCGCGCTCGCGAGCTCGGCGAAGCGCTTGCGGAAGCCGCGGTCGGACGTATCGACGAAGAGCTGCTCGCCGGTCTCGGCGTCCTGGATCACCATCAGGCCGAGGTCGGGAAGCTCCATCTCCAGCGGATCGTAGAGCCGCACCGCGACGATTTCGTGACGCGCGGCGAGGTGCGCGAGCGGCTCCCCCCAGCCGGGCGTGCTGATGAAGTCCGAGACGACGAACACGATCGAGCGGCGCGGCATCGTCGCGTACGCCGTGCGCAGGAGCTCGCCGAGGTCGGTCTCGCGCGAAGCCGCCCGCTCGGGACGGGAGAGCATGCGGTGCACGAGCTCGAGGACGTGGCGACGCCCGGTGCGCGGCGGGATCACCGCGTCCACGCGCTCGCCGTAGAACATCGCGCCGACGCGGTTGCCGTGGCGCGTGAGCAGGCGCGCGAGGACCGCGACCAAGTCGACCGAGACGGAGCGCTTCTTCACGTTCCCGCCGAAATCCACCGACGGCGAGAGGTCGAGCAGGAACCAGGCCGTGACCTCGCGGTCCTCGTTGAAGGTGCGCACGTGGGGGGTCTGCAGGCGTGCGGTCACGTTCCAGTCGATGTGGCGCACGTCGTCGTGGTACTGGTACTCGCGCAGGTCCGCGAGGTCGAGGCCGAAGCCGCGGAAGAGCGTCCGGTAGTCGCCGTGCACCGCGCCGTCGAGGCGGCGCAGCACCGTCCACTCGAGGCGGCGCAGGAGCTGCTCCGCCGCCGCGGGGCGGACGTGTTCACCGGGGGCGGCGGGCGTGTCAGGCGCCGGCGTGGACATGCGCTTCGAGCGGCTTCTCGGGCGCCGGGATCTTGCGCATCACCCGGCGGACGATCTCGTCGGCGTCGATCCCTTCCGCGAGCGCCTCGTAGGTGAGCACGAGGCGGTGGCGGAAGCAGTCGGCGACGAGGTCGGTCACGTCTTCGGGCAGCACGTAACCGCGGCCGCGCATGAACGCGAGCGCCTTCGCCGCCTCGACCAGGTGGATCGGCGCGCGCGGGCTCGCGCCGAACGAAAGGTATTTCGCCAGCTCCTTCAGGCCGAAGCGCTCCGGGTCGCGCGTCGCCGCCGCGAGCCGTACCACGTACTGCATGATCGCGGGGTCGACGAAGCTCTTGCGGCACTCGCGCTGCAGCGCGGCGAGCTCGTCGGGCGTGGTGACCGCCGCCACCGCCGGCTCGGCGACGCCCGTGACGCGGTCGACGATCACGAACTCCTCTTCCTCCGAGGGGTAGCCGACCAGCACCTTCATCATGAAGCGGTCGACCTGCGCCTCCGGCAGCGGGTAGGTGCCCTCGGTCTCGATCGGGTTCTGCGTCGCCATCACCAGGAACGGCGCGGGCACGCGGTGCGTCTCGCCGGCGATCGTGACCTGGTACTCCTGCATCACCTCGAGCAGCGCGCTCTGCACCTTGGCCGGCGCGCGGTTGATCTCATCGGCGGGCAGGAGGGTGGCGAACACCGGGCCGAGCGAGGGGGAGAAGTCGCCCGTCTTCTGGTTGTAGATGCGCGTGCCGACGAGGTCGGCGGGCACGAGGTCGGGCGTGAACTGGATGCGCTTGAACGAGCCGCGCAGCGTGCGCGCCACCGTCTTGACGGTGAGCGTCTTCGCGAGCCCGGGCACGCCCTCGACGAGGAGATGCCCCTGCGCGAGCATCGCCACCATCACGCGCTCGAGAAAGCGGTCCTGGCCGACGACGACCTTCTTCACTTCGTAGAGGATGCGCTCCATCACGGCGGCGCTCTCGGCCCGTCCGGCGTCCATCGCGTCCATGCTCGCTTCCTTGTCGTCGTGGAGGGGTTCGTGCGCCCGGTCAGAACGGCGGCAGCCCGGCGCCGGCCGCCGCGTTCTCGATCGGCACCGCGAAGCCGATGCCGATGAACACGCGCTGCTCGGTGGGGTTCAGGATCGCGGTGACGATCCCGATCACCTCGCCCTCGGCCGTGACGAGCGGTCCGCCGGAATTGCCGGGATTCGCCGCCGCGTCGAACTGGATCAGGTTGGAGAGGACCTTCTGGCCCTCGGGCGAGCGGAAGTCGCGCTTGAGCCCGGAGATCACGCCGGCGGAGGCCGACGGGCCGATGCCGAACGGGAAGCCGACCGCGGTGACGTGGTCGCCGGGCTGAAGTCCCTGGGTGGAGCGCATCGTCGCCGCGTGCAGGTCGTCGGGGATGGTGCGCGCGCGGATCACGGCGAGGTCGTGCTCGGGCTGCAGCCCGACGACATAGGCGTCGGACTCGAGCCCGTCGGCGAACACCACCTTCAGCCGCTCCGAGGCCGCGGCGACGTGCAGGTTCGTGAGGATCGTGCCGTTGTCGATGATCACCACCCCGGTGCCGACGCTCTGCTCGAGTTCCTCCCCGATCGGCCCGTCGGCGATGCCGCGCACGCGCACGACCGAGCCGCGCACTTTCTCGAACGCACGGACCGACGGATGCGGCAGCGGTTCCTTCTCCAGCGTGTGGCGCACGGCGGCGTCGATGTCGTCCTGCGTGATGCGCTGCGCCGGCGAGCCGGGAGCGCCCAAGAAGTGCGCGCCGGCGAGCGCGAGCGCCGCGCCCAGCGCGACGAGGAGCGGGCTGCGATAGCGGCGCGCGAGGCGCCGCCAGCGCGACCGCGGCTTGCGTGGCGCGGGGGCGGCCTCGGGTGTCTGCGCCGCGGCGGCCCGCGCGCGGGGAGAGCGGCTGTAGAGCGTCGGTCGCGTCATATCCGTTCCTTGGCTCGCGAGGACGAAGACCGCGGCGAGCGCGGGGTCTTTGCGGCCGTGACCGGCACGCGCGGCTATTCTATGCACGTCCGCGCGTGGCCGTCTCGCGCGTCGCGCCGGATCCTTCTTCGCGGGGCCCCGACCGGTCGGGGTGGGTGCTGCGCCAGCGGCCCTGCTTCACGCGAGCCCGGTGCACCGGGCGCGACCGGCGCGCCGCTCCACGCCCCGAGGCGTGGCGCGGGTCCGTTGTACGATGTCCATGGCGAAGACGTGGAGCGGGCGCCGGTCGCGGTGCGGCGCGCCGCGGCCCGGGATGGAGAAGCGCCCGATGCCCGAACGGAAATACGACATCGTCCTCTACGGCGCGACCGGCTTCGTCGGCCGCCAGGCCGCCGAGTACCTCGACCGCCAGCGCGCGAAGCTCGCCTTCGCGATCGCCGGCCGCGACGAGGCGAAGCTCGAGGCCGTGCGCGCGGGGCTGCGCCGGCGGCGGAGCGTCGGCGTGATCGTGGCCGACAGCGCCGACCGGAAGGCGGTCGACGCGATGGCCGCGAGCGCCCGGGTCGTGCTCAACACCGCCGGCCCCTTCGCGCTCTACGGCGACGCGGTCGTGGACGCCTGCGTCCGCCGGAAGACCCACTACACGGACATCACCGGGGAAACCCCCTGGGTGCGCGGCCTGATCGAGAAGCACCACGACCGCGCCGCGAAGGACGCCACGCGCATCGTCCCGTTCTGCGGGTTCGACTCGGTGCCGTCCGACCTCGGCACGTTCCTCGTCGTGCGCCACATGCAGGAGCGGCTCGGCGCGCCGTGCCGCGAGGTGCGCGCCTACTTCCGCATGTTCGGCGGCGTCAACGGCGGCACGCTCGCCTCGGCGCTGAACCTCTACGACGCGGGGCTCGCGGAACAGGCGCGCGATCCCTTCTATCTCGATCCACCGCGCCGGCATCCGGCGGCCGAAGTGCGTGCGAACCGGGACCCGCGCGGGATCGCCTGGGATCCCGGGATCAGGGCCTGGGTCGGGCCGTTCGTGATGGGCTTCATCAACACCCGCGTCGTGCGCCGCAGCGCCGCGCTCTTCGACGCCTGGGGCGAGCCCTACGGGCCGGGCTTCCGCTACCAGGAGTACACGCGCTACGGCGGCCGCGTCTCGGCGGCGCTCGTGACCGGCGCGATGGGGCTCTTCAACGCGGCGATCGCAGCCGGGGCGGCGCGCAACGCGCTGCGCCGCGTCCTGCCCAAGCCGGGCCAGGGTCCGTCGGAGGCGACGATGGACGCCGGCTGGTTCCGGACCGACCTCCTCGCGATCTCGGCCGACGGCGCGACGGTGCGCGGCCGCATCTCGCACCAGGGCGACCCGGGGAACCGCGCGACGGTGCGCTTCGTGTGCGAGTCGGCGCTCGCCCTCGCGCTCGACGGCAACCGGCTCCCGGGCGGCGGGAAGCGCGGCGGCGTGCTCACGCCGGCGACCGCGCTCGGCGAGGTGCTTGCCGAGCGGCTCCGCCGCGGCGGGGTCGAGATCGAGATCGGATAGCGCCTGCGACGCAGGCAGGGCGCGCCGGGCGGCCGGCGCGCCGCCCGGCGTCGCTCTCTCAGAACACCATGTCGGCGGCGGTGATCGCCGCCATGTTGATGCCGACGAGCACCACCTCGTTGCCGCCGTAGCTGATCACGGTGTCGTTGCCGACCATCGCGATCGCGAGGTCGGCGATGCCCGCCGCGCCGGAGTCGTGGAAGTCGAGCTTGTCGCGGCCGTCCTCGAAGTCGGCGACCACGTCGCGGCCCCAGGCGCCGCCGAACTGGAACACGTCGCGGCCGCTGCCGCCGAAGAGGGTGTCGTTGCCCGCGCCACCCGCGAGCACGTCCTTGCCGCCGCCGCCGCGGATCACGTCGTCGCCCGCGCTGCCGCGGATCACGTCGTTGCCGCCCGCGCCGTTGATCTCGACGCGGCCGAGGAAGGTGACCTTGCTGAAGTCGAGCGTGCTGCCGCGGTCGTCGCCGAGGATGCGCACCGGACCGGTCGCCTGCGTGGCGTCGATCGTCTCGATGCCGTTCGTCGCCGAGAAGCTCCGCACGCCGATGTCCACCTTGCCGCCGTACGCGACGATGACGTCGTTCCCCGCCCCGCCGTCGTACAGGTCGTAGCCCTCGAAGTTCGCGCAGACGTTGCCCGTGACGCGGAACACGTCGTCGCCGTCGCCGCCCGCCACGACGTCGTTGCCGCGGCCGGCGTAGACGAGGTCGTTGCCCGAGCCGCCGTCGATGCGGTCGTTCCCCGCGCCGCCGTAGATGAGATCGTCGCCGCCGCCGCCGTTGACGACGTCGTTCCCGCCGCCGGCGTTCACCTGCTCGGCGGCGTCGCTGCCGTCGATGCGGTTGGACGCCCCGTCGCCCTGGAGCAGGACGGTGCCGTTGTAGAAGAAGTTGAGCCAGGTGGCGACGTCGTCGAGCGAGGCGTTCGCGTTGCCGTCCTCGTTGAGGAAGTTGTTCCCGCGGATCTCGAAGCCGAGGTGGTAGATGCCGTCGGCGATCGTGTCCACGAGGTTCTTGCCGAAGAAGGCGGTGGTCGCGCCGTCGTTCTGCACCAGGTGGAAGCCGGTCTCGGTGCCGTTCTCGTCGTCGCCGTGCAACTCGGTCCAGCGGGCAAGGAGCGCCGCGTCGTTGCGGATAGCGGCGTTCATCGCCCGCAGGTCCTCGACCGTGATCCACTTGTCGGCGAGCGCGTGGGTCGATTCGATCACGTCGGCGATGATCCGGTTCAGGCCGTCGGCCGCCGCCGCGCCGCCGTTGATCTCGCCGGCGTTGACATTGCGCGACAGCCCGCGGTCCGCCTTGATGATGTCGACGAGCTTGTCGAGTCCGGTGCCGGTGGTCGACTGGTCGACGTAGAAGTAGTTGAGCCAGTCCGCCACGTCGGCGAGCCTCGCGTTCGCGTCGCCGTCCTCGTTCAGCAGCCGGTCGCCCTTGATCTGGAAGCCGAGGTGGTAGATGCCGTCGGCGACCGTGTCCACCAGGTTCAGCCCGAAGAACTTGGTGCTCGCGCCGTCGTTCTGCACCAGGTGGAAGCCGGTCTCCTTGCCGTTCTCGTCGTCGCCGTGGAGGCGCGTCCACTCGGCGAGGTGGTTCGCGCGGATGTAGCCGTTGAGCGCGACGATGTCATCCACCGACAGCCAGTTGTCGGCGGTGATCACGCCGGTCGCCTGGATCGCCTCGGCGATGATCCGGTTCATGCCGTCGGCGGCGTCCGCGCCGGCCGCGATCTGGGCGTCGGAGATGCGTGCGTCGAGCCCGCGGTCGGCCATGATCCCGTCGACGATGCGGTCGAGCCCCGTGCCGGTGGTCGAGTGGTCGGTCCAGAACTGCGTGAGCCACTCCGCGACCTGCTTCACCGAGGCGTTGGCGTTGCCGTCCTCGTTGAGGAAGTTGCCGTCGCGGATCTCGAACCCGAGGTGATAGACGCCGTCGGCGACGGTGTCGACGAGGTTCTGGCCGCGGTACCGGGTGGTCGCCCCGTCGTCCTGGACCTGGTGGAAGCCGGTCTCGGTTCCGTTCCCGTCGTCGCCGTGGAGCGCCGTCCACTCCGCGAGGTGATTGGCGCGGATGTAGGCGTTCATCGCCACCACCTCGGCGACGGTGAAGCGCCCGTCCGCGGCGGCGCCGGTGGCCGTCGCCGCTTCGACGATGAGCCGGTTCAGCCCGTTCGCCGCGGCCGCGCCGCCGGCGATCTGGCGCCCGTCGGTCCCGCCGGCGAGGCCGAGGTCGGCGTAGATGAACTGCACGAACTGGTCGAGCCCGGTGCCGGTCGTGCCGGGCGCCGGCGTGGCGAGGGAATAGCTCTTCACGGTTCCGGAGGTTCGGAATGCGGTCATTGCGCGGTCCTGCCTTTCTCGTGTGTTGTGGGAATCGGGCCGGCCGGGCGGTCCGCCCGGCGCGGTCCCGCTACGACCCGTCCGGCCGCGTCAGGGGCCCGGACCCGCCACCGCGCCCGCCGGGGTGCGCCGCCCGCGGGAAGCGCGGGGAGGGACGCCCGCGTGCCGCATCCCGGTATGCATATGACAGTGGCATGGCCGCATGCTAGGCGCACGCCGCCGCGGCGGTCAATACGCCGCGCGGCCGGATCCGCGGCGGCGGCGTGACAAATTCACGCTGATGACCCTGTCATGACAATGACGTTGTCATCGCCATGACGATAGCATAGGATCCATGGCGCGCCCCCGCGCGCGGCCGCCGCCCGGATGTCGGGCGCGCACGACAACACGACGACACGATGGCGCGACGCGCGCGCGGCGCGAGCGCGCGAAGGAGGCTGCGATGCGACGGCTGCTCGCCCGGTTCCGGCCGCTTTTCCTCTACGCGGGGCTCTTCAGCCTCGCCATGAACCTGCTGCTGCTCGTGCCCTCGCTCTACATGCTGCAGGTGTTCGACCGCGTGCTCGCGAGCCGCAGCACCGAGACCCTGGTGGTGCTCACGCTCGCCGCGGCGGGCGCGCTCGCGGTGATGGCGGTGCTCGATGCACTGCGCGCGCGGCTGCTCTCGGCCGCCGCCGCCGGGATCGACGGCGTCCTCGGCCCGCGCGTGCTCGACGGCCTGCTCGCCAACGCGGCGAAGCTCGGCGGCGCGGACTACGTCCACGGCCTGCGCGACGTCGGCATCCTGCGGGGCTTCCTCACCGGCACCGGCATCTTCGCGATCTTCGACGCGCCGTGGATGCCGATCTACCTCCTCGTGATCTTCCTCTTCCACCCGCTGCTCGGCGCGATCGCGCTCGCCGGCGCCGCGACGCTCATCGCGCTGGCGGTGCTGAACGAGAAGCTCTCGCGCGAGCGGCTCGAGCACATGCAGGCCGCGGCGCGGCGCGCGACGCGCTACGTCGACGCCGGGCTGCGCAACGCGGAGGTGGCGAGCGCGCTCGGCATGCTGAAGGCGATGACGGGCCGCTGGGCGGGCCTCAACGCGCAGGTCGAGCGGCTGCAGGTCGAGACCGGGCGCACCGCCGCCCACGTCGGCGGGAGCACCAAGTTCCTGCGGCAGCTCCTGCAGGTGGCGATGCTCGCCGCGGGCGCGCACCTCGTGATCGACCAGCACGTCACGAGCGGCGTCATGATGGCCGCGACGATCATCCTCGGCCGGGCGCTCGCGCCGGTCGAGGCGCTGATCGCCGGCTGGCGCGGGCTCGTCGACGCGCGCGGCGCCTACGGCCGCCTCGACCGCCTGCTCCAATCGCGCGCGGCCCGGACGAAGAAGACGGCCCTGCCGCCGCCGGCGGGCCGGCTCGCGGCGGAGCGCGTGGTCTTCTCGGTGAAGAGCGCCGACAAGGCGATCCTCAAGGGCGTGTCGTTCGCCCTCCAGCCCGGCGAGTCCCTGGGCCTCATCGGGCCGAGCGCCTCGGGCAAGTCGACGCTGGCGCGGCTCCTGATCGGTGTCTGGCAGCCGACCGCCGGCGTGGTGCGGCTCGACGGCGCCGACGTCGCGGCGTGGCCGCGGGAGAGCCTCGGCGCGCACATCGGCTACCTGCCGCAGGACGTCGAGCTCTTCTCGGGCACGGTGGCCGAGAACATCGCCCGGCTCGGGAAGCCCGTCTCCGCGGCGGTGGTGGACGCCGCGAGCCGCGCGAACGCGCACGAGATGATCCTCGCCCTGCCGCAGGGCTACGAGACGCAGATCGGCGAGGGCGGCGCGGCGCTCTCGGGCGGGCAGCGGCAGCGCATCGGCCTCGCGCGCGCCCTCTACGGCCGGCCGCGCCTCGTCGTGCTCGACGAGCCCAACGCGAGCCTGGATGCGGAGGGCGAGGCAGCGCTCATGCGCGCGATGGCGGGGATGAGGAAGGAAGGCGTGACGCTCGTCGTCATCTCGCACCGGCCCTCGATCCTCGCCAACGTCGACAAGCTGCTGGTGCTGCAGGGCGGCGCGCTCGCCGCCTTCGGCCCGCGGGAGGAAGTGCTCTCCGCCATGGCGCGGGCGGTCCCGGGCGCGGTGCCGCTACGGGCCGTGCGCGGCGGCGCGAGGGGGGCGGCATGATCGCGCTCGTGCGGGAGATCCGCGGCGTGGACCCGGCGCTCACGCGGGAGGCGAGCCGCGTCGCGCGTGCCGGCGTGGCGATCATCGCGGTTTCGTTCCTGGGCTTCGGCGGCTGGGCGGCGCTCGCGCCGATCGCGGGCGCGGTGATCACGCAAGGCGCGGTCAAGGTGGACATGAACCGCCGTACGCTGCAGCACCAGGAAGGCGGCATCGTCAAGCAGGTCCTGGTGCGCGACGGCGACCAGGTGAGGGCCGGCCAGGTCCTGCTGGTGCTCGAGGACGTGCGCGTGGACGCGGCGTTCGACCAGCTGCGCATGCAGATCGACGCCGAGCGGGCGCGCGGCGCGCGACTCGCCGCCGAGCAGGCGCTCGCGGAGGCGCTCGCGTTTCCGCCCGACCTCGCGGCGCGCGCGCGGGACGAGCGCAAGGTCGCGGAGCTCCTCGAGCGCGAGGCGGCGCTCTTCAAGGCGCGGCGGCAGACGCTGCGCGAGCAGGTCGAGCTCCTGAAGGTGCAGCGCGCGCAGGCCGACGAAGAGGCGGCGGCGCTGCGCGCCCAGATCGCGGCCGAGGCGCGCGGGCTCGCGCTGCAGCGCGACGAGCTCGCGGCGAACCGCAGGCTCGCAGCCGAGGGCTTTGTCGGCGAGATGCGGGTCAAGACCGTCGACCGCGCCGCCGCGGACTACGAGGCGCGACTCTCGGAGCGGCAGGCCGAGCTCGCGCGGGCGCGCCAGAAGGCGGCCGAGCTCGCGCTGCGTGTGAAGACCGTCGAGAACCAGTTCGCGCAGGCAGCGGCCGACGAGCTGAAGACGAGCACGAACGCGCTCTTCGAGCTCGAGGAGCGGCTGCGCCCGTCGCGCGATGCCGCCGAGCGGCAGAGGATCGTCGCGCCCGCCGACGGCGAGGTCGTGGACCTCAAGGTCACGTCGGCGGGGGCGGTGGTCGGCCCGCGCGAGCCGCTGCTCGACATCGTGCCGAGGGACGGGAAGCTGATCGTCGAGGGTCGCATCCAGCCCGAGCAGGTGAGCCACGTGCGCGTCGGCGCCGAGGCCGACGTGCGTCTCACCGCGTTCAAGCAGCGGACCACGCCGACCGTGACCGGGAACGTCACCTACGTGGGCGCGGACCGTCTCGTCGAGCGCGCGACCAACACGCCGTATTATGTCGTCCACGTGGACGTCCCCGCCGAAGCGCTGCGGCGCGCAGGGGATCTCGCGCTCAAGCCCGGGATGCCGGCCGAGATCCACGTCAAGACCGCGGAGCGCACCGCGCTCCAGTACCTCTTCGAGCCCTTCACGGCGTTCGTCGGGCGGGCCCTGCGCGAGCCCTGACCCCGGCGCCGCCGGCGCGAGGTGTCGCCGGCGCGCGGAACCTGCTACCTTGCCACCGCGGCCGGCCTGCGGTCGCGGGTAAAGGCATCGAACGCAAGAGGAGGTTCCGATGGACTTCAACGCCATGCTGCACTCGCTGCAATCGACGCTCGGCAGCCAGCTGCCGCACCTCATCGGCGCGCTCGCGCTCTTCGTCCTCGGCTGGATCGTGGCCCTCGTCGCGCGCGCCGGCGTGCGCCGCTCGCTCGGCTACGCGAGGCTGAACCAGCGCGTCGCCGAGGCCACTGGCCAGGCGATCGACGTCGAGAATGCGGTCGCCGTCGCGGTGTTCTGGGTGATCCTGCTCGTCACCCTGGTGGGCGTGTTCAACTCTCTCGACCTCGCCCTGCTCTCGGGGCCGTTCAGCGCGCTGACCACCCAGGTGTTCGAGTACGTGCCGAAGCTCTTCGCCGGCGTCGTGCTCGCGTTGGTGGCCTGGCTCACCGCCGCGCTCGTGCGGATGCTCGCCAAGAAAGCGCTCGACGCGACCACGCTCGACGAAAAGCTCTCCCAGCACGCCGGCATCGAGCCGGTCGGCAAGAGCATCGGCCAGGTGCTCTTCTGGATCGTGATCCTCCTCTTCATCCCCGCGATCCTGGGGGCGCTGCAGATGGAGGGCCTGCTCGACCCGTTCCGCGAGATGGTCGCGAAGGCGCTGGCCATGCTGCCCAACGTGTTCGCGGCCGCGCTCGTGGGGCTCGTGGGCTGGGTGCTCGCGAAGGTGTTGCGCGGCCTCACGACCAACCTGCTGCACGCGGCCGGGGCGGACAAGCTCGGCGCGAGCGTGGGGCTCGCGCAGCAGGTGCGACTCTCCCACATCGCGGGGACGCTCGTCTTCATCGTGGTGTTCGTCCCGTCGCTGATCGCCGCGCTCGACGCGCTCAAGATCGAGGCGATCTCCAAGCCCGCGACCGACATGCTCGGTATGATCCTCGCGGCGGTGCCGAACATCATCGCCGCGGGCCTGATCCTCGTCGTCTCCTGGTACGTCGCCTCCTTCGCCTCGGCACTGCTCGCGCGCCTGCTCGCGAGCCTCGGCTTCGACACGCTGCCCGCGCGCATCGGCTTCGAGCACGCGTTCCGGGAGACGCGCGCCTCGACCCTCGTCGGCCGGATCGCGCTCTTCTTCGCCATGCTGTTCGCGACCGTCGAGGCCGCGAACCGCCTCGCGTTCACGCAGGTGCGCGACATCGTCGCCATGTTCATCAAGTTCGGTGGCGACGTGCTGCTCGGCTCGGCGATCCTCGCCATCGGCTTCTGGCTGGCGAACCTCGCCTACGCGGCGATCGACCGCGCGAGCGGCCCGCAGACGAAGGGGCTCGCCCGCGTCGGGCGCTTCGCGATCCTCGGCCTGGTGATCGCGATGGGCCTGCGCGCGATGGGCATCGCCGACGACATCGTGAACCTCGCATTCGGCCTCACCCTCGGCGCGATCGCCGTCGCGTTCGCGCTCTCGTTCGGGCTCGGCGGGCGCGAGGCCGCGGGCAGGCTCATGGACCACTGGCTCGCGAAGTTCCGCAAGGAAGGCTGAGCGAGGACAGAGGACAGAAGACAGAGGACAGAGGACAGAGGACGGAAAAAGGGCAGGGCAGGGGTGGGGGAGCCAGCCCCGGGTCCGCTCTCCTCCGCGTCTGCCGCAGCGCGCGCCAAGGCCGCGCCGCCCGATCGCGAAGACGCCCGCTCAGCCCTGCCGCGCCGGGCCGGCGTGCCCGGCCGCGCGCCGGATCTCGGCGACCTTCGCCTCGATCCACGCCTGCACCTCGGCGTTGATGTCGTGCGGGTCGCGGCCGAGGGTGTTCGTGACCGGTGGCCCGATGACGATCCGGATCGTGCCCGGTTTCTTCAGGAGCGCACGGCGCGGCCAGTAATCGCCCGCGTCGTGCGCGACCGGCACGATCCACTTGCCCGTCTGCGAAGCGAGGAGCGCGCCGCTGATCCCGTAGCGGCGCGTCTCGCCGGGCGGGGTCCGGGTGCCCTCGGGGAACATCGAAATCCAGAGGCCGGCTGCGAGCCGCTCTTTGCCCTGCGCGAGCACCTGGTCCACCGCGCTGCGGCCGGCCTTGCGGTCGATCGCGATCGGGCGCATGCAGCCCACCGCCCAGCCGAGCAGCGGCACCCACATGAGCTCGCGCTTGAGCACCCAGGCCTGCCGCGGGATCACGAGGCCCTGCGCGATGGCCTCGAACGCGGAGGAGTGCTTCCACATCGCGATGTGGTTGCCGGCGGGGAGGTTCTCGCGTCCCTCCACGACGTAGCCGAGGCCGCACAGGCGGCGCAGCGCGCCGAGCTGCACGCGCGCCCAGACCGGCACGATCCACCAGGGATGCCAGTTGGAGAACGGCGCGCACAGGAGCACGAACACCGCGAAGGCGAGCGTGCCGGCGAAGAAGAACGCCGTGAAGACGAACGAGCGCAGGGACTGCATGCGTGCGGCTCCGGGAGTCTGCCGCGGACCCGCGTGGCGGGCAACCCCGCAGCCGTCGGGCGCGTCCCGATCCATTCGTGCGCGCTGCGCGCCTTTCCGCGATCGGGACCGGCGGGGCCACGCCGGGTCGGTTTCGCGCGGAATCCGCTACGCGTATTCGGGCCGGTACATCGCAGCGCGGATCGCCGCGTCGAGATCGGCGGGCCGCGGCCGTCTCGCGAGCCCCGTGTCGAAGGCGACGCGCGCGACCGCCGCCGCGACGGCCGTGGCGACTTCGCGCAGCCGGTCCTGCGGCGGGAAGACGCGCCCGAGCGCGAGGTCGTCGCCGGTCACCATGCCCGCGAGCGCCCTGGCGGCGGCGAGGAACATCGCGTCGGTCACGCGGCACGCGCCGGAGACGAGCAGGCCGAGCCCCACGCCGGGGAAGATGTAGGCGTTGTTGGCCTGGCCGGGGGCGTGCGTGCGGGCGCCGAGCGTGACCGGCGCGAACGGGCTGCCGCTCGCGAAGATCGCGCGGCCCTCGCTCCACGCGTAGGCTTGCTCCGCGGTGCACTCGGACTTGGACGTCGGATTCGAGAGCGCGAACACCACCGGCCGCTCGGCGACGCGCGCCATCGCCCGGATCACCGGCTCGGTGAAGCGTCCGCCCTGCCCGCACGCGCCGACGAGCGCGGTCGGCCGGAAGCCCTCGATCGTCGCCACGAGATCCGGGAAGGCGGCGCGGTCCTGCGCGAACGCGCGCTTGTGCGCGGGCAGGTCGGCACGGCCCGTCACCACCGTGCCGGTCGAGTCGACGAACAGGCAGCGCGACTTCGCCTCCGCCTCGGCGAGACCTTCGCCGCGCAGCGCCGCCGTGAGCGCCGCGCCCATGCCGAGGCAGGCCTCGCCGGCGCCCACGAAGAGCACGCGCTCGTCCGCGAGGCTGCGGCCGGAGATCCGCCCCGCGGCCATGAGGCCCGCAAGGCCCATCGCGCCGGTGCCCTGGACGTCGTCGTTGAAGCAGCAGAGCCGCTCGCGGTACTGCGCGAGGAGCCGGAAGGCATTCGCGTTGGCGAAGTCCTCGAACTGCACGACCACGCCGGGGAAGACCTCCTGCGTCGCGGCCAGGAACTCGCCGACGAGCACTTCGTAGGGCCCGTCGTTGAGCCGCGGCGCCCGGCGGCCGATGTAGAAGGGGTCGTCCCGCAGCGCGGCGTTGTCGGTGCCGACGTCGAGCGTGACCGGCAGGCACCGCTCCGGCGGGACGCCCGCGCAGGCGGTGTAGAGGGCGAGCTTGCCGACCGGAATGCCCATGCCGTTCGCGCCGAGGTCGCCCAGGCCGAGGATGCGCCCGCCGTCGGTGACGACGATGATCGCCACGTCGCGGCGCGGCCAGTGGCGAAGCACTTCCGCGACGCGCCCGCGGTCCTCGGGCGTGACGTAGAGGCCGCGCGGCGCACTGTACCGGCGGCTCCATTCGAGGCACGCCTCGCCGACCGTCGGCGTGTACACGAGCGGCAGCATCTCCGCGAGGTGGTCGAGCACGACGCGGTAGAAGAGCGTCTCGTTCTCGTTCTGGAGCGCGGCGAGGTAGAGGTGCTTCTCGATGGGGCTCGCTTTCGCGCGGACGTTCTCGACGACGCGCGCCGCCTGCTCCGCGATCGACTCGACGCGCGGCGGCAACAACCCTCGCAGCGCGAAGAGCTCGCGCTCCGCTGCCGTGAACCCGGTGCCGCGGTTGACGAGCGGATCGCGCAGCATCGGGGCGCCCGGCGCGAGCTGCATGTTGGTCATGGCGCTCCCTCCTCCGTTGCGGCGCGCCGCCGCTTGCGCCGCGGCAGCGCGCCATCGGCGTCCTTGCAAAATCCTCCCCCCGTCTTGCGCCGGCCGCATTGAGCCAAGGCAAAGGCCGTGCAGGGCGGCCGCGAGTGCTGCCTTGCAGCAGCACGGCGCGGTAGACTCGGGCCGAGGGGCGGCGCCCCGTGCAAGCGGAGGATTCGCGGATGAAACCCCAGATCAACGGCTGGCGGGCCGAGCACCGGAACTTCGCGCGCCTGCTCGAGCTCTTCGAGCGCGAGGTCGCCGTCTTCCACGCCGAGGAGCGCCCGAACTACGAGCTCCTGCTCGACATCCTGAGCTACCTGCGACACTTCCCCGACCGCTATCACCACCCGCGCGAGGACGCCGCCTTCGACCGGCTGGTGCGTCACGACCCGGCGCTCGCGCCCACGGTCGCGCGCCTGCAGCAGGAGCACCGCGTCATCGCCGCGGCGGGCGAGCGGCTGCAGCATCTCCTCGAGTCGGTCCTCGACGGCAGCATCGTGGAGCGCGCGGCGATCGAGCGCGAGCTCTCGATGTACCTCGTCTATTACCGGCACCACATCAACGCCGAGGAGACCGGCATCATGCCGGTCGCGGAGCGCCTGCTCACCGACGAAGACTGGAAGGCGGTTTCCGCCGCGGTGGCGCCCGGCCAGGACCCGCTCTTCGGCGAGCACGTGGACGAGGGCTACCGCGCGCTGCGCAGCCGCATCAACACCGAGGCGGGCGCCTGACGGGGCCTGCCGCCCCACGGTCGCGGCCGCGCGCCGCGCGCCCGGTCGGCTCGGGGCGCCGCGCCCCCGGATACCCTTGATCCCGCCGCGCCCGCGCGCGGCGCCGTCACGGTTGCAGAGGCACCGGCCATGAACGATCGGAAACTCCTCCTCGGCGAGGGCGGGTTCCTCGCCCGCGTCTGGCGCCTGCTCGTCCCCTACTGGAAGGGCGACGAGCGCGTCCGGGCGTGGCTCCTGCTCGTGGGCACGGTCGCCGCGGCGCTCGGCGTCGTGTACACCGAGGTGCTGGTGAACCAGTGGAGCCGCCCGTTCTTCAACGCGGTGGAGCAGAAGAGCGTCGGCGACTTCGAGCGGCTGCTCGTGCACTTCGGCGTCCTCGCCGCGCTGATGACGGTGGCGGCGATGTACAAGGTGTACCTGCAGCAGATGCTCGAGATGCGCTGGCGGGTGTGGCTCACGCACGCCTACGTGTCGGACTGGCTCGCCGACAAGGTCTATTACCACCTCGAGCTCGAGGCGCGGGGCACCGACAACCCCGACCAGCGGATGCAGGAGGACCTCAAGTTCTTCACCGGCGTCACGCTCGACCTCGCGCTCGGGCTGCTCGCGTCGTTCGTCTCGCTCGTGTCCTTCGTCGTCATCCTGTGGCGCCTCTCGGGCACGCTCGTGCTCGAGCTCCCCGGGGCCGCGGTCGGCATCCCGGGCTACATGGTGTGGGCCGCGCTCGGCTACGCGATCGCCGGGAGCGTCCTCTCCCACTTCATCGGCCGCCCGCTCATCGCGCTCAACTTCCAGAAGCAGCGGCTCGAGGCCGATTTCCGCTTCGCGCTGGTGCGGCTGCGCGAGAACGCCGAGGGCGCGGCGCTCTACGGCGGCGAAGCGCGGGAGAAGGCGGGCCTGTTCGCGCGCTTCGAGGACATCCGGCGCAACTGGTGGCGGCTGATGCGCTACACGCGGCGCCTCACGGCGTTCCGCACCGGCTACAACCAGCTGGCGGTGGTGTTCCCGTTCCTCGTGGCCGCGCCGCGCTACTTCGCCGGCGAGACCGACTTCGGCACCCTGATGCAGACCGCGGCCGCGTTCGCCGCCGTGCAGGTCGCCCTCTCCTGGTTCGTCACCAACTACCAGGGCATCGCCGAGTGGAAGGCGAGCGCCGACCGCCTGCTCACCTTCCACGACGCGCTCGTCGCGACCGCGGCGGAGCGCCGGCGCGAGACGGGCATCGGCGTGCTCGCCGACGGCGGCGGGGCCTACGCCGCCGAAGCGCTCGAGCTCGTGCTGCCCAACGGGCGGCCGATCGTCGCCGGCGCGGCGTTCACCATCCGTCCCGGCGACCAGGTCCTCGTGACCGGACCGTCGGGCAGCGGGAAGAGCACGCTGTTCCGCGCGCTCGCCGGGATCTGGCCGTTCGGCCGCGGCCGCGTGCGCGTGCCGGCGGGCGCACGGGTGATGTTCCTGCCGCAGAAGCCCTACGTGCCGACCGGTTCGCTGCGGGAGGTGGTCGCTTACCCGTCGCCCCCCGACGCGTTCGGCGCGGCCGAGATCGCGCGCGTGCTCGCCGCGGTGCGCCTCGACGCCTTGGTGCCGCGACTCGACGAGACGGCGAACTGGGCGATGCAGCTCTCCGGCGGCGAGCAGCAGAAGCTCGCGCTCGCCCGAGCGCTCCTGCACCGCCCCGACTGGCTGTTCCTCGACGAGGCGACTTCGGCGCTCGACGAGGAGACGGAGCGCGCTTTCTACGGCCTGCTCGCGGCCGAGCTCCCCGGCACCACCGTGGTGAGCATCGCGCACCGCGCCGGGCTCGATGCGTTCCACGGCCGCCACTTCCGCTTCGAGCCGACGGAGGGGCCGACGCGCGTCGTGGGCGGCTGAGCGCGTGCCCGGACGGCGGGGTTCCGGGGTCCCGGGATGGCGACGCGCCGCGCCGGCGTGTACGCTGTGCCTCCCGAGGTGAATCCACAGCGGAGGCGCCGGTGGAGGAGGCACGGGTTGCAGCGCTCCAGGCGATGCCGATCTTCGGCGGGCTGCGCGCGGACGTGCTCGAGGCGCTCCTCGCGGCCTCGGCGACGGTCCGGGTGGCGCCCGGCGAATACTTCTTCCGCGAGCGCGACCGCGCCGTCTCGATGTTCGTGCTCGAGCGCGGCGCCGTCGAGCTCCTGAAGGAGTGGCAGGGCGTGGAGCACGCGATCGGCAGCCTCGCGGCGGGCGACTGCTTCGGCGAGATGGCCCTCATCGACCTCTTTCCGCGCAGCGCGTCGGTGCGTGCCACCGAAGCCTGCACGGCGATCGAGCTCTCGACCGAGAGCTTCTTCAGGCTGTTCGAGACCGACCTCGAGCAGTTCGCGCTGGTGCAGACGAACATCGCCCGCGAGCTCTCGCGGCGCCTGCGCGCCGCCGACGAGCAGCTCTTCCGCGTGCGGTTCGGCGCGCGCGAGCTCGCGCCGGAGCTCGCCCTGCTGATGGTGTGAGCGGCCGCGCCGCGCGGTGGCTCGCGCGCCGGCCCGGCTTCGCCCGCCGTTGACGCCGGCGTCCGCCGGGTGATACCTTGGTGTCACTTCGTCCAGCGGGACCGCCGATGGCTGCGACCACCACCCTCAAACTCTCCGACGACCTCAAGGCCCGCATCGCGCCGCTCGCGGCGGCCGCGGGGAAGACCACGCACGCGTGGATGGTCGAGGCGCTCGAGGCGCAGGCGGCGCTCGCCGAGATGCGCGAGGCGTTCATCGCCGACGCGGAAGCGAGCGCCGCGGCCGTCGATGCCGGCGGCCCCCTATACGCCGCCGAAGACGTCCACGCCTACATCGTGGCCCGTGCGCGCGGCAAGGCGGCGGTCAGGCCAGCGGCGGCGAGAAGGGCCAGGCGCAAGCGGTAGGGGCCGAGGGCTTTCCTTGGCCGCCGTGTTCTACAGCGAGCGGGCGTTCGCCGACCTCGACCGGCTCTTCGATTTCATCGCCGGGCACGACCCTGTGGCTGCGGGCGAGGCGGCGCGTGCGATCGCGGACGGCATCGGCGTCCTCGCTCGCCATCCGTACATCGGCCGCGCGGTGCGCGGGCCGCTTCGCGAGCTCGTGATCTCCCGCGGGAAGACCGGCTACGTGGCGCTCTACCGGGTGCAGGCGCGCGAGGACCGCGTCGAGGTCCTGGCGATCCGCCACCAGCGCGAAGCCGGCTTCGCGCCGTAGCCGTCACCGCAGCCCGAGCAACCGGTCGAGCGAGGCCGCGCTGCCGGCACGCCCGCCGCGCCGGGCGTGCTCGCGTGGTGGAGACGGGCGGTCAAGCGAGGCGCTCGCGCGCGAGTCGCGCGCCGTCGGCCAGGGCCGCGAGCTTGGCGCCGGCCACCCCGCGGTCCATGGGCGCCATGCCGCAGTTCGTGCAGGGAAGGATCCGCGCCTTCGGCACGAATTCCGTCGCCGCGGCGATCACCCCGGCCACCTCCTCGGGCGTCTCGACACGGTCCGAGGCGACGTCGATCACGCCGAGCATCACGTCCTTGCCCGCGAGCAGCGCGAGCAGCCGCATCGGCACGCGCGAGTGGATGCACTCGACCGACACCGCGTCGATGCGGCTCGCCGCGAGCGCCGGGAAGACCGCCTCGTACTGGCGCCATTCCGCGCCGAGCGTCGCCTTCCAGTCGAGGTTCGCCTGAATGCCGTAGCCGTAGCAGATGTGCACGCCCGTGCGGCAGGCGAGGCCCGCCGCCGCGCGCTCGAGCGCCGCGATGCCCCAGCGCTTCACGTCGTCCGTGTAGACGTTGAACGCGGGCTCGTCGAACTGCACCATGTCCACGCCGTCCGCGGCGAGCGCGCGCGCTTCCTCGTTGAGGAGCTCCGCGAACGCCATGGCGAGCTTCGCGCGGTCGCCGTAGTGGCGGTCGGCGATCGTGTCCACGATCGTCATCGGGCCGGGCAGGGTGAACTTGAGCTTGCGCCGCGTGCGCGCGCGCGCGAGGCGCGCCTCGGCGGCGTGCACCCGGCCCTCGAGGCGAAGCGGCCCGACGACCGTGGGCACCAACGCCTTGTAGCGGTTCGCGCGGATGCCGAGCTCGACCTTCCGGTCGAAGTCGATCCCCGCCACCTGCTCGAGGAAGCCGTGCACGAAGTGCTGCCGCGACTGCTCGCCGTCGGTCACCATGTCGATGCCGGCGTCTTCCTGCTCCTTGATCCAGAGGAGCGTCGCGTCGAGCTTGGCTCGCGCGAGCGCCTCGCCCTCGAGCCGCCAGCGCGGCCAGAGCTTCCCCGTCTCCGCGAGCCAGCCCGGCTTGGGCAGGCTGCCGGCGATGGTGGTCTCGAACATGCGGTCTCCCGGGTCGAGCGGTCACGTGGCGCTGCAACATACCCCAGCCGCGCGGTTCGCGCGCGGCCAGGCGATCACGCGCGAGCACCACTGCGGCTCTCGCCACAACCCGGACTTCTCCCGCCGGGAAGCTCGCCGCAGCCCTGGTCGTCTTGGCTCGTCGCGCCGGAGGTCGAGGGACCGCTCGCGCTGCCGAACCCGCGGGCGTACGACCGGTTCGCCGATCCCGCCTGCGAGGCCCGTTCCGCCGGGCACGGGATCATCATCCGCACCGGGGGCGGACGAGGCCACGCGCCTCGAGGCGAAGCGCCGCGAGGTCCGCGCGCTCCGGACCGCCGGCGCGGTGCCGCGGTGAGCGCCGCGGCGCAGCCTCAGCCGCGCGCCGACAGCGCGATCACCGCCTGGAGGACGGTCGTGCGCGCCTGGCCGAGGACCATGCCGCGCCAGCCGTCGCTGTCGACGTAGAAAGCGTCGCGCATGGCCCGCTTCACCGCGTCGCGCACGGCGGGCGGCGCGTCGGGGTGGACCGCGAGCCAGTGGTCGCCGCGGATCGCATCGAGCACCGTCGCCATCGGGTGCGTGCCGAACTCGAGCGCGATGCTCGTCGTCTCGGCCCGCGGGCACTCGTCGTACACGCACATCGGGACGGGGCCCCGTACTTCCGCGGACGCCGAGCCGCCGTCGTAGTAGGACATCACGTCGGCGCCGTACCAGGCGCGCGCGCGGGCGAGCTCGGCGGCGTCGTTCACCCCGGCGAAGATCCTCTCGCCGTGCCCCTGCGGCCCGAGGCCGGTGTGGATGTCGATCCAGGCGACGCGTGCGCGGCCGCTCCCGTGGCGGCGCAGGATGTCGCGCAGCGTCGCATTGCTCCACGCCGGCCGCTCGCCCGAGTAGAAGAGCCCGTCGGGCCGCACGCCCTGCCCGCCGGTGACGACGGCCTGGAAGCGCGCCGCGCCCATCGCCGCCGTGCGCGCCGCGACGGCGTCGCGGTTGGCCTGCGTCGGCGGCCATGCGGCGGGCACGAGGAGGTCGTGCACCGCGGCGTACGCCTCGTTCGGCGCGCGCGGCGCCGCGAAGTCGACGAAGTTGCGGTTGAGGTCGACGCCCTCCTCGTTCACGCGCCTGAGGTGCGAGAAGCCGTACGGATTGACCGCGTGCACGAGGAGCAGGGCGACGCCGCCCGACCCGGCGCGCCGCAGGAGATCGTCGTCGGCGAGCAGCGCGCGCTGCACGCCGGAGCCGCAGAAGCCCTCGGCACCGTGCGTGCCCGAGGTGACGACGAGGATCGCGGGCGCGTCCGCCGCGCCGGCGAGCGCGACGTCGATCGCGAGCGCCTCGCCTTCCGCGCCGCGTGCCGCCGGGTGCACGTGCGACTCGGGCGCGAGGCCGCGCCGGCGGACTGCCTCGAGAAAGCCCGCGCGCGCCTCGCGGTAGGTCGGCGCGAAGCAGCGGCTGACCGGCTCCGCGTCCGGCATGCGTCTAGCGGCGGCCTTTCCCGCCGGCAGGCTTCGCCTGCGCGTCGCGGGCACGCAGCTTCGTGCCGACGTAGGTGGCGTGCGGGACGTGCAGCAGGTTCGCGATCTTGCGCACGAGGTGCAGCTCGTGCGCGTCGAGCTCGGCGTCGGCGTAGGCGACGCGCCAGACGAGCTCGAGCAGCCGTTCCTTCTGCGCCGCGGAGAGCTCGCGGTTGATGAGCGAGGTGAACGGATAGAGGCCGGTCGCCTCGCGCGCCTCCTCCTCGGCTATCGCGATGACGCGCTCGGCCTCGGCGGCGTCGAGGCCGAACTTCGTGCGCACTGCGGCGGCCGTCGCCGCGCGCTCCTCGGCCGAGACGCCATCGTCGGAGCGCGCGACCTCGAGCATCAACACCGCGGCCGCGACCGCCACGGCGTGCTCCTCGTCGTCGGCGTCCGGCGTCGTGCCGGCGGCTTTCTCGAACAGTTCGCGCAGCGAGGCGAGCATGGGGGGCGGGGATCAGGATTCGGGATTCGGGACGCGGGATGCGGGATGCGGGGACGCGGGATGCGGGATCGAGCGTTCCTTGCGCCTTCCGTTCTCGGGCCTGTGTCGTCCTGTCCCCCGTCTGCTGAACCCGATTCTAAACGAGCGCTCAGGGGATCCGCACCAGCACCTTGCCGACGTTCGCCATCGCCTCGGTGGCCTCGTGCGCCGCCGCGATCTCGTCGAGCGGGAACACGCGGAAGATCTGGTGGCGCAGCGCGCCGCGCGCGAGGGCATCGGTGATGAAGGACGCCGCCTCGTCGTGCGCTTGCCGCGGCATCGCGTAAACGAGCACGAAGCGCACCGTGAGGTCCTTCGCGAGCATCGGCCAGAAGGGGATCTGCGGCTCGTGGACGGCGTCGGAGGCGTAGGCCGCGATCACGCCGTTCGGCTTGAGCAGGGCGACGTCGGTGCGCACGTTGACGCCGAAGGCGACCTCGATCACCCGATCGACGCCCGCCTCGACGCCGGTGATCGCCCTCACCCGCGCAGCCACGTCCTCGGCCTTGTAGTTCACCACCGCGTCGGCGCCGGCCTCGCGGGCGCGCCCGGCCTGCTCGTCGCGGCTCACCGTCGCGATCACACGCGCGCCGCCGAGCTTCGCTATCTGCACCGCGTAGTAGCCGACCGCGCCCGCGCCGCCCTGTACGAGCACCGTCCTGCCGGCGACCGGACCGTCGGCGAGCACGCAGCGATGCGCGGTCATCGCCGGAATGCCGAGGCACGCGCCGGTCTCGAAGCCGACGCCGTCGGGCAGGCGCACCGCCTTGTGCGCGGGCACGGTGGTGAGCTCGGCCGCGGTGCCGAACGGCCGCCCGAGGTTCGCCTCGTACACCCACACGCGCTCCCCGACGCGCGCCGGATCGACGCCCGGACCGACTTTGTCGATCACCCCGGCGCCGTCCTGGTGCGGGATCACGAGCGGGAAGGGCATCGTCACGTTCCCGCGGTAGCCCCCGCGCGCCTTGGTGTCCGACGGATTGACCGCCGAGACGTGCACGCGCACGCGCACCTCGCCCGGGGCCGGCTCCGGCGCCGGCCGCTCGCCGACGCGCAGCACCGCGCGCGCCGGGCCCTTCGCTTCGTAGAACGCCGCCCGCATGGTCTTCCTCGTGTCTGGCCGCCGGGATGCGATGATGCGGCAAAACGCGCACCCGCATGGAGATCCCGCGCACGCTCAGGATGCCCGACGGCGCCGCGATCGCGTATCGCGTGACGCCGGCCGCGTCGCCCCGCCCGGGGCGCGCGCTCGTCCTGGTGCACGGCCTCGCGAGCAACCTCACCCGCTGGTCGGAGTTCGTCGCGCACACCCCGCTCGCGGCGCGCTGGGACCTCGTGCGCGTCGACCTGCGCGGCCACGGCGGCTCGCCGTGGTCCGGGCCGCTCACGCTCGAGCGCTGGGCCGACGACCTCGCGGCGGTGCTGGAGCACGAGGGGCACCCGCGCGGGGTGGTCGTCGGCCACAGCCTCGGCGCGCAGGTCGCGCTCGTCTTCGCCGCGCGCCATCCCGGGCGCACCGCGGGGATCGTGCTGATCGACCCGCTCTTCCGCGAAGCGCTGCGCGGCCGCGCCGTCTGGATCGCCCGCTGCGGGCCGCTCTTCCGCGCGGCGGCGGCGCTCGTGCGCGGCGCGAACGCGCTCGGGCTCGCGCGCAGGCACATCCCCGCGCTCGACCTCGCCGAGCTCGACCGGGAGGCGCGCAAGGCGCTCGCCTCGGCGCGCGACACCGAGGCGTTCGTGCGGCGATACAGCTCGCCGCGGGCCGACCTCAGGACCTTCCGCACCGCGAATTACCTCGCCGAGCTCGCCGAGATGTTCCGCCGCGCGCCGCCGCTCGAGACGCTCCGCGCGCCGGCGCTGCTCATCCTCTCCCGCGGCGGCACGTTCGCCGACCCGGCGCTCACCCAGCAGGTCGCGGCCGGGTTCGCCGACGCCGAGATCGTGATGATCGACGCGGAGCACTGGCCGCTCACCGAGCGGCCGGTGGAGGTGCGCCAGGCGATCGCCGACTGGTGCGCCCGGCGGCCGCTCGTCTGAGACGCGCCGCCGGCTGGTATCATGCGCGCCTCGCCGCCCGCGGTGCGCCCTTGGGCCTCCGCCGGCGGCTTTGCTTTTCGCTTGCCCGATGACGCTGCCCCCGTTCCCGCCCGACCTCGTGCGCGACGTCGCCCGCCGCCGCACCTTCGCGATCGTCTCCCACCCGGACGCCGGCAAGACCACGCTCACCGAGAAGCTGCTCCTCTTCGGCGGCGCGATCCAGCTCGCCGGCACGGTGAAGGCGCGCAAGAGCGCGCGCCACGCGACCTCCGACTGGATGGCGGTCGAGAAGCAGCGCGGCATCTCGGTCACGAGCTCGGTGATGCAGTTCGAGTACGCCGGCCACACCATCAACCTCCTCGACACGCCCGGCCACGAGGATTTCTCCGAGGACACCTACCGCGTGCTCACCGCCGTGGACGCCGCGGTGATGGTGATCGACGCCGCGAAGGGCGTCGAGGCGCAGACGCTGAAGCTGCTCGAGGTCTGCCGGCTGCGCGCCACGCCGATCATCACCTTCGTGAACAAGCTCGACCGCGAGGTGCGCGCGCCGCTCGCGCTCCTCGAGGAGATCGAGTCGGTGCTCGGCATCGACTGCGCGCCGGTCACGTGGCCGATCGGCATGGGCAAGCGCTTCCGCGGCGTCTACCACCTGCTCGCCGACCGCCTGCTGCGGTTCGCGCCCGGCGAGGAGCGCGCGGCGCGCGACGCCGAGGTGATCGCGGGGCTCGACGCGATCGACGCGCTCTTTCCGGACGAGGCGGGCGCGCTACGGCACGACGTCGAGCTCATCCGCAGCGCCGCGGCGCCGTTCGACCGCGCGCGCTTCGGCGCCGGGACGCAGACGCCCGTGTTCTTCGGCTCGGCGATCAACAACTTCGGCGTGCAGGAGGTCCTGGACGCGCTGGTGCGATGGGCGCCGCCGCCGCAGCCGCGCGACGGCGGCACGCGCGTGGTCGAGCCCGCCGAGGCGCCGTTCAGCGGGTTCGTCTTCAAGATCCAGGCGAACATGGACCCGAAGCACCGCGACCGCGTCGCGTTCTTCCGCGTGTGCTCGGGCCGCTACCGGCCGGGCATGAAAGTGCGCCACGTCCGCGCCGGCCGCGACATGAAGCTCGGCGCCGCGCTCACGTTCATGGCCGCCGAGCGGGTGGCGAGCGAGGACGCGGTCGCCGGCGACATCATCGGCATCCACAACCACGGCCAGCTGCAGATCGGCGACACGCTCACCGAGGGCGAGGCGCTCGCCTTCCGCGGCATCCCCTACTTCGCGCCGGAGCTCTTCCGCGAGGCGCGGCCGCGCGACCCGTTCCGGGCGAAGCAGCTCGCCAGGGGCCTGCAGGAGCTCGGCGAGGAGGGCGCGATCCAGGTGCTCACGCTCGCCGCGGGCAACACCGCGCTCCTCGGCGCGGTGGGGCCGCTGCAGTTCGAGATCGTCGCGCAGCGGCTCGCCACCGAGTACAAGGTCGACGCCGTGTACGACACGCCCGGCATCCACACGGCGCGCTGGGTCACGTTCCCCGACGCGGCGACGCAACGGCGCTTCGAGCGCGAGCTCGCGGCGCGCATGGCCCGCGACGTGGACGACAACCCGGTGTATCTCTCGGCGAGCAAGTACGAGCTGCAGGTGACCATGGAGCGCTGGCCGCAGGTCGGTTTCCACGCGACCCGCGAGCACGGCGAGCGGCTCGGCCGGTGATTGCGGCCCGGCTTACACTGGCAGCCCGCTGAAAGACACTTCCCGGCACGCGCCGCCGGCGACCACGACCGGGGCGCTCGGGGGCGTTTCTCGGCGGCCCGTGAGCCGGGGGGGACGTGTTCCCCATCGGCAACGCCCTGCCCGCGCCGGACGGCCGGGCGAAGGAGGACCGATGTCGGCGACTGCGGTGGCGGGGGCGGTGCTCGCGCTCGTCTTCGGGGCGGGGCTCGCGGGCATGGCGTTGCGCACGCTCCTGCCGGAGCACCACGTGAGCGACGCGTCGAAGGACGCGGTCACGCGCGCGGTGGGGCTCGTCGTCACCCTCACCGGTCTCGTGCTCGGCTTCATGGTCGGCGCGGCCAAGGGCTATTACGACGAGGTCGCCGGCGACCTGAAGCGCATCGCCGCCGACGCGGCCACGCTCGACCGGGACCTCGCCCGCTGTGGGCCGGGCGCGGACGCGGCGCGGGTGCTGCTGCGGCAGACCATGGGCTCGGCCCTGCGCACGCTCTGGCCGGACGCGCGTTCGGAGGCGCCGACCCTCCCGGCGGGACGGCCCATCGACGCGCTGCTGCGCCTGCAGGATCTCGTCGACGCGCTGCCGGCCGCCACGGAGGCCGAACGCTCGGCGCAGGCGCGCGCGCGGCAGACCGCCGCGCAACTCGCCCACGCGGGATGGCAGCTCGTCGAGCTGACGCAGACGGGGATCCACACCGCGATCGTGGCCATCCTGGTCGCGTGGCTCATGCTCATCTTCCTCGGGTTCGGGCTGCTCGCGCCGCGCAACGGCACCGTCCTCGCGGCCTTCGCGCTCGCGGCGCTGGCGGCTGCGGGCGCGCTCTTCCTGATCCTCGAGCTCTACAACCCGCTCCACGGGCTCGTCCGCATCCCGCCGTCGGTGCTCGAGATCCCCTTCGCGCGCGTCGGCGGCTAGGGACGGTCTGAACGAACGGGGACACATCCCCCGTGGACCCCCGAGGTCGGAGGATGCCCTGATCCATTCGTGGAATCGATCCGAGCGGGGGCTCCGCGCCGCACGCCGCGTGGCGTAAGATCGCACCTGTTCCGGGCGTGCCGCGGCCCGGCGTCGCAGGATCCATCCGCCATGCCCGACACCCCCGCCTGGTCCTTCCCGCCCAGCATGCAGCCGAAGCAGGACGAGCTCGGCTTCGACCTCGCGCGCGCCCTCGACGCCGTCGTGATGCTGCGCGCCGAGGTGCCGGAGGACGCCTTCACGGCGGCGATCCTCGGCACCGAGCGCGTCGGCAGCGGCGTGGTCATCCGCGACGACGGCCTTCTCCTCACCATCGGCTACCTCGTGACCGAAGCCGAGTCGATCTGGGTGACGACCGGCGACGGGCGCGTCGTGCCCGGCCACCCGATCGCCTACGACTTCGCGTCCGGATTCGGCCTCGTCATGCCGCTCGGCAAGCTCGGCCTCCCGGCGCTCGAGCGCGGCCGCGGCGGGTCGCTCGCGCCGGGCGACGACGTGGTCGTGATCGGCCAGGGCGGCCGCGGCCATGCGCTCAGCGCGAACGTCATCGCCAAGCGCGAGTTCGCGGGCTACTGGGAGTACGTCCTCGACGAGGCGATCTTCACCGCGCCGGCGCATCCGCAGTGGGGCGGCGCGGCACTCCTCGCGGCGGACGGGACGCTCGCCGGCATCGGCTCCCTCTTCGTCCAGGAGCGCGTGGGCGAGGAGGAAGTCGAGGCGAACATGTTCGTCCCGGTCGAGCTGCTCGAGCCGATCCTCGACGACCTCCTCACGCGCGGGCAGCGGTCGGGCGCCGTGCGCCCCTGGCTCGGGATGTACACGGCCGAGATGAAGGGCCAGCTCGTCGTGAACGCACTGGTGCGCAACGGCCCCGCCGACCGCGCCGGCGTGAAGCTCGGCGACGCGGTGATCGAAGTCGCCGGCGAGCGCGTCGCGAGCCTCGCCGACCTGTTCCGGCGCGTCTGGCGGGTCGGGCCCGCCGGCGCCGAGGTGCCTCTCTCGCTCGCGCGCAAGGGCGCGCCGGTCGCGGTGCGCGTGCGCTCGGGCGACCGCGCCGACTACCTCAAGAAGCCGCGGCTGCACTGAGCCGCTCGCCGTGGCCGCCATGACCGGGCGGATGCCTGCACTCTTCGTCGGGCACGGCAGCCCGATGAACGTCATCACCGACAACCCCTTCCGGCGCGGCTGGGCGGCGCTCGGTACGCGGCTGCCGCGCCCGGACGCGATCCTGTGCGTTTCGGCACACTGGCTCACGCGCGGCACCGCGGTGACCATGGGCCATCCGCTCGCGACGATCCACGACTTCCACGGCTTTCCCAGGGCGCTCTACGAAGAGCGGTACCCCGTCCCCGACGCGCGGCCGTTCGCGCAGGCCGCGATCGACGCGATCCGTTCGACGCGCGTCGTCGCCACCGCCGACTGGGGGCTCGACCACGGCGCGTGGGCGGTGCTGAAGCCGATGTACCCGGCCGGCGACATCCCCGTGTTCCAGCTCTCGATCGACGCGGACGCGCCGCCTCGCCGCCACCTCGAGCTCGGGCGTGAGATCGGCGCGCTGCGCGAGCGCGGCGTGATGATCGTCGCGAGCGGGAACATCGTGCACAACCTCGCGCTCATGCGCCCGGGCGCGGCGCCCTACGACTGGGCGCTCGAGTTCGACGCATACGTCGCCGGCGCGCTCGAACGCGGCGACGACGACGCCCTCGCCGATTACACGCGCGCGGGCCGCGCCGCGGAGCTCGCGGTCAACACCGCCGAGCACTACCTGCCGCTCCTCTACGCGGCCGGCGCGCGGCGCGACGGGGACGCGCTCGAATTCTTCAACGAGGGGTTCGACCTCGCGTCGGTGTCGATGCGCGGCGTCGTGTTCCGCACGGCCTGAGCGCCGCTGCCGGCCGCGGGACGCTGCGCTAACATGCGCGCTCGTTTCGTTCACGGGCCGGGAGAAGGCGCATGGCGGGGCACAACAAGGTGGCGATCATCACCGGCGCGGGCAGCGGCATCGGGCGGGCCACCGCGATCGCATTCCTGCGCGACGGCTACCGCGTCGCGCTCGCGGGGCGGCGCCAGGACGCGCTCGAGGCGACGGCCGCCGCCGCGGGCGAGGCGGAGGCGCGCGCGCTCGTCGTGCCGACCGACGTCGCGAATCCGGAGTCGGTGCAGGCGCTCTTCGCGCGGACGAAGGCCGCCTGGGGGCGCGTCGACGTCCTCTTCAACAACGCCGGGGTGAGCGCGCCTGGCATTCCGCTCGAGGACCTCACGTTCGCGCAATGGAAGAACGTGGTCGACATCAACCTCACCGGGATGTTCCTGTGCATCCAGGAGGCGTTCCGCGCCATGAAGGCGCAGGATCCGCGGGGCGGGCGCATCATCAACAACGGCTCGATCTCGGCGCACGCGCCGCGCCCCAATTCGATCGCCTACACCGCGACCAAGCACGCGGTCAGCGGGCTCACCAAGAGCGCCTCCCTCGACGGGCGCAAGTACGACATCGCCTGCGGCCAGATCGACATCGGCAACGCCCGCACCGAGATGGCCGAGCGCATGGCGAAGGGCGTCCCGCAGGCGAACGGCACGATCGCCGTCGAGCCGCTCATGGACGTCGGCCAGGTCGCCGACGCGGTGCTGCACATGGCCAGCCTGCCGCTCGAGGCGAACGTGCAGTTCATGACCATCATGGCGACGAAGATGCCCTTCGTCGGCCGCGGCTGAGGCGGGACCCGGGAGCGGACGATGGCCTCGATGGAAGAGATCGAGATCGCGCGCTACCGCGGCGAGATCGACCGCGACACGGCCGCGCTCGTCGCGAAATACCTGCGCATCATGGGGTGGGACATCCCCGAGGTGGACAACGCGCGCGCGACGTCGCTCGTCGTCGCGGAGGTCCGGGCGGCGCTCGACCGCCTCGCCACGGCCGCGAAGTGACCGCGTGAGCATCGCGCTCTCCGGCGTCTGGACGCTCGTCGCGGCGCTCGTCACGATCGAGCTCGGCCGGCGTCTCAACCGCTGGCTCCCGTGGCTCGAGCGCGGGAACATCCCGCCCGCGGTCAGCGCGGGCCTCGTGCTCTCGCTCCTCCTCGCGGCCCTGCGCGCCGGGGGCTGGCTCGACCTCCGGTTCGCCACCGCGCCGCGCGATGCGCTGCTCCTCGTCTTCTTCGCTTCGCTCGGCTTCGGCGCGCATCTGGGGCGCCTCGTCTCGGCAGGCAAGGGCACCTTCGTCGTGGTGGCCGGCATCACGGCGGTCATCCTCGCGCAGAACGCCGCCGGCATCGCCCTCGCGAGCGCGTTCGGGCGGCCGGAGCCGCTCGGGCTCTTCATGGGCAGCATCGCCTTCACCGGCGGGCACGGGACGGCGGTGGCCTGGGCGGACGCCGAGGCGGGGCGCGCGCTCGCCGGCGCGCTCGAGATCGGCATCGGCAGCGCCACGCTGGGCCTCGTGCTCGGCGGGCTCGTCGCGGGCCCGGTCGCCGTCTGGCTCGCGACGCACAGGGTCGCCGACATCCGCGGCGCGACCGTGTTCGCGCGCGGCGAGGCCGCGGGGCCGCCGCGCGAGCCGCCGTTCTCCTCCGACCGCTGGTTGCCCTGCCTCCTGTGGATCGCGCTGTGCGTCGCCGTCGGCCCGCCGCTGCGCGACTGGGCCGGCGGCCTCGGGTTCAAGATCCCCACCTTCCTCGCGGTGCTCCTCGCCGGCGTCGCGATCACCAACCTCGCCGACGCCGCGCGGCGGCCGCTCGACACCGAGGTCACCGACCTCGTCGGCACGGTCGCGCTGCGCATCTTCCTCGCCATCGCCATGCTCTCGCTCGACTGGGCCGCGCTCGTCGGCGACCTCGCGATGCTTTTTGCCGCTGCGGCCGCGCAGGTGACGGTGACGGTGGCGGTCGCCGTGGGCATCGTCTATCTCGGCTTCGGCCGCGACCGCGACGCCGCCGCGGCGACCGGCGGGTTCATCGGCTTCAGCCTCGGCGCGATGCCGGTCGGGCTCGCCGTGATGCGCCGGCTGAACGCCCGTTTCGGGGAGACGCCGCGCGCGCTCCTCGCCATCACGCTCGCGGCTTCGCTCTACACCGACACGGCGAACGCGCTCGTCATCGCCGCGATCCTGCGCTGGCTCGGGGCCTGAGGACGCGGCGAACCCTGCACCGCGGAGGACGCAAACCGTGGGAACCCTGAACGCCGACGTCGCCGTCGTCGGCGCGGGCACCGCGGGCCTGAACGCGCGGCGGGAAGTCGAGAAGCGCGGCGGCCGCGCGGTCCTCGTCGAGAGCGGCCCCTACGGCACGACCTGCGCGCGGGTGGGCTGCATGCCTGCGAAGCTCCTCATCGCCGCGGCGGAGGCCGCGCACGCGCTCGAGCACGCGCCGCTCTTCGGCGTGCATCCGGGCGACCGGCGCATCGACGGCCGCGCCGTCATGAAGCGCGTGCGGCGCGAGCGCGACCGCTTCGCCGGCGCGGTCGTCGAGGAGACCGAGGCGATTCCGGCCGGGCAACGGTTGCGCGGGCGCGCGCGCTTCGTCGGGCCGACGGCGCTCGCGGTGGACGGCCGCGTGCGCACCTACGGCGAGCTTCCCGGCCGCCGGCCGCAGGACATGGCCGAGGCGCCGGGCGCCTAGCGCCCGGGCGGGTGCGGGCTCAGCGCCGCGCCGCCTCCCAGTCGGCGAGCGTCTTCCCGGACTCGACGAGCTCGACGAGCAGCGGCGCCGGCTCCCAGTGCATCGGGCCGAAGCGGTCGCGGTACTTGCGCATGCCGTCGAGCAGCGTGGCGAGCCCGATGCTCTGCGCGTGGAACATCGGGCCGCCGCGGTAGCGCGGGAAGCCGTAGCCCGACGTCCACACCACGTCGATGTCGGAGGCGCGCAGCGCGACGCCCTCGGCGAGGATGCGGAAGCCCTCGTTCATGAGCGGGTAGAGGCAGCGCTCGAGGATCTCTTCCCTGGTGTGCCGGCATGGCGCGATGCCGAGCTTCGCCGCGCGCTCGGCGAGGATCGCGATCGCCTCGGGGTCGTCGATGCGCTCGCGTCCTTCGTAGCGGTAGTAGCCCCTGCCGTTCTTCTGGCCGAGGCGCCCGGCCTCGTGCAGCGCGAAATCGGCCTGGTAGTAGGCCGGGTCGGGCGGATACTTGTCGGCGTTGGCCTTGTGCACGTTGACGCCCACGTCGATCCCGGCGAGGTCGAACACCGCGAGGATGCCCATCGCCATGCCCCAGTCCTCGAGCGCCGAATCCACCTCGCGCGGCGTGGCGCCCTCGAGCACCATGCGCTCGGCCTCGCGCGCGTAGCCCTCCATCATGCGGTTGCCGATGAAGCCGTAGCAGACGCGCGCGAGCACCGGCGTCTTGCGCAGCGGCCGCGCGAGCTCCATCACGGTGCGGATCGTCTCCGGCGAAGTCTTCGACGTACGCACCACCTCGAGGAGCGGCATCACGTTCGCCGGCGAGAAGAAGTGCATGCCGATCACGTCCTGCGGCCGCGAGACGGCGCCGGCGATCGCCTCGATGTCGAGGGTCGAGGTGTTGGTGGCGAGCACCGCGCCCGGCTTCGCCACGCGGTCGAGGGCGGCGAACACGCGCGCCTTGAGCGCGAGGTCCTCGAACACCGCCTCGACGATCACGTCCGCGTCTCGCACCGCGTCGTAGTCGAGCGCCCCGCCGATGAGCGCCATGCGCGCGGCCCGGTCGGCCTCGCCGATGCGCCCGCGCTTCACCATGCCGGCGTAGATGGCGTCGATGCCCGCGAGCCCGCGGTCGAGCGCGGCGCGGTCGGCGTCGAGCACCGTCACCGGGATGCCGGCGTTGGCGAAGCACACCGCGATGCCGCCGCCCATGGTGCCGGCGCCGACGATCGCGGCCTTCGCGACCGGCCGTGGCTTCGTGTCGGCGGGCAGGCCGGGAACCCTGCGCGTCTCGCGCTCGGCGAAGAAGAGGTGCACGAGCGCCTGCGACTCGACGGTCGCCTTGGCGCGGTTCACGAGCTCGGTCTCGTATTCGAGACCCTGGTCGAACGGGAGCGTGGCGGAAGCGCGCACCGCCTCGATCGCGGTGAGCGGCGCCTGGCGGTTGCGGTAGCGCTTCCTCGCCTCCGCGGCGAAGCGCGCGACGATCGCCTCGGTCGCGGTGGCCGGATCCACCTTCATCTCGCCGGTACGCCGTGGGGCTGCGAGCGTGCGCGCGTGCGCGATCGCTGCCGCGCGCAGGTCGCCATCGACCACCGCGTCGAGGAAGCCGAGCTCGAGCGCCCGCGCTGCGTCCACCGGCCGCGCGTCGAGGACGAGCTCGAGCGTTTTCTCGACGCCGATCAGCCGCGGCAGCCGCTGCGTGCCGCCGCCGCCGGGAATGATGCCGAGCGTCACCTCGGGCAGGGCGAAGCGCGTGCCCGGCGCGGCGATGCGGTAGTGGCAGGCGAGTGCGATCTCCAGACCGCCGCCCATCACGGTGCCGTGCATCGCCGCGAGCACCGGGAAGGGCAGCGCCTCGATCGAGTTGAAGAGCCGCCGGTATTCCTCCTCCTTCGGCGGGCCGGCGAACTCGCCGATGTCGGCGCCCGAGAAGAAGGTGGAGCCTTCGCAGAGGAGCACGGCGGCCTTCAGGCCGGGGCGCGCGGCGATCTCCGCGACCGCCTGCGCGAGCGCGGCGCGCACCGCGGCGGTGATGGTGTTCACCGGCGGATTCGCGACGGTGACGACGGCGGTCTCGCCCTCGTAGGCGACGCTGGCGAGGGGACGCGGGTTCATGGCTTGAGCCCGAGTAGGCGCACGGCGTTCTCTTTCATGATGAGGGGCCGCACCTCGGGCCTGATGTCGAGTCTTGCGAAGTCGGCGATCCAGCGGTCGGGCGTGAGGAGCGGGTAGTCGGTGCCGAAGAGCACCCGCGTCTTGAGGAGCGTGTTGGCGTATTGCACGAGCTGCGGCGGGAAGTACTTCGGCGACCAGCCCGAGAGGTCGATGTACACCTGCGGCTTGTGGGTGGCGACCGAGAGCGCCTCGTCCTGCCACGGGATCGACGGGTGCGCCATGATGATCGGCATCTCCGGGAAGTCGGCGGCGACGTCGTCGAGGTGGATCGGGTTGGCGTACTTGAGCCTGAGCCCGCCGCCGCCCGGCATGCCGGCGCCGATGCCGGTCTGCCCGGTGTGGAAGAGCGCCGGCAGCCGCGCCTCGGCGATCACCTCGTAGAGCGGATAGGCGAGGCGGTCGTTCGGGTAGAACTCCTGGATGATGGGGTGGAACTTGAAGCCCTTCACCCCGTAGTGCTCGATCAGCCGCCGCGCCTCGCGCACGCCGATACGGCCGCGGTGCGGGTCGATGCTCGCGAACGGGATCGCGACGTCGGCGTGCTCGGCCGCGCTCTCGGCGACCTCCTCGTTCGAGATGCGCCGGATGCCGAGCCCTTTCTCGTGGTCGACGGGGAAGACGACGAAACCCATCTTCCGCTCGCGGTAGTAGGCCGCCATCTGCGCGATGGTCGGGTGCTGCGGCACGTAGCGGAAGTAGCGGCCGCGCGCCTCGTCCACTTCCTTCGCCGCCTCGTCGGGCAGCATCCGGGTCGACACCTCCGCGTGGGTGTGGATGTCGATCGCAACCAGCTCGTCCACGTTCATCTTGCAGTTCCCCTCTCAGTCGGACCTGGCGCGGAGCACGTCGGCGGGCGGCGGCTCGGCGAGATAGAGCCGCTCGACCAGCGCCGCGCGCCGCGCGAGCACCGCGCGCTGGTTGATCGAGCCCTTGTCGGTGATCTCGCCCGCGTCGAGCGAGGGCGGTGCATCGAGCACGAGCGCCCGCGCGACGCGCGTCGAGCTCCCGGTCGCCGCTGCCGCGAGCGCGTCGATGCGCTCCTGGAAGCGCGCGCGCACCGCCGGGTGGGCGAGCACCGCCTGCGCCGGCGCGTCGGGCGCGAGCTCCGGGCACAGGGCGCGGCACGCCTCGACGTTCGGGAAGACGAGCGCGCCGACCGCGTCGCGGCCGTGGCCGGTCACGACGACGTCCTGCACGTGCGGCGCGCACGCCGCGACGAAGCGCGCGCGCAGCGGCCCGACGCTCACCCAGGTGCCGGTGGTGAGCTTGAAGTCCTCGGTGATGCGGCCGTCGAACTCCAGCCCCTGCGCCGGATCGGTCGGGTCGATGAAGCGCATCGCGTCGCCGGTGCGGTAGAAACCTTCTTCGTCGAACGCGGCGCGGGTGAGCTCCGGCGCGCGCCAATAGCCGGGCGTGATGTTCGGGCCGCGGAAGCGCACCTCGAGCTTCTCCGCCACCGGCACGAGCTTCATCTCCACCCCGTCCACCGGGAGCCCGACGGTGCCGGCGCGCGGCGCGCCGCGGTTGGTGCACATGACGAACGGCGCGGTCTCGGTCGCGCCGTAGCCCGTGATCCACAGGATGCGCTCGCCGCAGGTCTCGACCGCGAGCGCCTCGTAGGCCTCCCACACCGGCTGCGGCAGCACCGCGGCGGCGTACTGGATCAGGCCGAGCCGCCCGAAGAAGGTGCGGCGCAGCGTTTCGTCGGCGCGGAAATAAGGCAGCAGCGCGTCGTAGCCGCGCGGCACGTTGAAGTAGATCGTCGGGCCGATCTCGCGCAGGTTCGCCACGGTGCGCTCGACGAGCCCCGGCACCGGCCGCCCTTCGTCGATGTAGAGCGTGCCGCCGTTGTAGAGGACGATGCCGACGTTGTGGTTGCCGCCGGCCGTGTGGTGCCAGGGGAGCCAGTCGACCAGGACTGGCGGCGCCTGCGTGAGCCAGGGCAGCGCCTGCGCGAGCATCTGCTGGTTCGCGCACAGCATGCGCTGGGTGTTGATGACGGCCTTCGGCTGGCCGGTCGAGCCGGAGGTGAACAGGAACTTGGCGATGGTGTCCGGCCCGACCGCGGCGTGCGCGCGCTCGACCGCGCCGGTGGGCCCCGTGCGCGCGAGCTCGGCGAACAGGGCCGCGTTGCGCCCCGCGGGCGGGGCTTCGGCGACGACCACTTCCACGTCCGGCGGCACCGCCGCCGCGATCGCCGCGGCGAAGCGCGCGCCGCTCGCGGCGAACACGAGCCCCGGCGTCACCAGCGCGAGCACCTCGCGGAGCTTCGCGAAATCCGCGGACACGAGCGAATAGGCCGGCGACACCGGCGCGACGGCGATGCCGACGTGCATCGCCGCGAGGGTGAGGACGAGGTGCTCGAGGTCGTTCTCGGAGAGGATCGCGACCGGCCGCTCGACCGAGAGGCCGCGGTCGAGCAGCCCCTGCGCGACCGCGCGCACCCGCGCGTGCGCCTCGCCGTAGGTGAGGGTGCGCCAGCCGCCGCGCGGGTCGCGCTGCGCGGCGAACGTCCGCCCGGGCGCCTCGCGCGCCCAGCGCTCGAGGCGCTCGGTGAGGACGCGCGGGTAGGGTCCGAGCGCGTGCGGCGAGCGCAGGAACACCGCGCCGTCGTCGCGATGCATCAGGGCGACGTCGGCCGGGCCGAGCGGGACCTGGCGCACCGGGGCGGCGCGGCTCATGGGCGCTTCACCCGGCGAGCTTCCTGAGGAGCGCGAGCAGCTTCGCCCGGTCGGCGGCGCCGAGGCGCGCGCTGCGCCGGCGGTCCTCCGCGAGCACGCGCTTCTTCATGCGCTCCACGAGCCGCGCGCCGCGCGGCGTCAGGTGCAGCCCCCAGGCGCGGCCGTCGTCTACCCGCGCGCGGCGCTCGGCGAGTCCGGCGGTCTCCATCCAGTCGGCGAGCGTCTTCGCGTTCGAGCGCGCCATGCCGAGCGCTTCGCCGAGCAGGCTCTGGGTGATGCCGGGATTCGCCCCCACCAGCACCAGGGCGGTGAAGCGCGGCGGCGTGATGCCGAGCCCGCGCGTCGCCTCGTGGAACGCGAGGTACATGGCCACCTGCGCGCGCCGCAGCGAGTAGCCGACGAGCTCGTCCATCACGTCGTAGTCCACGCCCTCGACGTAGGGGATCGGCGCGATCGAACGCGGGCGATGGGGGGAGGGGAGCTTCTTCATGACGCGCCGTTGACCGGCCGATTGTAATGGCCTATAACAATCACCGGCAACCGGCGCGCAGGCGATGCGGCGGTGCGACAAGAAGGAGGCGACCGCTCCCGGGCCTCCGCTCGGGAACGAACCGGCGCTGCACAGCAGCATCCGCGACAGGAGGAGGAACGATGGACCGCCGCACGTTCACCAAGACAGCCGCCGCCGCCGGCGTTTGCGCCGCGCTGGCCCCGTTCGCGATCGTCCGCGCCCAGGCGCAGAAGCTCAGGGTCGGGGTGCTGCTGCCCCGCTCGGGCACGCAGGCGCTGATCGGGCAGTCCTGCCAGCGCGGCGCCGACCTCGCGCCCGAGGTCCTGAAGCAGGTGCTCGGCGTGGACATCGAGCTGATGAGCGCCGACACCGAGTCGAACACCGACGTCGCGCGCACCCGCGCCGAGCGCCTCGTGCAGGAGGGCGCGAACGTCCTGGTCGGCGCGTTCGATTCGGGCAATACCGTGGCGATCGCGCAGGTCGCGGAGCAGCGCGGGGTGCCGCTCGTGATCAACATCGCCGCCGCGCCGCAGATCACCGAGCAGGGCTACAAGTTCGTGTTCCGCAACTTCCCCACCGCGATCGACCTCACGCGGAACGGCCTCGCCCTAATCGGCGACATCTTCCGCGCCACCAACACCGCGCCGCGCACCGCGGTGTTCATGCACGTGAACGACACCTTCGGCCAGGCGATGGCCAAGGGCATCGGCGCGACGCTGCCGCGGCTCGACTTCCTGCCCTTCAGGGTGGTGGAGACGATCGCCTACGACCCGGCGGCGAAGGACCTCGCCGTGGAGGTGTCGAAGGCGAAGGCGACGAACGCCGACTTCCTGATGCTCGTGTGCCGCCTGAACGACGCGATCGTCCTGCGCCGCGAGATGGTGCGGCAGCGCTGGAACCCCATGGGCATCATCAGCCCCGGCTCGCCCGGGCTCTACGAGGAGCAGTACACGAAGGCGCTCGGCAAGTACGCCGAGTACGCGATCTGCAACACCGTCTGGTACAACCCCAGGTCGGACATGACGCGCACGGTGGCGGCGGCGTTCAAGAAGCGCAACCCGAAGGACGAGCTCGCCTTCCACGGCACCAACGTCGGCTACACCTTCGACGCCATCATGATCGCGGCCGACGCGTTCCGGCGCGCGCGCACGAACGACCCGAAGGCGCTCGCCGAGGCGATCCGCCAGACCGACATCCCGGTCGCGCAGCGCATGTCGCTCGGCGGCCCGATCCGGTTCAACGCCAAGGGCCAGGTCGAGGGGAACCTCTCTGCCGCGATCCAGAACCTGAACGGCCTGCCGCGGGTGACGCTGCCGCCCGAGTACGCCGAGGCGAAAGTGGTCTTCCCGTCGCCCGACTACAAGCGCTGACCAGAGGACAGAAGACAGAGGACAGAGGACAGAGGCTTCGGCAGCCCCACCCCGGCCCTCTCCCTGCCAGCCAGGGAGAGGGCCGGGGTGGGGGTGGATGACGCCTCCCCTGTGCTCGGGCTCCCTTCGGCTGCGAGAGGAGAACGCTCGCCGCCCGGCTCTGCGGAGCGCGCCGCCGCGGGCGGGCCGTGCGGGCGCGGCAGCCGGCTTCAGCCCTTCAGCGGCTTGAAGCGGATGCGGTGCGGCTTCGCGCCTTCCTCGCCGAGGCGCTTCACCTTGTCGGCTTCGTACTCGTGGTAGTTGCCGGCGAAGAACGTCCACTGCGAGTCGCCCTCGCAGGCGAGGATGTGCGTGGCGATCCGGTCGAGGAACCAGCGGTCGTGGCTGATGACGAGCACCGTGCCGGCGAACTCGAGCAGCGCCTCCTCCAGCGCGCGCAGCGTCTCGACGTCGAGGTCGTTGGACGGCTCGTCGAGGAGGAGCACGTTGCCGCCCTCGAGTAGCGTCTTCGCGAGGTGCAGCCGGCCGCGTTCGCCGCCCGAGAGCTGCCCGACGATCTTCTGCTGGTCGGCGCCCTTGAAGTTGAAGCGCCCGAGGTAAGCCCGCGAGGGCATCTCGAACTTGCCGACGGTGATGACGTCCCGCCCGCCGGACACGTCCTCCCAGACGGTCTTGTTCCCGGCGAGGTCGTCGCGCGACTGGTCCACGTAGGCCATCTTCACCGTCGGGCCGATGTCGATCTCGCCCGAGTCGGGCCGCTCCTTGCCGGTGATCATGCGAAAGAGCGTGGACTTGCCCGCGCCGTTCGGGCCGATGATGCCCACGATGGCCCCGGGCGGGATCGAGAACGACAGCTTGTCGATGAGCAGCCGGTCGCCGTAGCCCTTCGAGACGTCCCTGAACTCGATCACCTTGTCGCCGAGGCGCTCGGCGACCGGGATGAAGATCTCCTGGGTTTCGTTCCGCTTCTGGTGCTCGTAGGCGGAGAGCTCCTCGAAGCGCGCCAGGCGCGCCTTCGATTTCGCCTGCCGGCCCTTCGCGTTCGCGCGCACCCACTCGAGCTCGGCCTTCATCGTCTTGATGCGCGCCGCCTCCTGCTTCGCCTCGATCTCGAGCCGCTGCTCCTTCTGCTCGAGCCAGGACGAGTAATTGCCCTTCCACGGGATGCCGTGGCCGCGGTCGAGCTCGAGGATCCACTCCGCGGCGTTGTCCAGGAAGTAGCGGTCGTGCGTCACCGCGACCACCGTGCCGGGGAACTTCTGCAGGAACTGCTCCAGCCACTCGACGCTCTCCGCGTCGAGGTGGTTGGTCGGCTCGTCGAGGAGCAGCATGTCCGGCCTGGAGAGGAGCAGCCGGCACAGCGCGACGCGGCGCTTCTCGCCGCCGGAGAGGTGCGCGATCTTCGCGTCCCAGGGCGGGAGCCGCAGCGCGTCGGCCGCGATCTCGAGCTGGTGCTCGGTGTCGGCGCCGGCGGCGGCGAGCACCGCCTCGTACTTCGCCTGTTCCTCGGCGAGCTTGTCGAAGTCGGCGTCGGGCTCGGCGTAGGCAGCGTAGATCTCGTCGAGGCGCTTCTTCGCCTCGAGCACCTCGCCGAGACCCTCCTCGACCGATTCGCGCACGGTCTTCGCCGGGTCGAGCTGCGGCTCCTGCGGCAGGAAGCCGATGCGCAGGTTCGGCATCGGCGTCGCTTCGCCGTCGAAGTTCTTGTCCTCGCCGGCCATGATGCGCAGGAGCGACGATTTTCCCGAGCCGTTCAGGCCGAGCACGCCGATCTTCGCGCCCGGGAAGAAGGAGAGCGAGATGTCCTTGAGGATGACGCGCTTCGGCGGCACGACCTTGCCGACGCGGTGCATGGTGTAGACGAACTGTGACATGGGGATGCAATGCCGGCGCGGGCCGGCGGTTCGAGGAAAGGGCCGAATTATCCCCGACCGGAGCGCCGCTGCGGCCGCGGGACCGCGAGAGCGCGAAGGACGCGGAGGAACGCGAAAGAATCGTCCGGGGAGGGTGCCCGCCCGCGCCGCCCCGAGAGGCGAGGGACGCGCCTTCGGCTCGCCGGGGAGGGCTGTCCGCGTTCGCCTCGGCCGAGCCGCCGGGGCGCGAACCGGGACGAACACCGCGCCGCCCGGCCCAGGCGGGGCCGCCGCTTCGCGCCGGACGACCCTTTCGCGCGCCTTCGCGTCCCTGGCGCCGTCGCGGTTCTGGAGGAGCTCGTTCTAGGGCAGCTGGATCTTCCCGCCCCCGCCGAGCCCGCCGCCGGGGATGCCGCCGCCGCCGAGGCCGCCGCCGCCGAGGCCGCCCATCCCGCCCTGCGGCACGACGATCGACGAGGCCGCCTGGCGCCGGAGCTCCTGGATCTCGCGCAGGGTGCGCTCGATCGCTTCCTTGGCGAGCGCGCCGAACTTGTCGGCGGCCTCGCCGACCGACGCCGCGTCGATCTCGAACACGATCGGCAGCGCCCCGAGCGTGCTCATCACCTGGGTCTCGCCGATGTAGAGCACCTTGCGCGCGGCGTCCGGGGCGCCCTCGCGCGTCACGGGCACCATGCGGCGGATCGTCCCCACCCGGCGGTCGGTGAAGACCTCCTCGAGGTAGAGCGCGGTCGCGTCGAGCTTCGGTTCGGGAATGCGGTCGGCGGGGTCGGCGGGCATGGTCGGGATCCTTCGGGAGGAAGCGGGAGGGTAGTGCGCGCGGCTCGTTCTGTCGAGCGGGTGCGCCGATGCGCTCGAGATGGCGGCGATGCCGGAAAAGACAAGCCGGGATCCCCGGGAGAAGCGGAGAACGCCGCGGGGGCGCGCCGCCGCGGCGCTGGCACGTGCGGCGCGCGACGGCCGTCGCCGCGGCGCCGTCGAGTAGAATCCGCGCTTTCGCAGACGAACCCCCACGGAAGACCCCCGTTATGGACATCAAGACGATCGGCGTCGTCGGCGCCGGCACCATGGGCAACGGCATCGCGCAGGCGTTCGCGGTCGCGGGCTTTCCCGTCACGATGACGGACGTCGCGCAAGCTGCGCTCGACCGCGGCCTGAAGACGGTCGACGCGAGCCTCGAGCGTCTGGTGAAGAAGGAGAAGATGACCGCCGCCGACAAGGCGGCCGCGCTCGCGCGCATCCGCACCGCGACCAAGGCCGAGGCCGCCGCCGCGGCGGACCTCGTGATCGAGGCGGCGACCGAGAACCTCGACCTGAAGCTCAGGCTCTTCGCGGCGCTCGATGCCGCGGCGAAGCCCGAGGCGATCATCGCCTCGAACACCTCCTCGATCTCCATCACGCGGCTCGCCGCGGCGACGCAGCGCCCCGCGCAGGTGATCGGCATGCACTTCTTCAACCCGGTGCCGGTGATGCAGCTCGTCGAGCTGATCCGGGGCCTCGCCACTTCGGACGCCACCTACGCTGCGGTGGAGGCGATCGCGAAGCGCATCGGCAAGGCGCCGGTGAAGGTGAAGAACTCGCCCGGGTTCGTGGTGAACCGGATGCTCTGCCCGATGATCAACGAGGCGATCTTCGCGCTCGGCGAGGGGCTCGCGACCGCCGCCGAGATCGACGAGGCGATGAAGCTCGGCTGCAACCACCCGATCGGCCCGCTCGCGCTGTGCGACATGATCGGGCTCGACGTCGAGCTCGCGGTGATGAACGTGCTCTACGAGGGCTTCAAGGACTCCAAGTACCGGCCGGCGCCGCTGCTCGTCGAGATGGTCGAAGCCGGCTATCTCGGCCGCAAGACGGGCCGGGGTTTCTACCCGTACTGAGGCGCCGCGCGCGGGGCGCGTCCGGCGCCGCGGTGGGCCGCTCGCACCCGGCCCTCTCCGGTTCTCGCCAGCCGACGAAGGACGCGAAAGCCGCGGCGCCCGCCCGCTCGTCGCAGGGGACCGTGCGGGGCTTCCGTCCTTCTGTCCCGTGTCCGCCGGGCCGGGCTGGTAGCCAAAGGCATACCGGTCGGGCACAATGGCCGCCCCGATCGGCCCGCCAAGAGGCCGTGCGGGGAAGCGGCGCGGCCGGGCGGCCCGCGCCGGCAACGTTCGAGAGGAGGAGACGATGGCGGACGGTGCCCTCGACACCTTTCCGCGGCTGCTCATGCACCACGCCGCGGTCCGGCCGGGCCGGCCGGCGATCCGCGAGAAGGACCTCGGCATCTGGCAGACCTGGACCTGGGCCGAGGTCGCCGAGGAGGTGCGCGCGATCGCCCACGGGCTCGCGGCGGCGGGCTTCAAGCGCGGCGACCACCTCGCGATCATCGGCGCCAACCGTCCGCAGCTCTACTTCGCCATCACCGCCGCGCAGGCGCTCGGCGGCATCCCGGTGCCGCTCTACGAGGACGCGGTCGCCGCGGAGATGGTGTTCGTGTTCCAGAACGCCGAGATCCGCTTCGTGATCGTCGAGGACCAGGAGCAGGTGGACAAGGTCCTCGAGATCCTGCCGCAGGCGCCGCTGCTCGAGCACATCTACTACGACGACCCGCGCGGGCTGCGCGACTACGCCCAGAGCCAGCTCGCATCGCTCGAGCGGCTGAAGGAGATCGGGCGCGAATTCGGCAAGGCGCATCCGGGCTTCCTCGACGCCGAGATCGCGAAGGGCGCCGCGACCGACACCGCCGCGATGCACTACACGTCCGGCACCACCGGCTATCCGAAGGGCGTCGTCCTCACCCACCGCAACCTCATCGAGACCGGCCGCGGCGCCGCGGAGATGGAGGGCCTCGGCGAGAAGGAGGAGGTGCTCGCCTACCTGCCCATCGCCTGGATCGGCCAGAACATCTTCTCCTACACGCAGTGGCTCGCCTGCGGCTTCTGCGTGAACTGCCCCGAATCGGGCGAGACCGTCACCACCGACATGCGCGAGATCGGGCCGACCTACTACTTCGCCCCGCCGCGCGTGCTGGAGGCGCTGCTCACGCAGGTGACGATCCGCATGGAGGACGCCGGCTGGCTGAAGCGCAAGATGTTCCAGTACTTCATGGGCGTCGCGCGGCGCGTGGGCGGGCGGATCCTCGACGGCAAGCCCGTCCCGCTCGGCGACCGCATCCTCTACGCGCTCGGCGACCTGCTCGTATACGGCCCGCTGCGCAACGCGCTCGGCATGAGCCGCGTGCGCGTCGCCTACACCGCGGGCGAGGCGATCGGCCCGGACCTCTTCTCCTTCTACCGCTCGCTCGGCATCAACCTGAAGCAGCTCTACGGCTCCACCGAGACCTCGGTGTTCGTCTGCATCCAGCCGAACGGCCAGATCAAGCCCGACACCGTCGGCCCGCCCGCGCCCGGCGTCGAGCTCAAGATCACGGAGGAAGGCGAGATCGTGGTGCGCTCGCCGGGGCTCTTCCGCGAGTACTACAAGAACCCCGAGGCCACGGCGGAGGCGAAGACCAACGACGGCTGGTTCCACACCGGCGACGCCGGCTACTTCGACCCGGACGGCCACCTCAAGATCATCGACCGCGCCAAGGACGTCGGCCGCCTCGCCGACGGTACGCTGTTCGCGCCCAAATACCTCGAGAACAAGCTCAAGTTCTTCCCGTTCATCAAGGAGGCGGTCGCGTTCGGCCACCAGCGCGACAAGGTGTGCGCCTTCATCAACATCGACATGGAGGCGGTCGGCAACTGGGCCGAGCGGCGCGGGCTGCCGTACTCCGGCTACCAGGACCTCGCCGCGAAGCCCGAGACCTACGAGCTCGTGCGCGAGTGCGTCGAGAAGGTGAACGCCGACCTCGCCGCGGACCCGAAGCTCGCCAACTCGCAGATCCACCGCTTCGTGATCCTGCACAAGGAGCTCGACGCCGACGACGAGGAGCTCACCCGCACGCGCAAGGTGCGCCGGCGCTTCATCGGCGAGAAGTACAAGGTGCTGGTGGACGCGCTCTACGGCGGCAAGCGCGATTGCTTCATCGAGACGCCGGTGCGCTTCGAGGACGGCCGCGCCGGGACGGTGAGCGGGAACCTGCGGATCGAGGACGCGAAGACCTTCCCGGCGGTGGGGCAGCGGGCGGCGTGATGAGGGGCGGAACCGCGAAGGCGCCAAGCGCGCAAAGGGCCGCGGGACGAAGGATGCCCGGACGGAGATCCGGCGCGAGACCTTCGACACCGCGAGCCGCCGCGCGCTCGGCGACACCCCGCGCAGCGGCCGGCTCGGCCCGACCCTCTGTCGTTCGCGGGGCTCTGCGGTCTTTGCGCTTTCGCAGTTGTCCGGGGCAGTCCCGATGAGCGCGCAGCGCAGAATCGGCGAGCCCATCCTCGTCGTCGAGGACGTCTCGCTCTCCTTCGGCGGCGTGCGCGCGCTCGCGAACGTCTCGTTCGATGTCCGCGAGCACGAGATCCGCGCCATCATCGGTCCGAACGGCGCCGGCAAGAGCTCGATGCTCAACGTCATCAACGGCGTTTACCACCCGCAGACCGGCACCGTCACCTACCGCGGGGTCAAGCGCCACCGCGTGCACCCGCACGAGGCGGCGCGGCAGGGCATCGCCCGGACCTTCCAGAACATCGCGCTCTTCAAGGGCATGACGGTGCTCGACAACATCATGACCGGGCGCAACCTCAAGACGCGCACGAGCTTCCTCGAGCAGGCGATCTGGATCGGGCGCGCCCGCCGCGAGGAGCTCGAGCAGCGGCGCAAGGTCGAGGAGGTGATCGACTTCCTCGAGATCCAGCACGTGCGCAAGACCCCGGTCGGCCGGCTCCCCTACGGCCTGCAGAAGCGCGTCGAGCTCGCCCGGGCGCTCGCGGCCGAGCCCGACCTCCTGCTGCTCGACGAGCCCATGGCCGGCATGAACATCGAGGAGAAGCAGGACATGTGCCGCTTCGTCCTCAGCGTCAACGAGGAGTACGGCACGACCATCGTCCTGATCGAGCACGACATGGGCGTCGTGATGGACCTCTCCGACCGCGTCGTGGTGCTCGACTACGGCAAGCTGCTCGCCGACGGCACGCCCGACGCGGTGCGCGCGAACCAGGCGGTGATCGACGCCTATCTGGGAGTGAAGCATTGAAGCGATTCGACGCAGAGGACGCGGAGGGAAGCGGCGCCGCGCCCGCAGGGCCGGCACGGCGCTCGCGCCGCATGGCCCGCCGGCGCGCGGCGGCGGAGCCCTGTTTCGCCTCCCGTGCCCCGCAGCGCATCGCCCTGGCGCGTCACTCGGCGTCCTCGGCGCCCTCGGCGCCGAAGGCCTGAGCCCATGCAGTTCTTCCTCGAAGTCCTCATCGGCGGCCTGCTCTCGGGGGTGATGTACTCCCTCGTGGCGCTCGGCTTCGTCCTGATCTTCAAGGCCTCCGGGGTGTTCAACTTCGCGCAAGGGGCGCTCGTCTTCCTCGCTGCGCTCACCACGGTCGGCCTGATGGAGCGGGGCGCGCCGGGCTGGATCGCCGGGCTGATCGCGGCCATCCTCCTCGGCATGGCGGTGCTCGCGGTGCGGAAGGGCCGCGGTGCGGCCCTCGGCGGGCGCGACTGGCGCAAGGCGGGGATGTTCGCGGCGATCGCGGTGGGGACGATCCTCCTCATCCACAAGCCGCTGCCCTTCTGGGGCGCGGTGGCCGTGACGCTCGTCTTCATGGTCGGCGTGGGCGTCGCGACCGAGCGGGTCGTGCTGCGGCCGCTCGTGAACCAGCCGCCCATCTCGCTCTTCATGGCGACCATCGGGCTCACGTTCTTCCTCGAGGGGCTGGCGCAGGCGATGTGGGGCGCGAACGTCCGCGGCCTCGACATCGGCATCCCCGACGAGCCGATCCAGTGGGTGATGGACCGCTGGGGCGTCCTCGTGTCGAGCTTCGACCTCGCCGGCGCCGGCATCGCGGCGGTGCTGGTCGCCTCGCTCGCCGTGTTCTTCAACAAGACGCGCATCGGCCGGGCGCTGCGCGCGGTCGCCGACGACCATCAGGCCGCGCTCGCGGTGGGCATCCCGCTCAAGCAGATCTGGGCGATCGTGTGGGCGGCGGCGGGCTTCGTCGCCCTGGTGGCGGGCCTCCTCTGGGGCGCGCGCAACGGCGTGCAGTTCGCGCTGACGTTCGTGGCGCTGAAGGCGCTGCCGGTGCTGATCCTCGGCGGCTTCGAGTCGATCGCGGGCGCGATCGTAGGCGGGCTCATCATCGGCGCCTCCGAGAAGCTCGCCGAGGTGTACATCGGCCCGATGGTGGGCGGCGGAATCGAGTCGTGGTTCGCCTACGTGGTGGCGCTGCTCTTCCTGCTCGTGCGGCCCGAGGGGCTGTTCGGCGAGAAGCACATCGACCGGGTGTGATCGGTGCGCGCCGGCCGAACCCCTGATTCCCGATCGCCGACAGCCGAAAGCTGAGATGCTCTACCGCGAAGCCGGCCAGTTCAAGGCCACCTACGCCGAAGACCAGCAGATCTTCCCGATCCGGCAGGACCGGATCGCGATCACGGCCCTGCTCCTCGTCGCGTTCCTCGTCATCCCATTCGTCGCGAGCGACTACTGGCTGAAGGCGATCCTCATCCCCTTCCTCATCTTTTCGCTGGCGGCGCTGGGCCTCAACATCCTCACCGGCTACGCGGGCCAGCTCTCCCTCGGCACCGCGGGGTTCATGGCGGTGGGCGCGTTCGCGGCCTACAACTTCGAGCTGCGCGTCGAGTGGATGCCGATCCTCGTGTCCTGGGCCCTGGGCGGCCTCGCCGCGGCGCTCGTGGGCATCGTCTTCGGCCTGCCGAGCCTGCGCATCAAGGGTTTCTACCTCGCGGTCGCCACGCTCGCGGCGCAGTTCTTCATCGTCTGGGCGCTGACCAAGTTCCCGTGGTTCTCCAACTACAGCTCGTCGGGCGTCATCACGACCGGGAAGACCGAGATCTTCGGCTACGTGTTCGACTCGCCGCGCGAGAAGTACCTGCTCGTCCTCGCGATCGTGGTGCTGATGGCGCTCGCCGCCAAGAACATGGTGCGCAGCGAGACCGGCCGCGCCTGGATGGCGGTGCGCGACATGGACGTGGCGGCCGAAGTGGTCGGCATCCGCATGATGCACACCAAGCTGCTCGCGTTCGCGGTGAGCTCGTTCTACTGCGGCGTCGCCGGGGCGCTCTACGCGTACGCCTACATCGGCACGGTCGAGCCCGAGGGGTTCAACCTCGACCTCTCGTTCCGGATCCTCTTCATGATCATCATCGGCGGCGTGGGCTCGATCCTCGGCTCCTTCCTCGGCGCCGGCTTCATCATCCTCTTTCCGATCTTCCTCAACTCCTACGCCGACCCGATCGCCCACGCCCTCGGCATCGATCTCCCGCCGGGGATGACCTCGAACCTCGAGCTGATGATCTTCGGCGCCCTGATCATCTTCTTCCTGGCGGTGGAGCCGCACGGACTGGCGCGGCTGTGGCAAATCGGAAAAGAAAAGCTCCGGCTGTGGCCGTTCCCGCATTAGAAGCGGAGCGACGGGACCGGACCGTCGGCGCGGGATCCGGGGGGGGCTGGAATGGGGGCCCCGGGCGGGGTGTTGGCCCCGAGGGATGGCCCGGGCAGCCGCCCCCGGGCGGACTTGTCGTATAGTTGCGCTCGTTTGCCTTAGAAGAGCCGCCGGCGACGTGGCCGGGCAACGGGAACGGTGTCAATCCACAGAGGAGAGTGATTCCATGAAGGCCAGCATCCTCGGCCGCAGCTTGCGGCCGGTCGCGGCGACCCTCGCGGCCGCGGCCATCGGGCTCGGCGCCTCCGGCGCCGCGCACGCCCAGGCGAAGGAGCAGTTCATCCCGCTCACCGGCTACTGGGTCGGACCGTACGCGGCCGGCGGCTCGGGCTTCTTCGGCGGCATGGTGGACTACCTGACCATGCTCAACGAGCGCGACGGCGGCGTGAACGGCGTCAAGTTCACGTTCGAGAAATGCGAGACCGAGTACAACAACGCCCGCGGCGTCGAGTGCTACGAGCGCCTCAAGAAGAAGGGCCCGACCGGCGCCACGCTGGTCCACCCGCTCTCGACCGGGATCACCTACTCGATCCTCGAGAAGGCGCCGCAGGACAAGGTGCCGATCATCTCGATGGGCTACGGGCGCACCGACGCGGCCGACGGGCGCGTGTTCCCGTGGGTCTTCCCGCTCATCACGACCTACTGGAGCCAGGCCTCGGCGATGATCAACTACATCGCGAAGAAGGAGGGCGGGCACGACAAGCTGAAGGGCAAGAAGATCGTGCTCCTCTACCACGACTCGGCCTACGGCAAGGAGCCGCACGCGGTGCTGCAGGACGAGGCGAAGCGCCACGGCTTCGACCTGACGCTGATCGCGGTCGCGCACCCGGGCAACGAGCAGGGCGCGCAGTGGCAGCAGATCCGCCAGATCCGCCCGGACTACGTGATCCTGTGGGGCTGGGGCGTGATGAACCCCACCGCCCTCAAGGCCGCGCAGAAGACCGGATTCCCGCGCGAGAAGATGATCGGCGTGTGGTGGGCCGGCGCCGAGGAGGACACCATCCCGGCGGGCGACGCGGCCAAGGGTTACGTCGCCGCGGGCTTCAATGTCGCCGGCACCAACTACCCGGTGATCCGCGAGATCCAGAAGTACGTCTACGGCAAGGGCAAGGGCGAGATGGACGACAAGTCGCGCGTCGGCTCCATCTACTACAACCGCGGCGTCGTGGCCGGCATCATCACGGCCGAGGCGGTGCGGCTCGCCCAGGAGAGGTTCGGCAAGGGCCAGCCGATGACGGGCGAGCAGGTGCGCTGGGGCATCGAGCGCCTCAACATCGACAACGCCCGCCTCAAGCAGCTCGGCGCCGAGGGCTTCATGCCGCCGCTCAAGGTCACCTGCCAGGACCACGAGGGCTCCGGGCTGGTGAAGTTCCAGGAGTGGGACGGCAAGCAGTGGAAGGTGCTCACCGACTGGATCGAGCCCGACCGCAAGCTCGTGCGCGACAAGATCGAGGCCTCCGCGGCGGCCTACGCCAAGGAGAAGGGCATCGCCCTGCGCGACTGCTCTAAGGAGAACTGAGCGCGCCTGTCGCGGCGCCCGCCCGGGCGCCGCGCCGACCGCCTCGGTCGAGCCCCCTCCCGCGAGGGGGCTCCGCCGAACCGGCCGCCCCCGGCCCTCCGCACCCCCAGCCGCGGCAGCGAGAGAAACGATGTCCGCCGTCCCGAAGCCCGCGCCCCAGGCGTACCTGTCGGTCAACAACATCGAGGTCATCTACGACCACGTCATCCTCGTGCTGAAGGGCGTGTCCCTGAACGTCGAGAAGGGACGGATCGTGGCGCTCCTCGGCGCGAACGGCGCCGGCAAGACGACGACGCTCAAGGCGATCTCGAACCTGCTGCGCGCCGAGCGCGGCGAGGTGACCAAGGGCACCATCGAGTTCGACGGCCGCCGCGTGGACCAGCTCACGCCGAACGAGCTCGTCCGGCTCGGCGTGGTGCAGGTCATGGAGGGGCGCCACTGCTTCCAGCACCTGACGGTCGAGGAGAACCTGCTCACCGGCGCGTTCACGCGGCGCGCGAGCGGCGCCGAGATCAAGCGCGACCTCGAGATGGTGTACAGCTACTTCCCGCGCCTCAAGGAGCGGCGCAAGTCGCAGTCGGGCTACACCTCCGGCGGCGAGCAGCAGATGACCGCGGTCGGCCGCGCCCTCATGGCCCGCCCGCAGATGATCCTGCTCGACGAGCCGTCGATGGGGCTCGCCCCGCAGATCGTCGAGGAGATCTTCGAGATCGTGCGCGACCTCAATCGCAAGGAGGGCGTGTCGTTCCTGCTCGCCGAGCAGAACACCATGGTGGCCCTGCGCTACGCCGATTACGGCTACATCCTGGAGAACGGGCGCGTGGTGATGGACGGCGAGGCCGCGAAGCTGCGCGAGAACGACGACGTGAAGGAGTTCTACCTCGGTGTCTCCGCGGGCGGGCGCAAGAGCTTCCGCGACACGAAGTTCTACCGCCGCCGCAAGCGGTGGCTGTCCTGATCCGAAGGCTCCGGCGCAGAGGACGCATAGGACGCGAAGGACGCGAAGCGCTGCGGACGGAAGCGAGCCGCGTGCCGTTGCGGCCGCAGGAGGCCGACGGCGGGCCGCCGCCGGGGCCGCGAAGCCATGACGGGATTCACTCTGCGGACCCCTGCGTCCCCGGCGGCCTCTGCGTTGGAGGAATTCTCACCATGCCCGAGCACTACGACGCCCTCGAGACCCGGCACCCCGAGATCCGCGAGCGCGACCTCATGGCCGCGCTGCCGAAGCAGATCGAGCACGCCAAGACGCACGCGCCCGGCTTCGCGAAGATCCTCGCCGGCATCGATCCGCGCGAGGTGAGGAGCCGCGAGGCGCTCGCCAAGCTGCCGGTCACGCGGAAGTCGGAGCTCAAGGAGCTGCAGCGCGCGCTGCCGCCGCTCGGCGGGCTGAACGCGACGCCGGTCGGGAAGCTCGCCAAGATCTTCGTCTCGCCCGGCCCGATCTACGACCCGGAAGGGCACGCGCGCGACTGGTGGCGCACGGCGCGCGGCCTCTTCGCCAACGGGCTCCGCGCCGGTGACATCGTGTTGAACACGTTCGCCTACCACTTCACGCCGGCGGGCTCGATGCTCGAGAAAGGCGCGGAGGCGATCGGCTGCACCGTCGTGCCGGGCGGTGTCGGCCAGACCGAGATGCAGGTGACGACGATCGCCGACCTCAAGGTCGCCGCCTACATCGGCACGCCGTCCTTCCTCAAGCTGATCCTCGAGAAGGCCGACGAGATGCGCGCCGACATCTCGTCGCTCAGGAAGGCGAGCGTCGGCGCCGAATACCTGCCGCCGGCACTGCGCGCCGCAGCGCGCGCGCGCGGCATCTCGGTGATGCAGTGCTATGCGAGCGCCGACCTCGGGCTGATGGCCTACGAGACCGCCGACGACGCGGGCAACGTCTGCGAGGGCATGGTGCTCGACGAAGGCGTGCTGCTGGAGATCGTCCGCCCCGGCACCGGCGACCCGGTTCGCGAGGGCGAGGTCGGCGAGGTGGTCATCACCACCTTCAACCACGACTACCCGCTCATCCGCTTCGCCACCGGCGACCTCTCGGCGGTGCTCCCCGGCCCGAGTCCCTGCGGCCGCACCAACACGCGCATCCGCGGCTGGCTGGGGCGCGCGGACCAGACGACCAAGGTGCGGGGCATGTTCGTCCACCCGTCGCAGGTCGCGGAGGTCCTGAAGCGCCATCCCGAGCTCGCGCGCGCGCGGCTCGTGATCGACAACGCGACCGGCCAGGACCGCATGACGCTGAAGTGCGAGGTCCAGGGCGCGCCGGAGGGGCTCGCCCGTGCGGTGGCGGAGACGCTGCGCGAGGTCACCAAGCTGCGCGGCGAGTTCGAGGCGGTCGCGCCGGGCACCCTGCCGAACGACGGCAAGGTGATCGAGGACGCGCGCAAGTACGAGTAGCGCTTGGCGGTCGCGGAGGATGCGGAGGGCGCGCAAGCGCGCGAGACGCGCGGCCGAAGATCGGCACGCAGCGCTCGTGCGGCGCGGGCGCCCGATCTTCCCCTTCGCGGGAAGCCGCAGGCCTGAACTGCACGAAACGAGCGCCTTTCGCAATCCCCTGCGTCCGCGGCAGTGAGCGCCCAGCGTCCCAAGCCCCTCGCCGGCCTGCGCGTCCTCGACCTGACGCGGCTCCTGCCCGGCCCGCTCGCGACGATGCACCTCGCGGACCTCGGCGCCGACGTCGTCAAGATCGAGGACACCGGCCCGGGCGACTACACGCGCGTGCTCGGCCACCGCCGGCGCAAGCCCGACGGCACGCGCGCCGACACCGACTTCTTCCTGCTCATCAACCGCAACAAGCGGGCGCTGCGCCTCGACCTGAAGCAGGCGGCGGGCCGCGAGGTGTTCGTGCGGCTCGCCAAGGACGCGGACGTCGTGGTCGAAGGCTTCCGCCCGGGCGTGATGGCGAAGCTCGGCGTCGGCTACGACGTCCTCGCCGCGGCGAACCCGAAGCTCGTCTATTGCGCGATCTCCGGCTACGGGCAGGACGGGCCGCTCGCCGGCATGGCGGGCCACGACATCAATTACGTCGGTTACGCCGGCGTCGGGGACCAGATGGGACGCGAGGGCGCGCCACCGACGGTGCCGAACTTCCAGATCGGCGATCTGCTCGGCGGCACCATGGCCGCGGTCATGGGCGTGCTCGCCGCGGTGATCGACGCGCGCGCGACCGGCCGCGGCCGCTTCGTGGACGTGTCGATGACCGACGCGGTGCTCGCGCACGCGATCGTGCCGCTCGTCGAGACGCTCGCCGCCGGCCGCGCGCCGCCGCGCGGCACGACCATGCTCGCGGGCGGGCTCGCCTGCTACAACGTGTACGAGACCGCCGACGGGCGCTGGATGGCGGTCGGCGCGCTCGAGGAGAAATTCTGGCACACGCTCTGCGACACGCTCGGCGCGCCGGAGCTGAAACCGCTGCATCTCGTCTTCGGCGAGGCGGCGCGGCCGGCGAAGGAGAAGCTCGCGGCGATCTTCGCGTCGCAGCCGCAGGCGCACTGGACCGCGGTGTTCGCGGGCGCCGACTGCTGCGTGACGCCGATCCTCACGATGGAGGAAGCGCTCGCGCATCCGCTGTTCGCCGCGCGCGGCATGGTCGTGCGCACGCCGCACCCTGCCGGCGGCGAGCTTCCGCAGCTCGGGCCGCCGGTCAAGTTCTCGGAGTTCGCGTTCGCCGTCGAACGCGGGGCGCCGCGCCCCGGCGAGCACTCCGAGGAGGTCCTCGCCGCCGCGGGCTACACCGGCGCGGAGATCGCGCGGCTGCGCGAGGAGGGCGTGATCTGATGTCCGCCCCCGACGTCGGGGCCGCGCGCGCCGCGCTCTTCACGCCGGGCAACCGCTCCGACCGCTTCGCCCGGGCGGCGGCGAGCGGCGCCGATGCGCTCATCCTCGACCTCGAGGACGCGGTCGCGGCGGCCGAGAAGGACCGCGCGCGGGAGGGCGTGCTCGCCCACTTCGCGGGCGACTTCCGCAGCGGCCTCGCGAGCGGGCAGATGGCGGGCCTGCGCATCAACAACGTCCACACCGCGGCCGGCCTGCGCGACCTCGCGGCCCTTGCGGACGCGCGCATCGCGCCCGACTTCGTGATGCTGCCCAAGCTCGAATCGGCCTTCGAGGTGCGCCTCGCGGCGCGCCACATCGCGCGCCGGACGGCGCTCGTCTGCGCGATCGAATCGGCGCGCGGGCTCGAGGCCGCAATCGAGATCGCTCGCGCCGATCCACGGGTGCGCGCGCTCGCCATGGGCGGCGCGGACCTCGCGGTGAGCCTGCGCGCGGAGAACGCCTGGGAGGCGCTCCTGTTCGCGCGCTCGCGCCTCGTGCAGGCGGCGGCCGCCGCGGGCATCGGCCTGCTCGATTCGCCGCACTTCGAGCTCGCCGACGAGGCGGGACTCGCCGAGTCCTCGCGGCGGGCCAGGGCGCTCGGCTTCACCGGCCGCCTCGCCGTGCATCCGCGGCAGGTGCCGGTGATCCAGGCGGCATTCACCCCCACCCCCGAGGAGGTCGCGCGCGCCGAGCGGATCGTCGCCGCGCTCGCGGCCGCCGGCGGCAACGTCTGCGAGCTCGACGGCGAGATGGTGGAAGGACCGATCGTGCGCGCGGCCGAACGGATCCTGGCGGCGGCACGCTCGCGCAGCGTTTCCGGAGGGCCCCGATGACTTATTCGACGCTCCTCTACGAAAAGCAGGACCGCATCGCGCGGATCACGCTGAACCGCCCGGAGCGGCTCAACGCGATCAACGAGGCGATGCCCGGGGAGATCCGGCGCGCGGTCGCACAGGCGAACGACGACGATGACGTGCACGTCATCGTGCTCGCCGGCGCCGGGCGCGCCTTCTGCTCGGGCTACGACCTGAAGATGTTCGCCGAGGGCGAGACGGCCGGCGTCCAGCCGATGCCCTGGGACCCGATGCGCGACTACAAGCTGATGCGCGCCTGGACCGACGATTTCTTCAGCCTCTGGCGCAGCTACAAGCCGACGCTCTGCAAGGTGCACGGCTACGCGGTCGCGGGCGGCTCCGATATCGCGCTCTGCGCCGACATCGTCGTCATGGCCGAGGACGCGCGCATCGGCTACATGCCCTCGCGCGTGTGGGGTTGCCCGACCACCGCGATGTGGGTCTATCGCATCGGCGCGGAGAAGGCCAAACGCATGCTCTTCACCGGCGACACCATCGACGGGCGCACGGCCAGGGAATGGGGGCTCGTGTACGACGCGGTGCCCGCGGACCGGCTCGACGCCGCGGTGGACGCGCTCGCCGGGCGCATCGCCGGGGTGCCCAAGAACCAGCTCATGATGCAGAAGCTGATGATCAACCAGGCCTACGACAACATGGGGCTCGCCGGCACGCAGATGGTGGCGACGCTCTTCGACGGCATCACGCGCCACTCGCCCGAAGGGATGTGGTTCAAGCGCTACGCCGAAGCGCACGGCTTCCACGCGGCGGTCGAGTGGCGCGACTCGGGGCGCCCGATCCCCGAGGGGCGCGAGGGCCTCGCCGCGGGTGGGGAGGAAGGGAAACGGTGAAGCGGACTGTCACTGCGATGCTCTTCGCCGCGCTCGCGCTCGCGGGCGCTGCGGCGAGCGCCCAGGACGAGGAGAAAGCGCCGTACCGGCCCACGCCACGCGAGGTCGTGGAGCGGATGCTCGAGCTCGCGCGGGTCGGGCCGGGCGACTACGTGGTGGACCTCGGCTCCGGGGACGGCCGCATCGTCCTCACCGCGGCGAAGAAATACGGCGCGCGCGGCCTCGGCGTCGAGATCGACCGCGGGCTGGTGCGCGACGCCCGCGCCGCCGCCGTGCGCGAGGGCGTCGCCGACCGCGCGCGCTTCGAGGTCCAGGACCTCTTCGAGACCGACCTCACCGACGTCACCGTGCTCACGCTCTACCTCCTTCCCGAGATGAACCGCCGGCTCGCGCCGAAGATTCTCGCGCAGATGAAGCCCGGGACGCGCGTCGTTTCGCAGGAATGGGGGATCGGCGACTGGGCGCCCGACGTGCAGGAGATCGTCGCCGGCACCGAGGACTTCACCGGCTGGGTGAAGCAGCGCGGCGTGTTCCTGTGGATCGTGCCGGCGCGGATCGCGGGCCTCTGGCAGCTCGAGCGCGACGGCGCGGCCGGAAGCCTGCGGCTCGACCTCGTCCAGAGTTATCAGAATGTCGAGCCGCGCGAGGGCACGACGGGCGCGAGCTTCGCGCCGCTCAGGGGCGCGGCGGTGCGGTTCCGCGTGCCGCCACCCTCGCCGTTCGCGGGCGATTACGCCGGTGTCGCCGAGGGCGGGACGATGCGCGGCGAGTTCGTCGCGCCGGGCGGAGCGACGGGAGCGTGGCGTGCGACTCGGCGTGCTGAAGGCAGCCGCTAGCGCGGCGCTCCTCGCCGGCGCGCTCGCCGCCGGCGTGGCGCGGGCGCAGGGGAGCCACGTCGACCTCGGGCCCGACCCTTATGTGCCGACGCCGACCACCGTTGTCGCGCGCATGCTCGAGCTCGCCGGGATCGCGCCCGGGGACCTGGTGGTCGATCTCGGCTCGGGCGACGGCCGCCTCGTGATCGCCGCGGCGCGCGATTACGGCGCGCGCGGCGTCGGTTTCGAGATCGACCGCAGCCTGGTGAGCGAAGCCGAGGCCGCGGCGCGCGCGGCGGGCGTCGCCGCCCGGGTGCGTTTCGAGGCGCGCGACCTCTTCCAGGCGGATCTGTCGGAAGTCGCCGTCCTCACGCTCTACCTCCTGCCCGCCACCAACTTGCGGCTGCGGCCGAAAATCCTCGCCGAGATGCGACCCGGCGCGCGCGTCGTCTCGCACCAGTTCGACCTCGGCGACTGGCTGCCCGACCACGCCGAGCGGGTCCTCGCGGTCGAGGACTGGGCCGGCATCGACCGCGACCGCCTCGTGTACCTCTGGATCGTGCCGGCGAAGGTCGCAGGCCGCTGGACGCTGCTGCGCGAGCCGAGCCCGGGCACGGCCCTCGCGCTCGACCTCGACCAGCGCTACCAGCACGTCGCGGCGCGGGGCGACCCGGCGCTCGCGCCGCGGTTCGCGCCGCTGCGCGGAGTCGAAGTGCGCTTCACCCTGCCTGCGGCGTCGCCTTTCGCAGGCGAGTACCAGGGCACCGCCGCGCGCGACGCGATGCACGGCACGTTCGTCGCCGCCGACGGCACTCGCGGCACCTGGCGCGCGCTGCGGGAAGGCGCCGCGGCTGCGGTGAACCCCTGACCGTGCCGCGTGCGATCCGGCTGCGGTGCGCGCTCGCCCTCGCCGCGCTCGTTGCGCTCGACGCGTCCGCGCGGGCGGCGCAGGAGGGGCCGACCGAGGAGGTGCCCTATGTGCGCACGCCGCAGGCCGTCGTCGACGCGATGCTGCGTCTCGCAGCGCCCCGTCCCGCCGACTTCCTCGTCGACCTGGGCTCGGGCGACGGCCGCATCGTCATCACCGCGGCGCAGCGCTACGGCACGCGCGGCCTCGGCGTCGACCTCGACGCGACCCTCGTCGCCGAGGCGCGCGCCCGGGCGGTCGCGGCCGGCGTCGCCGAGCGCGTGCGCTTCGAGAAGCGCGACCTCTTCGCGACCGATCTCGCGCCTGCCACCATCGTCACGATGTATCTGCTGCCCGAGTACAACCTGCTGCTCCGCCCGAAGCTGCTCGCGGCGCTGCGGCCCGGCGCGCGCATCGTATCGCACGACTGGGACATGGGTGAATGGCGGCCGGATGCGCGGCTCACCGTCGCGGCTCCCGACAAGCCGGTCGGCATCGCCAAGGAGAGCACGGTCTATCTCTGGATCGTGCCGGCGCGCGTCTCGGGCCGCTGGCGGACGGAAGTCCCGCGCGACGGGCGGACCGTGCCCGTGGAGATCGCGTTCACACAGGCTTTCCAGGACCTCGGCGGAGAGGCGCGCATCGACGGCCGCGCCGTGGCGATCGAGCGCGCGTCGGTGGCGGGCGCGCGGGTGCTCTTCCGCTTCGAGGACGGCGGCAAGGGCTGGCGCTTCGACGGCCGGGCGCGCGGCGACCGCATCGTCGGCCAGGTGAGCGAGGACGGGGGCCCGCCGCGGCCTTGGCGGGCGTTCCGGGTCGAGTAGGCGCGACCGTGACGCACTGCCGCGGGAGGCGCCGCTGCGCGGCGTTCGCCATGCTATGCTCGCCGCACGGCATGTGCCGGGCTTCTCGAAAGGAGGTGATCCCGTGTCGAGTCGATACCTCAGGATCGCAGTCGCGGTTGGTTTGCTCGCCGCGGCGAGCGTCGCGTCGGCGTGCCCCGGTGGCGCGGCGATGAAGTCGGCTGACGCCTCGCAGAGCTCGAGCCAGGTCGCCCAGAAGCGGTAGACCTCCTACGTCAGCGGCTTCGTTCGCATCCGCCGCGAAATGGCGGAGCCGGCGCAACAACAGGTACGAACGGAGCTTGGACGGTCTTCGTCACGGCCCGCGGCATCCCGCGGGCCGGTTTTTTTCAGAGGACAGAGGACAGACGACAGAACGCTCGAACGCTCGGTGTCTCCGCGCCAACCCGCCCTCGGGGCAGGGGTCGCCCCGTTCCCGGGAAGGTCGCGATGGGGGTGCTGCGTTCCCGCTCGTACGTCGCTCTCTCTGTCCTCTGTCCGCTGTCCTCTGTCTTCTGAGCTCAGCGTCCGAACGACATCACCGCCTCGCCCGACACCGGGTCGGTGACGCCGAGCCCGCCGCCCAGGTCTTCGAGCGTGTCGCGGATGCGGTCCAGGTTCGCGATCATTTTCGGGCGCGACGCGGCGAGGCTCGCCATGTCGTCCCACTCGGCGATCATGCAGTAGGTCCGCTCGCCGGTCTTCACGAGCGCCCCGCGCCGGAAGCCGGTGAACTCCGCGACCGCCATCTTGCCGTGCTCCTCGAGGAACTTCCCTTCGGCTCCCGGCTTGACCCGGAAGCGCACCGCGTTGAACGCCGTCATGGTTCCTCCTTGCGTGGGGAAAGGCTGCGCCCGGCCAGCCCGGGCTCGCCCGAACCGGCAAGGCTACGCCTGCCGCGGGACGGCCGCCACCGGCGCGCGCTCACTTCGCGGCGATGAAGCCCTTCACCACCGCCACGGTGCGCGCCGGATCCTCTTCATGGGGGACATGGCCGAGGTCGCCGAACACCACCAGCCGGCTCCCCGCGATGTCGCGCTGGAAGCGCGCGCCGTCTTCGGGCGGGATCAGGCGATCGCGCGCCCCCCAAAGGATGAGGGTCGGCGCGCGCACCTCGCGGATGCGCTCGGCCATCGCCCCCGGTGGCGACTGCGCGAAGCGCGCGGCGAGCGCGCGCCGGTTGCCTTCGCGCACCGTGATGGCGAAGTAGAGGTCGACCAGCTCCGGGGTCACCCGGCCCGGGTCGCCGTAGACGTTGCGCACGCTCGACTCGATCACCGCGCGCGGCAGCACGAACTCGAACACGCGGTTCACGCCCGGCAGCCGCGCGATACGGAAGCCGATCGGCACCGATGCGGGCGCGAGCGGGTAGCCGGCCGCGTCCACCAGCACCAGCTTCGCGACGCGCCCGGGGTGCATCACCGCGGTCGCCCAGGCGACGTTGCCGCCGAACGAGTTGCCGGCGAGGACCGCGTGCTGCACGCCCAGCCGATCGAGCATCGCGATCACGAACCGCACGTACGCGTCGAGCGTGTAGTCGCCGTCGGGCGCCGGGCCGGTGAGGCCGAAGCCGGGGAGATCGAAGCGGATCACGCGCCGCTCTCCTCTCAGGGCCTCCGTCCATCCCTGCCAGGTGTGCAGGCTCGCCGAGGTGCCGTGCAGCAGCACGACCGGCTCGGGGTCGTCCCGCGGGCCCTCGTCGCGCAGGTGCACCTTCATCCCGCGCACCTCGACGAAGGTCGAGGGCGGCGGCGCCCAGCGCGGGGCGAGCGCCTCGACCGGCTGGTCGGGCGCCCAGTTGAACGCGGCGAAACCCGCGATCGCGACCGCGAGGGCCGCGAGCGCCCACGAGAGGGCCCTCGGAGCGCGCATCATTTCGCCGCGCCCAATCCCGCGCCCGACTTCGCCATCCAGCCGAGGCTCGGCGCGTGCAGGCTCTGGATGTAGAGCCGGTCCGCGGTCTCGGTCACGCCGGTCGTTTCCGGGTACGCGCCCGCGGGATCCTGCAGATCCGCGACGACCCGGCCGTCCTCGTCGAACGCGAACACATGCCCGTACGCCGGTGGCACGGGCCAGAGCGACTTGGGCAAACGGTAGGTCACCTTGCGCAGGAAGGGCGTGCCCGCCATCCTGTCCACCGCCGCCCCGCGCGGCTTGGTGAGGCCCAGCCAGATGCGGCCGTCCATCCCGCGCATCAGATTGTCCGGATAGCCGGGCAGGTTGGCGAGGAGCACGCGCGCCTGCGGCGTGCCCGCGACGGCGGCTTTCGCGCTCAGGTCGGCGGCCGCGAGGTCGATCTTCCACACCCGGTACTCGCCCGTCTCGGCCACGAACAGGCTCGTTTCGTCGGCCGAGAGCGCGAGCCCGTTGGCGAAAGCGAGATCGCGCATCACGGTCCGCGTCGCGCCCGTCGCGGGATCGAATTCCAGGACGCGGCCGGTCGCGGAATGCTCGAGGATGTCGAGCACGCTGGCGTTGAACGTGCCGCCCCAGTCCTTCGGCCCGAACCGCCGCGACGCGTCGGTGAAGTAGATCTTGCCGCTCTTCGCGACCACGACCGCGTCGGCATAGCGGATCGGGTCGTCGCCCACCCTGTCGGCGAGCACTTCGACCTTGCCGTCGGGCCCGATCGCGAGCAGCCCGCGCATGGCGTCGGCCGCAACGAGCCGCCCGCGCGCGTCGAAGTCGAACCCGAGCACGCGTCCGCCGGTGTTGACCCAGGTCTCGAGGCCGGATCCGTCCGGGTTCATGCGCACGATCGCGCCGGACGCGACGGCCGCGTAGAGCTTGCCGTCGGGCCCGATCAGCACGTGCTCCGGCCCTTCCTCGCTGCCGATCGGCAGCCGGCGCAAGCCGGCGAGCTTCGTGTTCGGCGCGTGCGGCCCGACGTATCCGGGCGCCTGCGGCGCCAGCCACGCGACCGGCTCGACGGGCACCGGCGCGAACACGAAGTACGCGATGAGCGCGAGCAGCAGGAGCACGACGACCCGGACCGACTTGCGCAGCATGGAGCTCTCCTCGTTGGATGCGTTCCGGACCGGGGTCGGCCGCGGCATGGCGGGACGGCTCGCGTCGCCCGCGAGGACCTCCGAGGCGTGCGTGGGCGTCAGCCCGCTTCGCGCAGGTACTCGAGCGTGAACCGGTGGTCGGCCGCGAGCGCCGCCTCGACCTGCGAAGCGTACAGGGCCGCGATCCTTTCGCCCAGCCGGGGGATCCGGCAAGCGACGTCGAAGCGCAGCGTGAGGCGCGTGTGCTTCGGGTCGAGCTCGACGGCGGTGCCGTGGCCGCGCGCGGTGACCGGCTGCCCGACCGGGTCGATCGCCAGCGTCGCCTCGACACGGTCGGGCGCGACGCGGCGCCAGCGCGTCGCGTGCCGCATCCGCTGCCGGTCGCCGACGAACGGCCTCGCCCACGCCGGCAACTCCGCGACGGCCACGGGCGAGGCGCGCTCGAGCTCGACGCGGATCTCGCGCGCCGACGCCTCGCAGCGCCGGATGCGCACCTCGGTCGAGCCGAGCGCGCGGTACTTGCGCTCGGTGTACTCGGGCTTGCCGAAGACCTTCCACATCCGGTCGAGCCCGGCGGGAAAGTCCTGCACGACCTCCAGCGCGACGACCGCCATGCGCCGCCGAGCTCAGTCGGCGACGCGCCGCCGGAGCGCCTTCACCTCGCCGCGGCGGATCTTCGCCTCCACCCGGCGGCGCTGCGCAGCGCGCGTCGGCTTCGTCGCCCGGCGCTGCCGCGGGACGTGCGCGGCGCGCGCCACCATCTCCGCGAGCCGCGCGAGCGCCTCGGCGCGGTTCTTCTCCAGGCTGCGATGGCTCTGCGCGCGGATCACGACCACGCCCTCGGCCGTGATGCGGCGGTCGGCGAGCGCGAGGAGCCGCGCCTTCACCGCCTCCGGCAGCGAGGAGGCGCGCACGTCGAACCGGAGCTGCACCGCGTTCGACACCTTGTTGACGTTCTGCCCGCCCGGGCCCCGCGCGCGCAGGGCCACGAGCTCGACCTCGTCGTCGCGCACGGCCGGGACCGCGCTCACGCCGCCCCGGCTGGCTCGAGCCGCACGTAGAGCCGCTTGTTGATCCGGCCCTTGTTCTCGGTGCGGAAGATCGCGATGCGGCCCACCTCCGCGGTCGAGCGCACGTGCGTGCCGCCGCAGGCCTGCGCGTCGAAGCCCGCGATCTCGACCACGCGCACCCGCCCGTCCACGACCGGCGGCCGCGCCTCGAGCGTGCGCGCGAGGTCGCCCCGCTCGCGGAACTCCTCCTCGGCGACGTAGCGCGCGCTCAAGGGGTGGCCGGCGGCGAGCACCGCGTTCGCGCTCGCTTCGAGCACGGCGACGAGCGCGCTCGAAAAGCCCTCGAGCCTGAAGTCGATGCGGGAGTAGTCGAGGCCGATCTGCGCGCCGGTGATGAGCGCGCCGTAGTCGCGCAGGGCGATCGTGTTGAGCACGTGCAGCGCCGTGTGGTGGCGCGAGAGCGTGCGCCGCCGCACGGCATCGGCGTAGAGCGCGACCCGCTGGCCGACCATCGCGGCGTGCGGCGCCGGGCGGCACTCGTGCCAGACGACGCCCTGCGCGTCGGCGCGCGCGGAGGCGATCGCGAGCACGGTGCCGTCCTCGAGGCGCGCCTCGCCCGCATCGGAGGGCTGGCCGCCGCCGCCGGGATAGAAGCAGGTGCGGTCGAGCGCGAGCGCGTCCGCGGCCGCCGCGACGACCGTCGCCTCGGCGTCGCAGCACTCGTCGTCCTGGAGGTAGAGCCGGACGGTCGGCGGCAGGGTCACCGCGGCGCGCCCCCGTCGGCGGCGCGCACCGAGTAGAGGCGCCAATGCGAGGCGCGCTGGCCCCGGCGCGGCTGGCGCTCGAAGTAGATCTTCATCGTCTCGCCGGCGGGGGTGGCGATCTCGTACCAGTGCTTGCGCACGTAGCGCTCGCCGCTGCCGTGGCGGCACGGGCCGGTCTCGCGCCAGCTCGCGAGCACACGCGCGACCACGAGCGGCCGGCCGCGCCAGGAGAACTCCGCCGGCAGCCCCGGCTCGCCCGCCGCCATGCGCGAGGCGTCGGCCGTCGCGACGACGGGCTGGATCGGCTCGGATACGAAGCGTTCGGACATCGGCAGGAGGCGCATCGCGAGGCGCCCGGCGCCCCGGGGGGCGGCCCGGCCGCGGGCGGCTTCCCGCCGCCCGACCTGTGGCATGATCGCCCCCCATGCGCCAGCTCAGCCAGGACGACGCGCTCTTCCTCCAGTCGGAAAGCGCCCATTCTAATTCCAACGTCAGCCTGATCCAGATCTACGACCCCTCGACCGCGCCCGAGGGGCGGCTGCGGTTCAAGAGCATCCTCGCGCTCGTCGCGAGCCGCCTGCACCGCTCGCCGATCTTCCGCCAGAAGCTGCGCCGCGTGCCCTTCGGGCTCGACGAGCCCTACTGGATCGAGGACGAGAACTTCGACCTCGAATACCACGTGCGCAACATCGCGCTGCCGCGCCCCGGCGACTGGCGGCAGTTCTGCATCCAGGCCTCGCGCATCCACGCGCGGCCGCTCGACCTCAACCGGCCCCTCTGGGAGATCTACGTCATCGAGGGGTTGGACAGCCTGCTCGACCTGCCCAAGGACAGCTTCGCGCTGCTCACGAAGCTCCACCACGCCGCGATCGACGAGGAGAGCGGCACCGAGATCATCACGCTGCTGCACGACACCACGCCGCATCCGCCGCCGCCCGAGCCGCCCGAGCCGTGGTTCCCGGAGGCGGCGCCGACCGACCTCGAGATGGTGGTGCGCGGGCTGGTGGACCATTCGGCCTGGTCGCGGCGGCTCACGCGCCCGGTGCGCAGCGTCATGCACCGGGTGATGCCGACGGCGCTCTCGGTGGCGGGCGACTTCCTGCAGCGCGAGCGCCCCGAGATCACGCGCTTCAATTCGATCGTCTCGCCCTACCGCGTCTTCGAGACGCGGCGCTTCCTGCTCGACGAGTTCCGCGAGATCCGCGGCCTGGTGCGGGGCGCGACCGTCAACGACGCGGTGCTGGCGGTGTGCGCGGGGGGCTTGCGCGCCTACCTCCAGGCGAACGACGAGCTGCCCGAGCGCGACCTCTCGACGCTCACGCCGATCTACGTGCGCGACCCGGAGGCCGGGCGCGGGGCGCGCCGCGAGGTCGAGTGGGTGAAGCTCATGCTCGGCACCCACATCGCCGACCCGGTGGAGCGGCTCGCCTTCCTGCACCGGCAGACCGCTTCGTCCGAGGCCATGGCCCGTGCCATCGGCGCGCGCGAGCTGACCGACCTCGCCACGCACGCGCCCGCCTCGACGCTGGCGCTCACCGGCAAGACGCTCGGCACGGCGCTCCTGGGCGCCGGGCGCCGCGCGCCGCTCGCGAACTGCGCGATCACCAACGTGCCGGGCCCCTCGACGCCGCTCTATCTCAACGGCGCGCGCATGACCTACTTCTCGGCGATCATGCCGATCAACGACGGGCTGGGGCTCGTGTTCGCGGTGACGAGCTACGACGGTCGCATCATGATCTCGCCGACCTCCTGCCGCGAGCAGATGCCCGACCCGGAGGCGTTCGCGCAGTGCGTGCGCGACAGCTTCCAGGAATACCTCGCCGCCGCGCGGTCGCGGCCCGCCCGGCCGCGGAAGAAAGCCGCTAGCCCGGCGCGAGCCGGTGCGTCATCAGGCGGTAGAGCCGCCCCGAAACGCCCTCGGGCGAGAACGGCCGCCACTGGCCCTCGGGCTGCGCCAGGCGGTCCGCGACGATCCAGAGCACGAGCGGGTTGAACCCCAGCCCGAGGTGGCTCCCGGGCACGCGGATGTTCTCGTGGATCTCCGGGTCACCGTCGATCGTCGCTTCCTGGGGCGGCACGACGCCGTCGGACACCGAGTAGACGCAGGAGATCGGCACCGGCAGGGTCTTGCGCCCGCGGAGCTTCTTCGCGCGCATGTGCGTCTGGTGCGCCGCGGTGCCCATCGGGTGGGCGATCAGCCGGTAGAGGGCCTTCACGAGCGGCGGCGATTGGCTCCCTCTCGGGTCCATGGTCACCGGGCTGCCCAGCGTGATCACCGAGCGCACGCACTCGGGCGCCTCGTGCGCGCCGTACATCGCGAACACGCCGCCGAGGCTCCAGCCGACGAGGCTCACCTTCCGGCCGCTCTTGAAGTGCATGTAGCGGATCTTCTGCTCGAGCGCCGCGGCGTGCTTGGAGCGGAACCCGACGTTGCGGCCGAAGCCCCAGGTCTGCACGTCGTAGCCGCGGTTCCTGAGGAAGATCCTGAGCGCGATCATCGTCGCTTCGTCGGCCATGAAGCCGGGCAGCAGGAGCACCGGGTGGCCGTCGCCGCGCGGGGCGCGCGCGAGCATCGGCAGGTGCCAGGGCAGCAGCGCCATCTCGAGGAACGCGCGCGGCTCGATGAGCTGGTGCACGAGGCGCGGCTTGCCGGAGTAGCTGTATCGCGTGGTCATCGCTTCATGCATAGGGCTTCACGGGCCTCTTCGCAAAGTCCGCCGCCGTCCTGCCGTGACGCATTGCGGGTGCGGCGCGCGACCGCCCGAGCGCGAGTAGATGCGCGCGGCGCCGGCGGAACATTGACCATGGTCAAGTCCCGCGTCTCCCGCCCCGATTGCTGCACCCGCACATCGCCCGGCCTCACGCGGTCGCGGCCGGCTCGCGCAGCAGCCGCCGCAGGATCTTGCCGACGTTCGTCTTCGGCAGCGGCTCCGTGCGGAACTCGACGAGCTTCGGCACCTTGTACCCGGTGAGGTGCTTGCGGCAGTGGGCGAGCAGCGCCTCCTCGGTGAGCGCGGGGTCCTTCTTCACGACGACGATCTTCACCGCCTCGCCCGATCGCTCGTCGGGCACGCCGATCGCCGCCGCCTCGAGGACGCCGGGGTGCATCGCCACCACGTCCTCGACCTCGTTCGGGTACACGTTGAAGCCGGACACCAGGATCATGTCCTTCTTGCGGTCGGTGATCTTGAAATAGCCCTTCTCGTCCATGAACCCCATGTCGCCGGTGCGGAACCAGCCGCCCGGCGCGAACACCTTGGCGGTCTCGTCGGGGCGGTTCCAGTAGCCCTGCATCACCTGCGGCCCGCGCACGCAGATCTCGCCCACCTCGCCCGGCGGGAGCTCGTTGCCGGCGTCGTCGAGGATCGTGGCCTCGGTCGACGGGATCGGCAGGCCGATGGTCCCCGTCCAGTCCTTGATGTTGAGCGCGTTCGAGATCACCACCGGCGCGGTCTCGGTGAGGCCGTAGCCCTCGATGATGGGCACGCCGGTCACCTGCTTCCAGCGCTCGGCGACGGCGCGCTGCACCGCCATCCCGCCCGCGGAGACGACTTTCAGCCGGCTGAAGTCGATCTCGGCGAACCCGGGCGTGTTGAGAAGCGCGTTGTAGAGCGTGTTGACGCCGATGATGGTCGTGAACGGGTTCTTCTTCAGCTCGGCGACGAAGCCGGGGAAGTCGCGCGGGTTGGTGATGAGCAGCACCTTGGCGCCGATCTTGGTGTAAACGAGGTTCGTCGTGAGCGCGAAGACGTGGTAGAGCGGCAGCGGGATGACGGCGATCTCCTTGCCGTCCTCCAGGTCGCGGGCGATCCACGCGCCGACCTGCACGACGTTGGCCACCATGTTGCCGTGGGTGAGCACCGCGCCCTTCGCCACGCCCGTGGTGCCCCCGGTGTACTGCAGGAAGGCGATGTCGTCGTGCGTGACCGGCACGTCGTCGAGCTTCTGGCCGCGGCCGGCGGCGAGCGCGCTGCGGAAGCCCACCGTCCCCGGGATCTGCCACGGCGGGACCATCTTCTTCACGTGCCTGACGACGAGGTTGGTGACGAAGCGCTTCGCCGCCGGGAACATGTCGCCGATCTCGGTCGTGATCACCGTCTTCACCGGCGTGCGGGCGATCACCTCCTGCAGGGTCCGGGCGAAATTCTCGAGCACCACGATCGCGGTCGCGCCCGAGTCCTTGAGCTGGTGCTCGAGCTCGCGCGCGGTGTAGAGGGGGTTCGTGTTCACCACGGTCAGGCCCGCGCGCAGCGCGCCGAAGAGCGCGACCGGGTACTGCAACAGGTTGGGCAGCATGATCGCGATGCGGTCGCCGCGCCCGAGACCGACCGTCTTCTGCAGGTACGCGCCGAAGGCGCGCGAGAGCTCGTCGAGCTCGCGATAGGTGATCGAAACGCCCATGTTCCCGTAGGCCGGCAGGGCGCTGAAGCGCGCGCAACTCTTCTCGAGGATCTCCTTGAGCGAGTCGAACTCGTGCACGTTCACCTCGGCCGGAATGCCCTCCGGATATTCCTTCAGCCAGACCTTTTCCATCGCTCGCCTCCACCCGAATCTGCACACCGCACACCTCGCCGCGAGGCCGCGGCTCCCACGAACCCACGCTACGCCCGGCAGCGGTTTCGCAACAGGCCGGCGATCAAAGCCCGTGCGGTCTGGGCCGCGCCGCCTAGTTGCGGCCTGGGGCTCCCGGAGCCCCGGAGGCAGGCGGATACGATTGGAAAAACAGTGACTTGTCGAATCGGCCGGCGCGCAGGGCGGGATCGGGGCTAGAGTAAGCGCTCTCCCGGGCGGGCGGGCGAGCGCCGCGCCGCCCGCCCGAAGCCGGCCCCTCGCGGGCCATCGAAACTTGAGCGAGGTGCCTCATGACGCATCGGCCCGGCGAAACGATCGCCTACCGCATCTGCCCCTTCTGCGAGGCGTGCTGCGGCCTCGAAGTGCACGTCGCCGGCGGCCACGTCGTCGGCATCCGCGGCCACGACGCGGATGTATTCAGCGGCGGCTACATCTGCCCGAAGGGCACGGCGCTCAAGGACCTGCACGAGGATCCCGACCGGCTGCGCGCGCCGCTCGTCAAGCGCGGCGACCGGTTCGTGGAGGCCTCGTGGGAGGAGGCGTTCGCGGAGATCGAGCGCCGCCTGCCGCCGATCCTCGCCGGGCACGGACGCGACGCGGTGGCGATGGTCGTCGGCAACCCGGTCGCGCACAAGGTTGGCCTGCTCCTCTACGGGCCGCGGCTCGGCCGGGCGCTCGGCACGCGCAACTTCTTCTCCGCCTCGACGCTCGACCAGATGCCGAAGCAGCTCTCCGCCGGGCTCATGTTCGGCGGGTGGCTGACGATCCCGGTGCCCGACATCGAGCGCACCGACTTCATGCTGATCCTCGGCGCGAACCCGATGGTCTCGAACGGCAGCCTCTGGACCGTGCCGGACTTCCGCGGCAAGGCGAAAGCGCTGCGCGCCCGCGGCGGCCGCATCGTCGTCGTCGATCCGCGCCGCACCGAGACGGCGGCGATGGCCGACGAGCATCTTTTCATCCGGCCGGGCGCGGACGTGTTCCTGCTCGCCGCGATGGTGAACGTGCTCTTCGCGGAGAACCTCGCGCGGCCCGGGCGGCTCACCGGCCACGTCGCCGGCATCGACGCGGTGCGGGACGCGGTCGCGCCGTTCACGCCCGAGGCCGTGTCGGTGCGCTGCGGCATCCCGGCCGGGAAGGTCCGCAGCCTCGCGCGCGCGCTCGCCGCGACGGAGCGCGCCGTCGTGTACGGCCGCATCGGCACCTGCACGCAGGAGTACGGCACGGCGGCGAGCTGGCTGATCGACGTCCTCAACGTCCTCACCGGCCACCTCGACGAGCCCGGCGGCGCGATGTTCCCGAAAGCGCCGGCATTCGCGGCCAACACCCTCGGCAAGCCGGGCATCGGCAAGGGCATCGCGACCGGCCGGCGCGCGAGCCGCGTGTCGGGCGCGCCGGAAGTCTTCGGCGAGCTGCCGATGGTGTGCCTCGCCGAGGAGATCGAGACGCCCGGCGAGGGCCAGGTGCGCGCGGCGATCACCATCGCCGCGAACCCCGTGCTCTCGGCGCCCAACGGCCCGCGCATCGCCGCCGCGCTCGACCGGCTCGACTTCATGGTGAGCCTCGACATCTATCTCAACGAGACCACGCGCCACGCCGACGTCATCCTGCCGGGCGTCTCGCCGCTCGAGGAGATGCACTACGACGTCGCGTTCCCGCAGCTCGCGTTCCGCAACTACGCGCGCGTGAGCGACCCCGTGCTCCCGCCGCCCGCGGGGCACCCCCCGGAATGGCAGTCCATCCTGCGCCTCATCGGCATCGTCGACGGCAAGGGCGCGGGCGTGGACGTCGCGGCGCTCGACGAGGCGCTCGTCGCCGAGGAAGTGAAGCGCGTCGCCGGCCCGCAGGCCGATGCCGTGTTGAAGGCGGTGTCGCGCTGGCGGGGCCCGGAGCGGCTCCTCGACCTGGCGCTCCGCAGCGGCCCCTACGGCGACCTCTTCGGCCTGAGGCCCGATGGCCTCACGCTCGCGAAGGTGAAAGCGCGTCCAGAAGGCATCGACCTCGGGCCGCTCGCGCCGCGCATCCCGGAGGCGCTGCGCACGCCCTCGGGCAAGGTCGAGCTCGCGCCGCCGGTGCTCCTCGCCGATCTCGCGCGCGCCGCCGCCGACCTCGCGCGGCCGGCGCCCGAGCTCGTCATCGTCGGCCGGCGCGACGTGCGCTCCAACAACAGCTGGATGCACAACCTGCCGGTGCTCGCGAAGGGGCCGTTCCGCTGCGCCGTGCTCGTGAGCCCGGACGACGCGCGGCGGCTGGGGCTGCGCGATGGCGCGAAGGCGCGCATCGAGGGCGCGCGGCGCGCGGTCGTCGCCGAGGTCGAGCTGAGCGACGCGATGATGCCCGGCGTGGTGAGCCTGCCGCACGGCTGGGGCCACGACCTCGAGGGCGCGCGGCTCGCGCTCGCCGCGGAGCGCCCCGGCGCCAACCTGAACGCCGTGCTCGACGACCGGCTGCGCGATCCGCTCTCCGGCAACGCGGTGCTCTCCGGCGTGCCGGTGACGATGCGCCCGGTCGCTTAAGGCGCTTCACTTCGCGCGCGAGGGCAGGCGCAGCGTCCGGCCGGCGACCATGAACTCGCCGCGGCCGCGGTGGTGGATCGTGCGCGGCGCCTTCATGGCCGGGTCGATCCACGCCTTCACGACCTCCAGGATGAAGAAGTTGTAGCGCGCGACGAGCCGCGCGTCGTGGATGCGGCACTCGAAGCTGGCGTAGCACTCGGCGACCAGCGGCGCGGCGATGCGCGAGGCCGGCACCGGCGTCAGCCCGAAGCGCGCGAACTTGTCCACGCGGCGCCCCGACACGTTGCCGCAGCCCACCACCGCGCGGGCGATCGCCACGGTCGGGACGTTGAGCGCGCACTCGCGCGTCGCCTCGAGCGCCGCGAAGGTGTGGTGGTCGCCGCTGATCACGCACCCGACGAGCGGCGGCTCGAACTCCATCATGGTGTGCCAGGACATCGCCATGACGTTCGCGCGGCCCTCGAGCGCGGTCGTCACCAGCACCACCGGGCCGGGTTCGAGGTGGCGGTAGACGCGGGAGAGGGGGAGGGATCGCTTCTTCATGGCGGCTCCTTCACGGCATCGTTTCCGGCGCGCCCCCGCCGGCGGGCCTCAGGCGATCTTCGCGCCGCGCCCGGCGAGGAGCGCGCGCAGCACCGACCGGTGGCAGCGCGACTCGTCTTCGCAATAGCAGCCGACGGAGAAGTTCGCGTGGTGCGAGAGGGCGGCGAGGAGGTCGAGGTCGCGGCTCGCGGCCGGCTCGTTCATCTCCGCGCGGAACTTGCGCGTGAACGCGGCCCACTCGCGGCCGGTCTTCGCGCTCTGGCCCGCCGCCATCGTCTCCGGGCTCGGCGAGAGGTTGGGAAACCACACGTCGTACCAGTCCTGCGACGCGAACGCGCTCTTCGGCACGCCGCGCGGCGGCCGGCGCACGGTGCCGATGCGCAGGCCTTCGTCCTTCGCCCGGGGCGTGCCGAGCCGCACGATGCGCACTGCCATGCCGTTCCTCCTCGCCCGCTCGCGCCCGCCCGTCGATGGCGGGCGCGGACCCGCCGAACGCGTCGCCCGACCGCTACGGCTGCCGCTGCGACTGCAGCATGGCCGCCATCTTCTGGTGGAGCAGGTTGATCGCCTTGAGCGGGCGGACCATGACCTTGAAATCGACGATCTTCCCTTCGTCGTTCCACCGGATGAGGTCCACCCCGTTGATGACGACGCCTTCGACCTCGGTCTGGAACTCGAGCACCGCGTCGCGCGCCCCGACGATCTCGCGCAGGTAGCGGAACGACTCGTTCGCGAGCACGGCGAACGCCGCCGCGAGGTACATGCGCGTCAGCGCCTTGCCGGCCTGTGGCGTGTGCACGACCGGGGAGTGGAACACCGCGTCGTCGGCGAGGATCGCGTCGAGGCCGCGGACGTCGCGCTCCGCGATGAGCCGGTGCCAGGTGGCGAGCGTGTCGGTCTTCATGGCCGCATGCCTCCGGGTGTCTCGATGCCGCGTTCCGCGGCCGCAGGGAACGGTCGCGCGGGGCGGTTACGGCATTGTCCTTCTTTCCTGCGCCGCCGGCTCGACGATCGCCCCGCGCGCATCGGCCTCATGGCGGACCCCGCAG
>JAOAEA010000092.1 GCA_026417035.1 Burkholderiales bacterium
CGCGCTCCCCGACCCGCGGCTCCGCTTCGGCATCGACAACCTGCCGGTGACCGGCGCGGAAGCCTGGCGCTACAACGTCGACCCGATGACCATGTGGCGCATCGGCGTGATGCAGGAAGTGCCGAACGCCGAGAAGCGCGACCGGCGCACCGCGCGCGCGGCGGCCGAGCGCCAGCTCGAGCAGGCGAGCCTCGCCGCGGAGCGCGCGAAGCTGCGCCGCGACGTCGCGGTGGCGTGGTTCGAGTATTTCCACGCCGAGCAGTCGCGGCAGGTGCTCGTCGAGCTCGACCGCACCTACGCGCTCGAACGCGACACCGTGAACGCCGCGGTCGCGGGCGGCCGCGTGAGCCCCGCGGAAGCGCTCGCGGTGCGCGGCGCCATCGAGATGGCGAAAGACCGGCTCGTCGAGCAGGAGCGCATGGTCGAGCGTTACCGCATCGCGCTCGCGGCACTCATCGGCCGCGAGGCGGCGGCGCGCCCGCTCGGCGCCGCGCCCGACACCGCGAAGCTCGCGCTGCCGCCGGAACGGCTGCTCGCCGAGCTCGCGGCGCATCCGGCCCTGAGGCCCTACAACGAGCGCGAGGCGCTGGCGCAGGCGGACGTCAAGCTCGCCGAGGCGTCGAAGCGGCCCGACTGGGCGGTGGAGCTCCTCTACGGGCAACGCGAGCCCTACTACTCCAACATGGTGACGCTCATGTTCAGCGTCGAGCTGCCGGTCTTCCCGTCGGGCCGCCAGGACCGCGACGTCGCGCAGCGCCAGGCACAGGTCGAGCAGGCGCGCGCCGCGCTCGACCAGGCGCGCCGCGAGTACGACTCGCAGGTGCGCACCTACGTGCTCGACTGGGAGGTGGCACAGTCGCGCGTCGAGCGCTTCGAGCGCGCGATCATCCCGCTCGCGCGCGAACGCGTGGACGCCGCGCTCGCCGCCTATCGCGGCGGCGGGGCGACGCTCGCGATGGTGCTCGAGGCCGAGCGCGCGCTCGCCGAAGCGAACCTCGGCCGGCACAACGCGCTGCTCGAGCGCGGCAAGGCTTGGGCCAACCTCAACTACCTGCTCCTTCCGGAGGGCGCGTGATGAAGCCTCTCGCCGCACTCGTCACGGGAATCGTGCTCGCCGGCCTGGGCGCCGCGGGCGGCTATTGGTTCGCGGCGTCACGGACCCAAGCGAGCGCTTCACCCGCGCCCGCCGCCGAAGCGGCGAAGGCGGGCGGGCGCCGGATCCTGTACTGGTACGACCCGATGGTGCCGCAGCACCGCTTCGACAAGCCCGGGAAGTCGCCCTTCATGGATATGGACCTCGTCCCGAAGTACGCGGACGAGGCCGAGGAGGGCACGGTCAGCGTGAGCCCGCGCGTCGTGCAGAACCTGGGCGTGCGCACCGCCGAGGCGCGAACCGGGACGCTCGCGCGCCGGCTCGAAGCCGTCGGCGCCGTCGGCTGGAACGAACGCGCGGTCGTCGTGCTGCAGGCGCGCACGCCGGGGTTCGTCGAACGGCTCTACGTGCGCGCGCCGCTCGACGCGGTGGCGAAGGGCGCGCCGCTCGTCGCGCTGCACGCCCCCGAATGGGCCGCGGCGCAGGAGGAATACCTCGCGCTCCTCGGCTCGCAGGCCGAGGGCGCCGCGGAGCTGCGTCCCGCAGCGCGCGAGCGGCTGCTGCGACTCGGCATGTCGGCCGGGGACATCGCCGCCCTCGAGCGCGACCGGCGCGTGCACGCGAGCGTGACGCTCACCGCGCCGATCGCCGGCGTCGTCGCCGAGCTCGGCGCGCGCGAGGGCATGGCGGTGATGCCGGGCGCGACGCTCTTCCGCATCGTCGATCTCGCGAGCGTGTGGGTGAACGCGGAAGTGCCGGAGGCCTACGCGTCGTGGGTGCGTCCCGGCGCGGCAGTCGAGGCGCGCGTGCCGGCGTGGCCCGGGGAGACGTTCCGCGGCAAGGTGAGCGCGATCCTGCCCGAGGTCGATCCCGAGACGCGCACGGTGCGCGCACGGGTCGAACTCGCCAACCCGGGCGCCAGGCTCAAGCCGGGTATGTTCGCGACGCTCGCGTTCGCCCCGCCGGCGGCGAAGCCCGCGGTGCTCGTTCCCTCCGAGGCGGTGATCCGCACCGGGACGCGTTCGGTGGTCCTGGTCGCCGAAGGCGAGGGCCGGTTCCGCCCGGTCGATGTCGAGGTGGGCGCGGAAGCGGGCGGGGAGACCGAAATCCTCAAAGGACTTTCGGCAGGCGAGCGCGTCGTCGTCTCCGGACAGTTCCTCGTCGACTCGGAGGCGTCGCTCCGCGCCACTGGCGCGCGCCTCGCGGGCGGCGTCGACGCGCATCGCACCGCGGGCCGCGTCGAGCGCATCGCGCCCGACGCCGTGACGATCAGCCACGATCCGGTGCCGGCGCTCAAGTGGCCGGCGATGACCATGGACTTCCTGCCCCCGCCCGGCGGCTGGCCGGCCGGGGCAAGGGTGGGCGAGCGCATCGAGTTCGAGTTCGCGCCCGGCGCGCGCGAAGGCGAGTGGCGGGTCACGAGGATCCTGCCGTCCGCGGGCGCGCCGCGTGCCGGCGCGGCTTCGGCGCCGCCGGCGAAGGCAGGGCCCGCGCCGTCGACGCACGTGGGCGAGGGCGTGCTCGTCGCCGGCGACAGGGATTCGCTCATCATCAGGCACGGACCGCTGCCGAGCGCGAACATGGGCGCGATGACGATGGAGTTCGCCGCGCCCCCCGCGGGCCTGCCGCGCGACGTGAAGCCGGGCGACCGCATCCGCTTCGAGTTCACGATGACGCCCGGCGGCGATTTCCGCGCGACGAAGGTGGAGCGCCTCGCGGGCGCGGCGGAGGCCGCCCGATGATCGCCGCGGTGATCCGCTGGTCGGTCGCGAACCGATTCCTCGTGCTGCTCGGCGCGGTGATACTCGCGGCCTGGGGCCTGTGGGCCGCTTGGCGCACGCCGGTCGACGCGATCCCCGACCTCTCCGACGTGCAGGTGATCATCCGCACCACGTTCCCCGGCCAGGCGCCGCGGATCGTCGAGGACCAGGTCACCTATCCGCTCACCACCACGATGATGTCGGTGCCCGGCGCGAAGAGCGTGCGCGGCTACTCGTTCTTCGGCGACTCGTTCGTGTACGTGCTCTTCGAGGACGGCACCGACCTCTACTGGGCGCGCTCGCGGGTGCTCGAGTACCTGAACCAGGTGCAGTCGCGGCTGCCGGCGGGGGCGCGCGCCGCGCTCGGGCCGGACGCGACCGGCGTCGGCTGGATCTACCAGTACGCGCTCGTCGACCGCTCCGGGCGCCACGACCTCGGGGAGCTGCGCGCGATCCAGGACTGGTTCCTGCGCTACGAGCTGAAGAGCGTGCCGAACGTAGCGGAGGTCGCCACCGTCGGCGGCATGGTCCGGCAGTACCAGGTGGTGCTCGACCCCGACCGCCTGCGCGCCTACGGCATCCCGCACATGGCGGCCGTGGAGGCGATCCGGCGCGCGAACGCCGAGGCGGGCGGCTCGGTGCTCGAGCTCGCCGAGGCCGAGTACATGGTGCGCGCGTCGGGCTACCTGAAGACCCTCGACGATTTCCGCTCGATCCCGCTGCGCGCGAGCGCGGCGGGCACGCCGGTTCGCCTCGCGGACGTGGCGCGCATCCAGGTCGGGCCGGAGATGCGCCGCGGCATCGGCGAGCTCGACGGCGAGGGCGAGGCCGTCGGCGGCATCGTCGTGATGCGTTCGGGCAAGAACGCGGCGGCGACGATCGACGCGGTGAAGGCGAAGCTCGCGAGCCTCGCGCCGGGGCTCCCGCCCGGCGTCGAGGTCGTGCCCGTGTACGACCGCTCCGACCTCATCCGGCGCGCGGTGGCGACGCTCTTCGAGACGCTCGTGGACGAGTTCGTCGTGGTCGCGCTCGTCTGCGTCGCCTTCCTCCTGCACCTGCGCTCGGCCTTCGTGTCGATCGTGTCGCTGCCGCTCGGCGTGCTCGCCGCGTTCGTCGTGATGCACTACCAGGGCATCACGGCGAACATCGTCTCGCTCGGCGGCATCGCGATCGCGATCGGCGCGATGGTCGATGCCGCGGTGGTCATGGTCGAGAACGCGCACCGGCGCATCGAGGCGTGGCAGGCCGCCCACCCGGGCGAGGCGCTCGCGGGCGAAGCGCGCTGGCGGGTGATCGCGGAGGCCTCGGTCGAGGTCGGCCCGGCCCTCTTCGCTTCGCTCCTCATCGTCACCGTCTCGTTCGTGCCGGTGTTCGCGCTCGAGGCGCAGGAAGGCCGCCTCTTCTCGCCGCTCGCGTTCACCAAGAGCTACGCGATGGCCGCCGCCGCCGGGCTCGCCGTGACGCTCGTGCCGGTGCTGATGGGCTACCTCATCCGCGGCCGGCTGCCCGCCGAGGGCAAGAACCCGGTCAACCGCGCCCTCATCGCCGCCTACCGGCCGCTCCTCGAGCGCGTGCTGCGGCAACCGGTCCTCACCATCGGGGCCGCCGCGCTCGTTGCCGCGGCCACCCTCTGGCCGGCGTCGCGCCTCGGCGGGGAGTTCATGCCGCCGCTCGACGAGGGCGACCTCCTCTACATGCCCTCGGCGCTGCCCGGCATCTCCACGGGCAAGGCCGCCGAGCTCCTGCAGCAGACCGACCGGCTGATCAAGTCGGTGCCGGAGGTGGCGACCGTCTTCGGCAAGGCGGGCCGCGCCGAGACCGCCACCGACCCGGCGCCGCTCGAGATGTTCGAGACGGTGATCCGGTTCAAGCCGCGCAGCGAATGGCGAGCGGGGATGACGCCGCAGAAGCTCGTCGAGGAGCTCGACCGCGCGGTCGCCGTGCCCGGGCTCGCCAACGTCTGGGTGCCGCCGATCCGCAACCGCATCGACATGCTCGCCACGGGCATCAAGAGCCCGGTCGGGATCAAGGTCTCCGGCGAGAGCCTCGCCGAGATCGACCGCATCGCCGCCGCGATCGAGCGCGTCGTGAAGGACGTGCCCGGCGTCACCTCCGCGCTCGCCGAGCGGCTCGCCGGCGGGCGCTACATCGACGTCGACGTCGACCGCGCGCGCGCGGCGCGCTACGGGCTGAACGTCGCGGACGTGCAGTCGATCGTCGCGGCGGCGATCGGCGGCGAGAACGTCGGCGAGACGATCGAGGGGCTGCGCCGGTTCCCGATCAACGTGCGCTACCCGCGCGAGGTGCGCGACTCGCTCGAGCGCCTGCGCGAGCTGCCGGTGGTCACTGAGCGCGGGGCGCGGATCCGGCTCGCCGACGTCGCCGACCTGCGCATCGCCGACGGACCGCCGATGATCCGCAGCGAGAACGCCCGGCCTTCGGGGTGGATCTACGTGGACATCCGCGGCCGGGACCTCGCTTCCGCGGTGCGTGCGATGCAGGCGGCGGTCGGCGAGAGCGTCACGCTGGCCCCCGGGTACGCGATCTCCTGGTCGGGGCAGTTCGAGTATCTCGAGCGCGCCCGGACGCGGCTCGCCGTCGTCGTGCCGGCCACCCTCGCGGTGATCTTCGTCATGCTCTACCTCACGTTCCGGCGCCTCGACGAGGCGCTCGTCATCATGGCGACGCTGCCCTTTTCCCTGGTGGGCGGGGTGTGGCTGCTCGCGGCCCTCGGCCACGACGTCTCAGTCGCGAGCGCCGTGGGCTTCATCGCGCTCGCCGGCGTCGCCGCGGAGTTCGGCATCGTCATGCTCGTCTACCTCAAGCACGCCTGGGAGGCACGCGTCGCCGCGGGCCGCGCGGACGAGGCCGCCTTGCGCGACGCGATCCGCGAGGGCGCGGTGCTGCGCGTGCGGCCCAAGGCGATGACCGTCGCGACGACGGTCGCGGGCCTCCTGCCGATCCTGTTCGTGAGCGGCACCGGATCGGAGATCATGAGCCGCATCGCCGCGCCCATGATCGGCGGCATGGTGACGGCGCCGCTCCTCTCGATGCTCGTGGTGCCGGCGGCCTATTACCTGCTGCGCCGCCGCGAGATCCGGCGCGAATCGCGCGCGCGGGAGGCGCCGCTCGGCGCCGCCACGAACGGGGGCACGGCATGAAGCGCGCGCTCCCGCCTGCGTGCCTGCCCTCACGGACCGAATCGGCTTGGCCGATCATCCCACTCGACGTCATATACACAAGGAGCCCAGCATGAGAAGACGTTTCACCGCGCTCGCTTTCGCCGCATCGATGGCCGCGCTCGCCGCCGCCCCGTCCGTCCTCGCGCAAGGCCACGCCGGGCACGGCGCGCCGGCGGCCGCGAAAGCGACCGGCACCGCCGATGGCGAAGTGCGGCGCATCGACGCCGCTGCGAAAAAGCTCGTGATCCGGCACGGTGACTTCAAGGGCATCGACATGCCGGCGATGACGATGGCGTTTCCGGTGAAGGACGCGAAGCTGCTCGAGGGCCTCAAACCCGGCGACCGGGTACGATTCGCCGTCGAGCAGTCGGGCGGCGATCTCGTGATCACGAAGATCGACAAGGCGAACTGACGCGGCGCGCGCCGCGTCGCATCGGAAGGAGGCTCACATGAGCACGCTCGTCAAGGGTCTCGCGCCGCTCACCGCGGCGCTCGCGATCGGCCTCGCCCACGCGCAGCCGCAGCCTGGTTATGGGCCCGGCCCCGGGATGATGGGCGGGCCGGGGCCCGGCTACGGCATGGGCCCCGGCATGGGACCGGGGATGGGCCCCGGGCCGGGTGGCGCGCCGGGCTACGGGCCGCGCGGCTACGGTCCCGGGCCGTATGGGGGCGGCGGACCCGGCATGGGCTACGGCGGGGAGCGGGCGTTCGACGCGCTCGGCCTCACCGACGCGCAGCGCGCCGAGGCCAACAAGATCCGCGACGAGCTGCGGCGCAGGAATTGGGAGCTTCTCGGCAAGGCGCAGGACGAGCAGGCGAAGCTGCGCGACCTCTACGCCGCCGACAAGCTCGACCGGTCCGCGATCAGCGCGGCCTACCGGCGCCTGGCCGAGCTGCGGCTGCAGCGGCTGGAGAACACGCTCGAGGCGCAGGAGAAGCTCGAGGCGATCCTCACGCCGGAGCAGCGCAAGCAGCTCCGGCGCTGGGGGCCGTGGTGGGCGCGGCAGTAGGCGCGCGGGTGTTCCGACGCGTCAGATCACGCGGTCGCGCTTCATCGCCTCCACGACGACGTTCACGATCCCCGAGACGAGCGGCGTGAGGTTGCCCTGGTCGCTGTTGGTCGTGCGCGTGCGCGCCGACCAGACGAGCTTCTCGCCCTTCACCTCGAAGAGGTAGACGTCGGTCGTGGTGTCGGCGGTGACGACGGCGCTCGGCGCGGCGACGACGCCGATGCCCGCCACGCCGACGCCCATGCCGGTCCAGACGCTGTAGAGGCCCATCGTGGTCGCGAGCGGCACGCCGCCCGCGACGTCGGCCTGCTGCTGGCGGACGGTTTCGGTGCTCGCGGCCCGCGCGAAGATCACGCCGTCGGCGCCGGCCTCCGCGATGATCCGGCGGAGCTCCTCGCGCTGCCGCTGCCCGGTGGCGGAGAAGAACCGGTGTGAGGGCACCGCGTTCACGCCGGCCGCCTGCAGGCGTGCGGCGAGCTGGTCCTGGAAGATGCGCTGCCCGAACTCGAAGTCGCTCACCGTCACGATCACGATCTTCGAGAACTTCGTGCCCGCGAGCTGCGGGTTCGCCCAGTCCGCCTGGAGGGAAGTCCGCGGCACGCCCGCACAGCCCGCGACCGCGGCGGCGGCGAGGAGAGTGGCGGCGAGCCGCCGTGTCGTGGAAAGCGTCATCCGTTCTCCCTTCGAGCCGCGCGGCCCTGGCAAGTCGAATCAAAAGGGGCCGCACGCCCTTCGGGATCCCCGAAACCGCTGGCGCAAAGCGCGCCCTGCACTCCGGGGAGGCCTTCCGGCAGGGCCCCCGTCGCTGTCGTTCCGGCGTTTCGCATCACGCTGCTAGATGATCCGGTCTCTCGCCATCGCATCGACGACGACGCGCACGAACTCGCCGATCATCGCGTTCGACGCGCCGGCGGGCGGCTGCTGCGAGCTCGTCGTACCGAACCAGACGATGGTGCCGTTCGCCGCCTCGAAGAGCCGCGTCTCCGCGATGACGTAGGTCGTGACCGTCACCTGGCCGGGATCGATCACGTAGGGCCCGGCGGTCGGCCACATGCCCGCGTAGTAGCCGTAGAAGCCGCCCCAGCCGAAGCCGACGACGGGCGCGGAAACGACCGCGGGCGTGACGGTGGTCCGCTCGGTCGTGCGGGTGGCCTTGGTGAGCATGATCGAATCGGCGCCCGCCTGGCGGACGGCGTCGCGAAGTTGTTGCTCCGTCGCCGGGCCCGACTGCGTCTGCGGCAGGAAGCGGTAACCCTGGACGGCGGCGACGCCGCGCGCGCCGAGCGCGGCAACCATCTCGTCCTCGAAGATGCGCCGCCCGATCTGGTCGGGGGTGACGCCGATCACGAGGACGCGCTTGAAGGGCTTGCCCACGAACTCGGGGTTGCCCCACTGCGAGACGAGCGTGGTGGTCGGCGTGCATCCCGCGAGCGCGGCGGCGGAAAGGGCGAGGAGGGCTGCGAGGCGGGCCGCGCGCGTCGCGATGCGGGGCATGGCGTTCTCCGGCGAGGGTGGCTCGGGGCACGTCGCGGCCGCGAGGGCGGAGGGGAACGGCAAGACCCCGCTCCGGCCGGGCGAGACTGTAGCAGAGCCGGACGCCCGGCACACGCGGCGCGCGGGCGAAAAAAAGCCCGCGCGGGCTGCGCGCGGGCCAAACCCTGCCGGGGCACGGAGCCCCGGACGGAGGGAATCGTCCTTCAGCCGATCTGCACCGGCAAGAAGATGCGCGACTCGCCGCGCTGCACCAGGAGCGCCGCGCTCCTGCCCGCGCCCTCGACGGCGCTCTTCAGCTCCTCCGGCGACTTGACCGGCTTGCCGTTCACGCCGAGGATCACGTCGCCCGCGCGCACGCCCGCCTTGGCCGCCGCGCCGCCCGCGCGCTCGACGACCACGCCGCCTTCGGCGCCCAGCTTCTTCGCCTCGTCGGCGTTGAGCGGCCGCACGGCGACGCCGAGCTTGCCCTGCGGCTCCGCGGCGTTCGCCGCGACGGTGGCGCGCTCGGCCGGCATCTCGCCGACGGCGAGCTTCACTTCGCTCTCCTTGCCATTGCGCCAGATCCTCACGGTCGCGGGCTCGCCCGGCTTCGTCGCCGCGACGATCGCGGGCAGGTCGCTCGACTCCGCGACCTCGCGCCCGTTGAACGAGAGGATCACGTCGCCCGGCTTGAGCCCGGCCTTCGCCGCGGGGCCGTTCGGCTCGACGTTCGCCACCAGCGCGCCTTCGGCCTTCTTCAGCCCGAAGGATTCGGCGAGCGGCGCGGTCACCGGCTGCACCACGACGCCGATGCGCCCGCGCGTCACCTTGCCGTGCTTGACGAGGTCGTCCTTCACCTGCATCGCGACGTCGATCGGGATGGCGAACGACACGCCCATGTAGCCGCCCGAGCGGCTGAAGATCATCGAATTGATGCCCACGACTTCGCCGGCGAGGTTGAAGAGCGGCCCGCCCGAGTTGCCCGGGTTCACCGCCACGTCGGTCTGGATGAAGGGCACGATGCGCTCGTCGCCGACGTTGCGCGACTTCGCCGACACGATGCCCGCGGTCACGGTGCTCTCGAGCCCGAAGGGCGAGCCGATGGCCGCCACCCACTCGCCGACCCGCAGCTTCGCCGGGTCGCCGATCTTGACGGTCGGCAGATCCTCCGCGTCCACCTTGATCACCGCGACGTCGGACTTCCTGTCCACGCCCAGGACCTTCGCCTTGAGCTCGCGCTTGTCGACGAGCTTCACCAGCACCTCGGTCGCGCCGTCCACGACGTGCGCGTTGGTGAGGATGACGCCGTCGGGCGAGACGATGAAGCCCGAGCCGACGCCCTGCGCCGGCTGCGGCAGCGGGATCCCGCCCTGGCCGGGCTGGCCGCCCCGCGGCATCGGGATGCCGAAGCGGCGGAAGAACTCGCCCATCGGCCCGTTCTCGTCGAAGTCGGGCCCGCCGAGGGCCGGCATGTCCGCGCCGGCGGCCTTGGTGACCGAGATGTTCACGACCGCCGGGCCGTACTGCTCGACGAGGCTCGCGAAGTCGGGAAGCTGGAGCTGCGGCCGCGCCGCCGGCGCCGACTGCGCGGTCGCGGCCCGCGCGGCGGGGATCGCCGCGGGCTCCTTCAGATGTTGGCCGGCCGCGAAGGCGAGCGCGACCGCGACGGCCGCCGCCGTGGGCACGAGGAAACGCTGCGTGACTCGTTTCATTGACGTCCTCCGGAAAATTCCAACGGCCGCGGAAAGCCCTCGGCCTCGGCATGCAATATGGGAGCCGATCCTTAAGCGAGGCTTAAGTTCGGAGGACAGGGGACAGAGGGCTTGCGGGATCGAGATCCCGCCATCGACAGAGGACAGAAGACAGAGGGTTCGAGCGGCGTCCGCTCTCCCGCTCTCTCTCCCTCCCGCTGTCAGGGGGAGGGCCGGCGCGGGGGTTAGTCGCTTTCTGTCCTCTGAAACGCCACCCGCACCGTCAGCCCGCCGCCGTCGAGGCCTTCGGCGCCGACGCCGGACTGGCCGAAACCAGCGAGCGCATCGTGTTCGCGCGCCAGCTTGCCTGCGCGCTGGTGCGCACGCCGCCGGCCGCGGTGCTGGTGAAGGGCTCGCGCTTCATGCG
>JAOAEA010000093.1 GCA_026417035.1 Burkholderiales bacterium
GAACGCGAGCACCACATAGCGCCCCGCGACCGTGTCGAAGGCGAAGCGGTCGCGCGCGCTGGTGCGGCAGTGGAACCAGGGGGCCGGCTCGCCCACGGTGAAGAAAGGCAGCAAGGGAGTCGTCCTGCGCCCGCGCAACGCGCGCAGAGGTTCGTCCGGAATGGCGCGAGCCTACCTGCGAAAGGCTCGATCGCTCAAGCGCCAGACGCCACTGGGCGTCCCGGTAAGGTCGCGGTCAGGACGCGCGCGAGCGCCGGTGTTCAGGGGCGCGCTTTGCCGGCCCGCCGCCAGACGACGATCGACCACACCACCATCGCGGCCGCGGTCGCAACCCACGCCATGCGTACCGCCGCCTGCGCGCCCCCGTCCTTCACGAAGCCGCCGGCCCAGCCGCCGAAGGGCAGCGGCACCCCGGGATAGGCGATCGCGAGCGCCGCGTTGACCGCGGCGAGCGCCGCGATCCCGAGGAGCGCCGTCTGTCCCGGCTGCCGCGCCGAGAGCCAGCCCGCGTACACGGCGGCGGCGAGCCACGCGACGAACACCCAGAAATACCACCCGATCATGAAGAGCAGGAGCTGCAGCGTCTCCCCCGCAAAGACGATGAGGAGGTCGGCGAGACCGAGGACGAACCAGATCGCCGCCGCACGGCGGGCGGCGCGGCGCGGATCAGGAGGCTGTTTCACCTTCGCCGGCCGTGGCCGCTGCCGCCCCGCCCGGCACGCCGTCGATGGCGAGCAGAACGTCGGTGCCGGCGCCGCGCCGCAACGCGATGAGCGGCTGGTACTCGGGCGATTCGTACCAGCGCATCAGCGCCGCCATGTCGGGAAACTCGATGATGACCGCGCGCGTCGGGTGCCAGGCCCCGTCGAGCACGCGGTGCGAACCGCCGCGGGTGAGGTAGCGGCCGCCGTAGCGCTCGATCATCGGCGCCACCTTGCGCCGATACGCCTCGAAGCGCTCGGCATCCGCGATCAGGTGTTCCGCGACGAGGTAGGCGGGCATGGGCGGCTCCTTGCGTGGGCGGATCGTAGTATCGCCGCCCGCCGCGGGCGGCATCAACGCTGCAGGAGGTGGGCCGCGAACGGCGCCCAGACGAGGAAGAGCGCGCCCCAGAGCATTCGGCGGCTGCGCAGCGCCACGGCGAGCGTGAGGCTCGCGAAGAAGAACGACAGCGCGCCGAACCCGACGATGCCGTCGGGGCCGACGTGGACCACCCGGCGCTCGAACTTGTTGAAGAGCGAAACGCCGTCGTTCAGGAGGCCATGCCAGCCGAACGCGACGAAGAACGCGGCCATCGCGAGCGCGAGGGCGACGGCGAACGCCCGGGCCGCCCGCGTTTCGCGGTCGCTCATCGGGTCAGCGTCATCGCCGCGGCCGGCGCGACCCTCATGCGCGCGGGCCGAGCATGATCACCGCCATGCCGGCGATCGCGACGAGCGAGCCGCCGACGTCCCAGGCCGTCGGGCGCACGCCGTCCACGAGCCAGAGCCACGCGAGCGCGGTGGCGACGTAGACGCCGCCGTAAGCCGCGTAGACCCGTCCCGCGTCGGTGGGATGCAGCGTGAGCAGCCACACGAAGAGGGCGAGCGCGGCGGCCGCGGGCACGAGTACCCACGCCGGCGCGCGGTCCTTCAGCCAGAGATAGGGGAGATAACAGCCGACGATCTCGGCGACGGCGGTGACGACGAACAGGCCGGTGGCAGTGAGCAGGTTCATGGCTTGGACTTCCCGATGGCGCCGCCGCGACGGCGGGGGCCGCGAGCGGATGAGAGCGCTCGCGGTGCGCCCCGGTTCCGCGAGAGCGTGTGCGTCAGGCATGCTCGTCGAAGCTCACCCCGCAGAACGGGCAGCGCCTGACGTGCGTCCGCAGCCGGCCGGGCGCCAGCGTCTGCGCGACGAGCAGGCCGACATTGCCCCGGCAGCGCGGGCAGCGCACGAAGAACGACTGCGCCAGGGCCGCGGCGAAGAAACAGAGGAGGCACACGAGCGCCGGAACCGTGAGCCCGCGCGGCGCCGCGAGGACGAGCGACACGACCAGGGCGAGCCACGCGGCGAGGCCGAACGCGAGGATGCGGCGCGACTTCGCCTGCAGCGCTTCGCGGATCGTCATGGGCGGTCGGTCGAATTTCGCGGTCATGCGCTCGCCGGGGCGAGGCCGGTGCGCCGGCCGCGGCTCACGGCGGGCACGGGCCGTACGCCCGGCCGGGAGTCTAATCGAGCGCCCCGCCGGCCGGCCGTCGGCGCGCCGCGCGAAGGGCGGTTCGCGGCCGGGCCGCATCCCGGCCGCTCAACCCTTCGCGCCGCGGATCGCTTCGCGCACCGCAAGGCCGGACAACGCCGGCCCCGTGTGCACGGCCACGCGCGAAGCGCCCGCGCCCGCGCCGAGCTCGAGGAGGACGCGCGCCTCGATCGGCGTGATCCCGCCCTCGATGCGCTCCATCGGGTGCAGGAGGATCTCCGGCGAGCGCCAGCCGCGGCGCACCGCCTTCACCGCCTCCTTCATCTCCTGCTGCGCGAGCGTGAAGTCGCCAACGAGCATCCGCGGCGAGGCCGAGCGCGCGTCGCGGCGCACCTCGGCGGTCTCGCCGGTCCCGGCGTTCGTGGCGACGAGCCGGTCGGCGAAGATCTGCACGTAGAGGGTGTCTGGCGTGAGCATGGTGCGGGGATGCGGCGTACAAGGGGAAGCTTTCGGTCCGTCGGCTCAAGGCGCGAGCCAATGTGCGACCGGGCGGCTCAGGAACGTCTCGAGCGCGATGCCGTCGCCGCCGACGAGGAGGGTTCGTCGCGGCTTGAAGGCCGCCGCGAACGCGGCCATCCCGCCGAGCGCCCGAGCAGCGCGCGTCGTCTTCACCTCCACGGCCGCCACGCGCCGGCCCGCCTCGACCACGAAGTCCACCTCGCGGTTGCGCTCGCGCCAGTAGAAGAGCCCGCATTCGCCGGCCGCGGCGGCATTGGCGAGATGCGCGCCCACCGCCGACTCGGCGAGGCGTCCCCAGAGCTCGCCGTCCGCGCGCGCCTCGTCGAAGTGAAGGCCCGACTGCGCGGTGAGCAGCGCCGTGTTCATCACCTGCAGTTTCGGACTGGAGGCGCGCTGGCGCGCGGCGCCGCGCGCGTACTTGGGCAGCCCGCACACCATTCCCGCCCCCGCCAGCAGGTCGAGATAGTGGGCGAGCGTGGTCGCGTTGCCCGCGTCCTGCAGCTGCCCGAGCATTTTCGTGTAGGAGAGCACCTGGCCCGAATAGCGGCAGGCGAGCTCGAAGAGGCGCCGCAGCAGGGCGGGCTTGTCCACGCGCGTGAGGAGCAGCACATCGCGGGAGATCGAAGTCTCGACGAGCGAGTCCAGCACGTAGCGTCGCCAGCGCGCCGGCTCGCGCACGAGCGGCGCGGCGCCCGGATAGCCGCCGTAATAGAGGTATTGCTCGAGTGACCAGCCGAAAGCTTCGCGCATCTCGCCGTACGACCAGTGCGGCAGATGCAGGAGCTCGAAGCGCCCGGCCAGGCTCTCGGTGAGGCCGCGCGCCATGAGGCGCGGCGCGGAGCCCAGCACGACGGCTTTGAGCGGCGCGCGCGCCCGGGAGTCCTCGTCCCAGAGGCGCTTCACCGTCTCCGACCAGCCCGGGATCTTCTGGATCTCGTCGAGAACCAGCACGGCGCCGCGCTTGCCGGATTCGCGCGCCATGAGCCGCGCCGCATCCCACTGCTGCGCGATCCATTCCGCGCCCCGCAGGGCGGGCTCGTCGGCGCTCGCGAAGCGCGCGGGCAGGGCCGATGAGGCCACCACCTGCTCGACGAGGGTGGTCTTGCCGACCTGGCGCGGCCCGGCCACCACTTGCAGGAAGCGGCGCCGCTCGCGCAGCCGCGCGGCGAGTGTCGCTGCCTGGGGACGCTCGTAGGCCATTACAATTTACTCAATATGTTGAGTAATTTTACTCAACGTCTCGAGTATTTCAACAGACCCGCCTGCGCCCGGGCGGGCGCTCGTGCTTGCGGCCGCAGCTTGGCAGCGTGACGCGAAACGCCGGAACGACAGCGACGAGGTCCCTGCCGGAAAGCCTCCCGGGAGCGAGGCGCGCGTTTCGCGTCGGTGGCTTTGGGGATTCAAGAGGGGCTGTGGCCCCGTTTGCACCAACTTGCTAGAGCCCTGCCGCGAGCGCGCGCGTGAGCTCGGCCGCGGGCACTTCGCGGCAGCCGCTCGCGTTCTGCCCCGACCACACCGGCGAGAAGTCGCCCGAGCCCGCGGCTTCCGCCTTCGCGCGCAGGGGCGCGAGCGCGGCGACGGCGAGCGGGAATGCGGGCGGCAGATCGGACATCGGCCCGAGCTCGCGCATGATGCGGTTCACGATCCCGCGCGCCGGCCGCCCGGTGAAGAGGTTCGTGAGCGCCGTGTGCCGCGCCGCGGCGCTCTTCAGCGCCGCCCGATGCACCGCGCTCGTCGTCGCTTCGGGGCAGAGGAGATAGGCCGTGCCCACCTGCACGCCTGCGGCGCCCAGGGCCATGGCGGCGGCGACGCCCTTCGCGTCGGCGATGCCGCCGGCGGCGATCACCGGCACCTTCACCGCGCGCGCCACCTGCGGCAGGAGCGCGAACGTGCCGGCCTGCGTGGTGAGGTCCTCCGAGAGGAAGGTCCCGCGGTGCCCGCCCGCCTCGAGCCCCTGCGCGATCACCGCATCGACGCCGTGCGACTCGAGCCAGAGCGCCTCCTCGACCGTGGTCGCCGACGAGAGAACCTTGGCGCCCCAGCGCTTCACCCGGGCGAGCAGCTCCGGAGCAGGGAGGCCGAAGTGGAAGCTCACCACCGGCGGCCGGAACTCGGCGAGCACGTCGGCCGCCTCGGCGGTGAAGGGCACGCGCCCCGGTCCCGCGGGGACCGTCGCCGGGTCGATGCCGAATTCGCGGTAATAGGGCACGAGCGCCGCGCGCCAGGCCGCCTCGCGTGCCGCATCGGGCGTCGGCGGCACGTGGCAGAAGAAGTTCACGTTGTAGGGCTTCGCGGTAGCCGCCCGGATCGCGGCGAGCTCACGCCGCACCGCGTCGAGGGAGAGCTGCGCGCAGGGAAGCGACCCCAATCCCCCCGCGTTCGACACCGCGATGGCGAGCGCGCTTTCCTGCACGCCCGCCATCGGCGCCTGGATGATCGGGAGCTCGATTCCGAGGAGGTCACGGAGGGGCATGGTTCAGAGGACAGACGACGGAGGACAGAAGGCAGGGGAGAGAACCTTCCCTCATCCCCCTCTCAGGGGGAGGGCCGGGGTGGGGGTTCGGAGGACAGCGCGCGGCGCCCGCGCGTACCGCATCCTCGCCTTCGCCCGAGGAGGAAGGAGACGCAACGCCGACCGTCCCTGCTACGAGGCGCGCGTCACGCGGCCCGCGGATAGCCACGCTGCTCGAGGTCGTAGCGATCTTCCTCGAGCGCGGTCTCGAGGTCGCGCTTGAGCCCCATGCGCACCAGCGGGGCGAGGAGCCTGAGCAAACCCTTCACCGGCATCTCGACCGTGGTGCGCACGCGGGTGCGGTCCGCATCGACCGCCTCGAACGCCTGCGAGATCACGAGGCCCTGGTTCGACCCGGCGATGCTGCGCAGGGTCGAGTTGCCGTCGGCGGCGCGCCTCACCTCGATCTCGTCCTCCTGCAGCATCCCGAAGACGCGCCGGCGGCCGGTGAAAACGCAGCCACCGTCGCGCTGCCGCACGTTCGCGACCTCGAGGTCCGCGTGCACGCGCGTCCCGGCGTGATGTTCCATGTCCACGAACTGCGCCTGCACGACCGCGATCGGCCGCGCGATCACTCGCTCCGCGCTCACGACGATGCTCGACATGGGGCCTCCTTTCGCTGACGGGCGCCCGCGTCGTGGTGATTCCGGGATTGCGCCGGCAACTGCGGCATCCGGAGCCCGGGGGGCGTCGCGCGCGGGCAATTTACACCCGCCCGGGCCGCGACGTTTGGCCCGCGCCGAGAGGGCCGACGGCCGGCACGCGAGCGGCCATTGCGCGGCGGAGACGCCCAGGGGGCCTCGGCTCGGCCAGGCTGCGGCACGCTCGCGGTCAACGGGGGAGCGAGAGTCCAAGGCCGAGCGCAGGCGGCGCTCGTTGGCGAAGACGATGCTGGCGCGCAGGGCACGACGCAATTCGGTGTCGGTGGCGAACGTGCAGCCGTGGAGCCGCCCGGTCTTCAGGCTGTGGAAGAAACTCTCCACGTGCGCGTTATCGGTGGGCTCGGCCGGCCGATTCACGCTCTGGCGGATGCCCAGGGCCGCCAGCCGGACCCGGAACCCGTCGGCAGCGCGCTCCGTGCCTCGATCGCCGTGGAAGAGCAGGCCTGCAGGTGGTTACGCCGCGACCGAGCGCCCGCGAGGCGAGCACAGTGGCCTTGTGGTGTGCCAGGCCCCAGCCGAAGATGCGCCGGGCGTAGCGGTCCATGACCCCTGCGAGGCAGCGCCAGCGCTCCAGGACCTCGAGGTAAGTGATGCCAGCCGCCCGGAGCTGGTCGGCGCGCTGCACCGGGCGGGGACGCCCCCAGTTGGGCACCGCGAGGAAAAGAGGCGTGGCTGCCAGGAGAGTTGCGGTCGATGCGTGCTGCTCGAGTCTTGATTCCCGCCGGGCGCACGAGGCGCCCCGCGCGCTTGCGGCCGACCTTCTGACCTAGATCCTCGAGCGCCTGTTGCACGCGCGGGCTGCCGCAGGTCCTTCGCTCGCCGCATGCGCCGCGTGCTGGACCTGGACCCCGGGTGCTTGCTCAGCCGAAGGGCGCCGAGCTCGAACTCGGGACCGTAGCGCGAACCGTCGGTAACTGCTTCGCGCGGCGCAAACCGACATCTCCCTTGCGTGAGGCCGAGGCGTCGACTCGATGGGGCAAGTGCAGGGTCGCCTCGAGGGAGGGGTCGGGCCTCGATCGCGTGCTAGCCAGCGGGGATGGGAAGCACCTCCATGACCTCAACGCCTTCGCCCGGGAAGATGGTGAAGTGGGGGTGGTTCAGGAACAGCTCGGCTGCCGCCTCTTGCGACTCCGCCTGCACGACGGTGAACGCCGCGAGATGGTTACGGATGTCGCTGATCCCTGACTTGGAGACAAGCTTGGTGCGACTCAGCGGACCGCCCATCTCCAGGATGGATGGGCTGTTGTCATTGACCCACTGCTTCCAAGCGGCCATGCCAGCGGATTGCCGCTGCTGACGCTCACTCTCCGGCAGTTTCTCCCAGGCAGCCATGGCCTCGGGCGAGCCAGTAAAGACGGCGAGGAATCTTTTCATCGTGTCTCTCCAGTGAAGCAACGGTCGACGTGGCGTCGCGGGTCCTTCGGGTGACGGCGCGTTCCGGAGCAGGCGCCTCGAGGCCGGAGGCTGCTGGTAACGGGAAGACCGCGGCCGGCGAAGCCGGCTGTGGGACCTCCGGTTGACGAGCGTATCAGGCCACAGGGGAAGCGCGGCGAGAGCGACGAATGGGCTGACTGCACCTCCGCAGCGTGATGGGAAACGCCGGAACGACAGCGACGAGGTCCTGGCCGGAAAGCCTGCCGGGGGCGGACGCGCGTTTCGCGTCACCGGCTTCGGCGATCCCGAAGGGGGTGTGGCCCCTCTTGCATCGACTTGCTAGCGCAGGCGCGACGCGAAGAAGTCCAGGATGGGCTCGTTGTAGCCGTCCAGCCAGTAGTGCACGGCGATGCTGCGCGACGGGCCGCGCAGTGTGAAGGGCGCGAGCTCGGTAGATCCATCGGAGCGCAACTGAGACCGCACCTTCGCGACGCAACTTCGATCGTTGATGCCGTCCTGGAGGTGGTGAAAGAACCGGAACACCGGTGCTGACCCGATGGCCATGCCATCCCACGGCCTCTCGTTCGGATAGCTGAGCGCCTCGCAAGCGCCAGGCTCGACGATCGGCCGACGGGTCTCGTTGTCATGGCCGGCGCCGAAAACGTTCGCCCGGTCACCGGGGCGAGGCGTGCAATCCCGAAACCACCCGTACGGGTCACCGCTCGAGACAGGAGCAACGGCGCTGATCAGTTCCGCAAAGCGAGTGGCGGCCCGCACCGCCATGTATCCCCCGGAAGAGTGGCCAGCCAGAAAGATCTCGGTCCTGCTTCCCGAAGGCCGTTTGCCCGGAATCAGGCGCCTGAGGACGTCTTCGATGAAGGGCAGGTCCAGATTGCCGCGCTCGCGTACCTCGTCGTCCCAGACCTTGCCACAGAGTCGGCCTTCGCTGCCGGTGACTCGGTCGGAAGAGTCGAGAAGGAAGACAGCGAAGCCTCGCGCGAGCGCCATCTCCGTAAAACGCACCTGTGGGGCGATGAGCGCGATGTTCGCCACGCAGAAGTTGGTGTGCGAGCCGCCGCCGCCATGCATGACGACGATCGCCCCTCGCGTCCAGATCGGCGGCGCTTTCCAAAGGACAAGGCGCTGGAGGCCTGACGACCAGCGAACTTCGCGCGTCCATCCGGCTGTGTTGCACTGTCGCTCTTGCGCCGTCGGAGAGGGGGCCGAGGGGGAATCGGGTCTTCCGGCTCCGCTACTGCTGCCGCAAGAGCAGAGCGCAAGGGCTAGCGCCATCCATCGCCAGTTCGACGGCAAGGCGTGCGGACGCCGCCAACCGCGGATCGACGCGTTCATTCGCTCGTGGGCCGATACCGCGGGTGCGCAGAGATTGCCGAAGGGTGTGGGCTAACGTTCCGCATCAGCGGCCCGCGCAGGCGGGCGAAGCCCGCCGGAGCGGGTCCGCTGCATGCGGGGGTTAGGCAGCCGCAAGCACGGCCCGTCGAAGCGAAGCAGGTAGCTCGACTGCGGCGAAAAACTTACTGGGATAGAGATAGTCCTCGCCTGATTCATCGATGACCCTGACAAGTCCATGTTTCGCGGCGGCCTCATCAGGCAAGGCGACGTAGACCTTTCTCGTCTCCAGTGAAGCCTCGTAACCATCATTGCTGAGACAGAGAACTAGACGCCGATTGCTTCTCGCCATGACTAACTTCCTTCGATTAGGCGCTTGATCTTGAATTCCCGCTTTCCGATACCAGTCGCTTCATACCAGTGCACCTCAGCGCGATGAACCGTGCCATCGGCGAGTCGAACGCGCGCGAAACCCTTCCGCTTTCTCCAGCGGCCCTTCCCGTACTTCCTTCGGAGACGCGCAAGCTCACGGATGGACGATCCGACAGCGAACGTCTCGACGTGCGTGACGTCGCCGACGATCTCGAAGTGCATGTGGCCATGGTGACAAAGCGCTGCAGGATCGTCAACGCGAGGTCGTTTCGCGGCGGCCTAACGTCCGCAGTCACCGGCGCGCGCCGCTTTTTCGCGCGTCCGGTGCACTGCGTTGTTAGGCAAGGAGATTAAAACCCCAGTTGCGCCTGGTTTACCATCGAGGCACGTTTCTCTAGCTTTATTCTCTTGTTGAGATACTCGCGTACCTCTGGAGGGCAGCTCGCTAGGACGCGAAGGAGTTCATCGGCGGTCCGAACCTCCAAAAACTCCTTGGAAGGTGAGCGATAGAGAAGCACCGACTTGCCCTGTTGAAGGAGGTTCAGCACGTTGTTCAGTGTGCCTTTGCTTTCACCATCCCAAACCATGAACCCATAGTCAGCCTCCAAGGCCATTGCGGCGTCTTTCATCGCATAGTAGGCAAAGTCTTTCCTCTTGCCTCCTGAGTCGATTGCTCTAGTGGTCCAATTGCCAACGTTGTTACGGCAATCACCGGCCATGCAATACACGAGTACGTTTCGATAGCCCTCACCAGCGAAGAAAGACTGAACAGCCTTGTCAACGCCATTGGCGTCGCCGATCAATACTGTATGGCGATTGCTAATGAGGTTGTGCAGACGTGTGCGAATGGCCGAATTGAGGCGGCCTAACTTCCGAGAACCACCGAAGAACACTTTGCTCAT
>JAOAEA010000094.1:0-8750 GCA_026417035.1 Burkholderiales bacterium
CGACACGGGAACGGTTCTGCGCTTTGCGGCCGAGGGCCTGCCCGACGGCGCGTCGCTCGATCCCGCGACCGGCGCCTTCGCGTGGACGCCCGGCCCCGGGCAGGCCGGCGATTACCTTGTGCGCGTGTCCGTCTCCGATGGCCAGGCGACGGTCACGCGCGGCCTCGCGCTGCGCGCGACGAACGTGCCGCAGTTACCGCAGGTCGCGATCGAGCTCACGCCAGGGTTCCCGGTCGTTCCGGGGCAGGCGGTCACGATCACCGTCCTCGCAGACGCGTTTTCGGCGATTGCGTCGCGCGCGCTCGCGATCGACGGCGTGGCGGTCACGCTCGACGCGCGCGGCCGGGCCACGTTCACGCCCGCGGCGCCGGGCCTGGTGAGGCTCGTCGCGACGGCGACCGATCTCGACGGCTTCACGCGCGTGGTCGAGCGCACGCTCAAGGTGCGTGATCCAGCCGACGCCACCGAGCCGCTGGTGGCGCTCGACCCGGCGCTCGCGGGCCGCGCGCTCGCGGCTTCCACCGCGATCCGCGGCGTGGTGGCCGACGCGAACCTCGAAGCGTGGCGGCTCGAGCTCGCGCCGCGCGGCAGCGAGGCGTTCGTCGTCCTCGCCGCGGGCACGACCCCGCCCGGCGCGGCCGTGCTCGGCGAGCTCGACCCGGCGCGCTTTGCGAACGGCTTCTACGTGCTGCGGCTGGTGGCGAGCGACGTCGCCGGGCGCACCGCCGAGGCGAGCGCCGAGGTCGAGGTGCGAACGGCGGCCAAGGTCGGGAACTTCACCCGCGAGGACACCGATTTCGTCGCCCTCCTGGCCGGTCACGAGATCCGCTTCACCCGGAGCTACGATTCGCTCGCCACCGGCGAAGCGGGGAGCTTCGGTTCCGGCTGGCGTCTCGCGCTGCGCGACGCGAACCTCGTTTCGGACGCGCCGGTCACCGGCGCCGAAGCGAGCGGCGGCTACGCGCCGCTCGTGGCCGGCGCGCGCGTCGTGCTCACCACGCCGGACGGCGAGCGCGTCGGGTTCACCTTCGCGCCCGAAGAGGTGCGCACGCCGGCGGCGGTGTACTACGTGCCGAAGTGGGTCGCCGACCCCGGCGCAGCCTGGAGGCTCGAGTCGGCCGAAGCGAAGCTCGCGCGGTCCGGCGGGAAGTTCTACGACCTTGTCACCGGCAAACCCTACAACCCGGCGGGCACGACGCCGGACGGCGTGCAGTACACGCTCGCGGGACCCGACGCAACGCGTTACGAGATCGATGCGCGGCGCGGCGTCACCGCGATCGTGTTCGCCGACGGAGTGCGCCTCGCCGTGAGCGACAGCGGCATCGCTGCAGCGAGCGGCGAGCGGATCTCTTTCATCCTGGACGCGGCGGGCCGGATTGCGCGCGTCGTGACTCCGGACGGGAACGTCTTCACCTACACTTATGACGCTGCGCGCGGCGAGCTCGCGTCGGTGCGTGATCTGGTGACCGGTGCGACCACGCGCTACGGCTACGATCCCGCGAGCGGGCGGCTCGCCCTCGCGGCCACGCCGTCGGGCGGCGTGGCGATCGCGTACGGCGAGTCCGCCGTCGTGCGCCCCCTCGTCGCCGACCTCGGCGCCGCGCTCGCCTATCTCGCGAACGTGCACGAGGGCCGCATCGAGGCCGGGGCGGGCGCGGCCTTCGCGTTTTCGGTGCGGCCGAGCGAGATCGCTTCTGCCGCGGGCGGCGCGGTGCTGCTCGGCGTGGCGGTGGAGAGCGGCGACGCCGGCTTCGTCCCGGGGGTGCCGCGGATCGGCGGCGCGACGCCGGTTCTCGCGCATGCCGGCCCCGACCGTGCCTTCGCGCTCTTCCGCATCGACGAGGCGGGGTTGAAGCTGCTCGAGATCGGCAGCGCGGGTGGTGAAGGCCGCTACCGGCTCTCGCTCTTCGTCGCGGGCGACGCGAACCGCGACGGCCGCGTGGACGGCGCCGACGCCGCGCTCGTCACCGCGGCGCGCGGCAGCGCCGCCGGTGACGCCGCGTACTTCCCGGGCGCCGACGCGGACCTCGATGGCGACGTGGATGCCGCGGACTCGCAACTTCTCTTCGCGAGCCTCGGCTTCGCGCCCAACCTGCCGCCGCTGCTCGCGGCGACCACGCTGCGCACCCACGTCGAGCTCGAGGTCAGGGCGCCGCTCGCGCGCATCGTCACCGATGTCGAGGGCGACCCGGTCAGCTTCCGCATCATCGGCGCGGAGAACGGCATCGCGCGCGTCGCCGGCGACGGGCGCACCCTCGTGTTCCTGCCGGCGGACGGCTTCGCCGGGACCGCCACGATCAACGTCGCCGCGGACGACGGCTTCTCGCTCTCCGATCCGGCGACGATCGCGGTCCACGTGAGCGACGCGCCGCTCGTCGACCTCGACATCCTGACGCGCACGCCCGTCGTCGGCGTCGGCGGCAGCGTCGAGCTCGCGTTCATCGGCGACTTCGCCGACGAGGCGGGCGTCGTGCTGCCCGCGTCCTACCTCGGCCTCTCGGTCACCAACCCGGCGGCGGCGCGCATCGGCGCCGACGGACGGCTCGCGGGCCTCGCGCAGGGCTATGGCGCCGTAGTGGCCACGCGCGCGGGCATCACCGCGGCCACCGCGTTCCGGTCCGGCGGCTTCGCGAGCCTCGCCGACCGGGCGCTCGACATCGCCGGGCTCGAGTTCTACCCCGATGCGGTGACGGTGGTCGCCGAAGGCGGCGTGCGCCAGATCGTGCTCGCCGCGCTAGGGACGGATGTCGCGCAGGCCGCGGACGGCACGCTCTATTTTTCGAGCGACCCGCGCGTCGTCGAGGTCACGCCTGACGGGCGCATCGTCGGTCGCGCCGCTGGTACGGCGATCGTCACCGCCATCCACAAGATGGGCGAGGTGCTGATCCCGGTGCGCGTCGAGGCGCCGCGCTCGGGCCCCGCCATCGTCGGCCGCGACGGCGGCGCCGTGGCGGGCGCCGGCGGCGTGATCGTTGCGGTCGCGCCCGGCGCGCTCGCGGCGGACACGACGGTCTCGGTCAGCCTCGTCGCGCCCGCCGAGCTCGGCGTCGCGCTGCCGGGACCGGACCTCGGCTTCCAGGTCGCCGGCGCATTCCGGCTCGACACGGGTGGCCACGAGATGCGCGTTCCCGCCCAGCTCGCGGTGCCGGTGAGCGGCCTCGCGCCGGGAACGAAGCTCGTCTTCTACAAGGTCTTCGAGTTTCGCAACGCCGACGGCACGACGAGCCGCGGGCTGCTCGAGGTCGAGACCGGGATCGTCGGCGAGGACGGCGTCGCGCGTACCACCTCACCACCCTCGCCGGGCGTGACGGCGGACGGTGACTACGCGGTGATCGGCGTGGACGAGTCGAAAGTCCGCGAGATGCGCGGCAAGATCTTCCTCACCATGCCGTTCGCGATCGGCGCGGCGGCCGCGCTGCCGCTCATCGCGCTTTCGCCGATCGGCGGCGGCGTATTCCTCGGTGCGATGGCCCTCCTCGGGAGCGTCGTGCTCACCATGCCGCTCGGCCAGTTCCCGGTGAAGATCCAGTCGATCGATCCGATCGGGCGCTTCCAGGAAGTCGGCCTCGACATCAACACGGCCCAGGTCGGGACGTTCGAGACGCGCATCGTCAACGCCTTCGATCCCGACGACGAGCGGCCGCGGATCGATTCGCTGCAGGTCGATTACCTCGACAGCGGCGGTCAGGTCGAGCCGGTGCTGCTGCTCAGGGGCACGAAGTTCCTCTACGCGGATCCCGGGGCGCCGCTCGTCGACGGGCGCCAGCTCGGCACCGAGCTCGCCGACGTGCGGGTGCGCTTCCGCGCGCCCGGCGCGGCCGAGCCGCTCGCCGAAGTCGGGCCGCTCTCGATCGTCGAAACCGTCGGCCCCGGCGGTCCGGTCCAGGAGCTGCGCGTCAAGGTCCCGAACCGGGTGGCGATCGCGAGCGTCGTCGTCGAAGTGGTGCGCAAGGCTTCCCTGCAGGTCGCCGGCGCGGGCGGTCTGCCGACGTGGGACCACGGCGGCAGCTTCCGCAGCGGCGCCGTCCGGATCGAAGGCGACGGGCGTTACGTCTTCGCCGCGACCTCCAACCTCGTGCCCGACCCGGCTGCGCCCTCGGGCAGCCGCCTCGCGGACCAGATTGCGGTGATCAGCGCGAACGCCAGCGGCGCGACCGCGCCGAACCAGCTCGTGGCGCGCGTCGAGGTCGGCGCGACGGGAGTCTATGACGGCGGGCGCGCGGTCGCGGTGACATCGGACAATTCGCGCGCCTACGTGACACTGCGCCAGACGGGCCAGCTCGCCGTGATCGACGCGATCATGCTGCAGCAGCTCGACGCCGTTGCCGACGATCCGGAGAACCCGGCCACGCTCGGCGTGCAGGCGATCAACCTGCCGGCCAAGGCGCGCCCGTTCTGGGTGGACGTGGACGACCGTCAGGGGCTCGCGTTCGTCGGCGACGAAGCGGTGGGCCGCATCTACGTCGTCGACATCGACCCGGCGTCGGCGAGCTATCACCGCTATCTCGCATCGATCGATCTTCCCGGAGCGAAATACGGCACGCGCGGGCTGGCCGTGGCTGGCGGGTTCGGCCAGCTGATCGTCGCCGCGCCGGGCACGCGCCAGGTCTTCGGCAGCCAGAACCAGGATCCCTACGTCCCCGGCCGCGTCTTCGTCGTGGACATCGCGAACGCGCGGCAGCGGATCGCGAGTGGCCAGCCCTTCGGCGTGAGCGCGCCGATCGAGGACGGAGTCGGCGACGAGCCCTACGGCATATCACCCACGCAGCGCGCCGACCTGATGGTGCTCGCGGCGCGCATGAGCGACTCGAAGGGCGTCGCGCTGCTCGAGCGCCAGGGTGACGGCTCGTGGAAGGTGGCGAAGACGATCGGCCTGCACCTCGGCTCCGCGACCGACAGCCTGGACGTCAACAACGCGTCGGCGGTGGTCACCACGGCCGACCTGCGCTACGCGTTCGTGCTCGGCTACAACCGCTTCATCCAGGGCGACCGGTCGCACGATCCCGACGCCGACCCGTTCCAGCCGGCGGGCAGCAACGTCGGGATCATCCGCGATCCCTTCGGTCTGTATCCGGACATGGTCGGGCGCAAGGGCCTCGTCGCGGCCACGCGCATGACGCCGATGGCCTTCGGCGACAACCTAGCCCTGTCGCCCGACGGCCGCTATCTCTACGCGGCCTACACCGGACAGGGGCAGGTGCAGGTGTTCGACGTCGCGGCGCTCATCAACGAGGTCGAGCACTCGTTCATGCTCGCGCCGATCACGCGGGGGCCCGAGACGACTTACCTCACCGACCGCTTCGCGATCAACAACCTCACGAACGGCGAGTTCCTCGCCAATGCCGCGATCGACGTGAAGGCCGACTTCCGGCTGGCGAATTTCGCCGGCAGCTTCCTCTTCGGCTTCCGCAACTTCGAACCGACGCGGGCGCCACTCGCTGTGGGCGCACTGCCGCGCGGCCTCGCGGCCCAGGACGATTTCCTCAAGCTCATCGCGCCTGGCGTGGTGCCACCCGCGGGTGGCGCCGCGGCCGCGACCACGACGCGGCCGACGTTCGAGTGGTCGCTCTCCGGCCGGGATCTCGAGAGCGTCCTCTACGTGAGCGTGTTCGGGCCCGGCGAGGGGCTCTTCCCGGGCGACACCAAGCCCGCAGACGTGCTCTCGACGAACCCGCTGCTCGCCTTCGACACCGCGTTCGGTCCCGACAGCAACCGGAACCGCATCCTCACCAAGGCGTTCGCGCCGGGCGCCTCGAGCGTGGACGCCTACAGGTTCACGCTGCCGACGGAGCTTACGCTCACCGCCGGCCAGACCTACTGGTGGGGGGTCGAGGCGCGCACGCCGGATGGCCAGGTGCACCGCAAGGCGGCGCAGTTCCGCGTCGCGCCGGTGGCGGCGACCGACACGCCCTTTGCCAGCGTCACGCTCATTACCCACGGGTTCCAGCTACCGTTCGTGAACACCGGCGGCGCACAGGCCAACGTCCGCGACTTCTTCGAGATGGGAGCGCTCATCGCGAAGCAGGGCGGCGGGCACGCTTTCTACTACGACCCGGGGACCGGCGGCTGGCTTTCGGTGGAGCCGGGTGTGACGTTCAGCCAGACGCTCGGCAAGCCGCTCGTGCTGATCTCCGACTGGACCAAGGAGGCGGCGATCAGCGACTCGGGCTTCGCCGAGGCGGCGGCGGACGCGATCTTCGCGAGCCTCGTGCGGCTCAACCGCGCCCTGGACGGCGACCTGTTCGCTTCGCCGATGCACCTCATCGGCTTCTCGCGTGGCACGTCGGTGACGAGCGAAATCGCGCAGCGCCTCGGCACCTACTTCCCGACCGGCGCGCCCGGCGGCGTGAAGTCGCTGCACATGACCACGCTCGATCCGCACGACTTCGCGCAGGCCTCGCTCGACGTGCCGCTCGACAAGGTCCTGTCGATGGCCAAGGCGCTCGTGACGCTCGTGCCCGGCGTCGGTCCCGCCCTGGGCAAGGTCGTATCGCTGGTGGCGAAGTTCGCCACGATCACCGGCAACGAGACGGTCCAGTACGCCGACTTCAAGGATCCGGACGTCCAGACCTGGGCGAACCTGAGCTTCCACGACAACTACTATCAGACGGTGGCGGATCCGGAAGGAAATCCGGCGACGCCGAACGGCCGGTCCGTTCCGACCGCCGACATCAACCTCGCGCTCACCGGACGCCCGGGCTTCACCGAGGACGACCTCGCGCTCGGGACGATCGACTACCTCCTCGGCACGCTCAACCTCAACTTCGGCCTCGGCACTGCCCACTTCCGCGTCAAATCCTGGTACGCGGGCACGCTCGACCTGTCTGCGCGCGAGTTCCCGTCCGAGCAGGCGGCGACCTGGGCGCCCGACCGCATCTGGCGCAAGATCACCGACCGCACTTTCGCGCCGCAGCCGTCGTTCCCGGGGCTCGGCGGCCTGCTGTCGGACTACGCGAACGTGGGCATCCCCTGGTACCGCGCGCGCGAGGCCGAGATCGGGACGTTCTCCTGGACGACCGGGATCACGCCGACGGAAGCCTTCGCCGTCGGCGACAACGCGCCTTGGGAGGGGATCGGTTCGGGCTGGTTCTACTCCGACCTGGGCGGCGGCGCCGCCTTCCGTCCCGACGCGGCGCTCGACCCGGTCGCGATCGACTTCGACAACACCGAGCACGGCGCGTGGGACGGCCCGGTGCCAAGCGTCTTCAACGGCAACTTCCAGGCGAGCATCCGGCCGATCTGGGGTCGCTTCCCGGTCAACCCGGTCGATGCGGTGTCGGGCGCGCTGCTCGATACGAGCTTCCTCGACACGACCTGGCTCGAGATTCCCGGCTGGTCCTTCCATGGCGGCAGCGGCGGCATCGGTCAGGGGGCCAATTACGGCGTGCGGTTCCGCGCCGACTGGCTCGACCAGATCCTCGCCCCGCTCGAGGCGCAGCTCGGCAGTGCGAGCGCGCTCGACTTCCTGAAGAGCGCGGCCTCGACCATCGCGAAGAAAGTCGCGAGCGAGATCCTCTTCGGCGACAAGGCGAAAGTCCTCGGTGACGGCGGCCTGGTGAGCCTCGTGGGCCCGCTCACGAGCGCAATGGCCGACCTGATCGCGCAGGGCCACGTCACGAACGCGCTCGGCCTCGTCGATTTCGTGCTCGATATGACGAAGATCAAGGCCGCGGCGAACGAGGCCGCGACCGGCGTGGTCACCGGCACGCTCGAGTCGGCGGTGAAGGGCCTCATCAGCTTCGCCCAGGCGTACCTGCTCGATTATTACTACGTGCTCACGCCGGATACGAGCGTCCTCACGCACAACCGGATGTTCATCCCGAACGAGGCGGACGTGCTCTCGTTCGACATGCGCGTCAACCTCCCGCAACCGGGCGCGGCGATCGAGGTGACGATGCGGACCGCGGGCGGATCCGACATCCTGCTCGGGTTCGTGGGCGCGAGCACGTCGAGCGGCTTCGCCACCCGGAGCCTCGTCGTGCCGGAAGCGGTCAAGGGCCAGTCGGCGACGCTCACCTTCCGGCTCGTCGGCGGCGGCCCTTACACCCTCCCGAACACGGGTGTCGAAATCGTCGCCCCGTTCGTCGGAATCGACAACGTCCAGTTCGGCGGTCTGCTCATCAGCGACTCGAGCGGGGCGGACGCGGACCACGTCGTCTTCTTCCGCGACGACCTCGATCCGACGCCCGATCGTTCGGTGCCGGCCTATGGCGGGCCGCTGCCCGACGGGGACGGCGAGCCGCCGAACCCGGTGCCGCCCGATCTGCCCAACGACGAGCCCGAGATCACCTACGGCTTCGGCTCGAACATCCACGAGTTCTGGGTGCGCAACGTGAGCGACACGCGGTCCGCCCAGGCGCTCGTCACCGTGGAGCCCAACTGGTTCCTGGTGTACGTCGATGGCGCGACGGAGACCCCATTCAACGACTACACCCCGGGCACCGTCGGGACCTTCACCATAGCGCCCGGCGATACCCTGACGCTGCGCTTCAAGGCGAAGCTCAACCCCGCCGCGATCCGTCAGATCGGTGCCGAGGACGTTTGGCTGCTCGAGGGCAAGATCAAGGTGAGCCAGCTCGTCGGCCCATTCGGCCCCGACGTCCCGATCCGCGTTTTAAAGAGGAGCGAGCTCATCGCTGGATATCTCGCCGACATCGGCGACCAGGACCGCGACGACGGCATCATCCAGGTGGCCGACACGCTCGTCGGCACGGAGCGCGTCCTGCGGCTGCGGAACGACACTGCCCTCG
>JAOAEA010000094.1:8760-9184 GCA_026417035.1 Burkholderiales bacterium
GGGTGCGGCGGGGCGCTTCGAGATCGTCGGCCAAGGCAAGTCGACCAAGATCGTCTTCCGCGCGCCGAACGTGGATGGGCTCCCGTTCACCGCTTGGCTCGACTTCGAGCGGGAGGGCACGTCGGTCGGCGCGATCCGACTGGAGGGTCGGTCGGTGCCGATCCAGGAGTTCAACCTGCCGCTCGACTCCTTGGCGGCGGACGTCAATCGGCTCTTCTCCGAGCTGCGGATCATCCAGCAGGACCGGATCTCGCCGCCGGAGGACTTCATCGATCCCAATCTCCTCATCTTCATCGACCCGGAGACCGGCAACCGGGAGCTGCCGGAGTACGAGAAGTTCCTCGCGATCTTCGGCACCGACCTCCCGGCGCGGCTCGCGGAGTTCAAGCGGGGCATTCTCGACGGCTTCCGGCAGGTGTACGCG
>JAOAEA010000095.1 GCA_026417035.1 Burkholderiales bacterium
CTGCACCCGGCCGCGGATGACGAGGTGGCGCGCCCTCATGCCCGCAGCAGCGTCAGGAAGCGCTCGGCCAGCGCCACATCGGCCGCCACGCGGGCGCGCCGCGCCGCGGCCTCCTGCGACTCCGCGGGCAACACGTCCACGCCCGCCAGCGCCCCCAGCTCATACCGGCGCCGGCTCTCCTTCAGGAACCGCTCCGCCGTCTCCAGCGCGCTGCGCCGCGCCTTCACTTCTTCGCCCGAAGCCAGCAGCGAGTAATAAGCGTTGAGCACCGCGTCCACGGTGGCAATCACCTGATTGCGGAACTGCTCGTCCGAGGTCCGCAGATTGATGCGCGACACGGTGATCGTGCGCGCGTTGACGGCGCGCCCGAAGCCTTGCAGCAGGTTATGCTGCACGCTGAGCGAGAGCGTGGTCGCCCACGCCGAGCCCGCCATGCCGAGGCCGAGCCGGAACATCAGGACCTCGTTGGCGGCGGCGTTGACGAGCGCGACGACGATCATCGCGAGCAGCGTCACCCGCGTGCGGCCGATGCCGTTGAAGAACCCCGAGAGCGCCCACATCGCCACCGACGCCGGGCCGCCGAGGAGCCGGGGGAACCAGTACTCGACCGCGAGCGCCTCGATCGCCGGCAGGAGCGCGAAGGGCGCGAGGATCGCGCCGCCGCCGAGCGCGAGCGCCACGAACGGCGGCACGGTCGCGGCGGAGGCCCACAGCCCGCTCCACACGGCCTGCGCGCCGCGCACGCGCCGGCCGCCGCCGTAGGCCTGCGCCGCGAGCGTCTGCACCGCCATGCCCACGCCGCCGAAGAGCAGGATCGCGACGAACACCAGGAAGTAGGTCGCGCCCATCGCCGCCACCGCGTCGGTGGAGAGCCGCCCGATGAACCAGGTGTCGGTGAGCGAGAGCACCGCCTGCAGGCTCGCGTTGGCGAAGAGCGGCGCGGCGAGCGCGGCGATGGCGCGGTAGTCCACGCGCCGCCGGCCGCGCGCGTCGAGCCGCAGCGCCGGCAGCGGGAAACGGAGAGTCGGTGGCGCGGGGGCGTCCATGAAAAGGCGAGCCCGCGCGCTCGCCGGGCGGCGGTGCGCGCGGGCCGCGCGAGTGTAGCGGAAGCGGCTGACGGCGCTTGCGCTACTTGGACCGGCCGTACTTGCCCGTGAGCGTCGCCTTGCCGATCGAGTTGGCGTTCACCATGAAACCGGCGAGCGAGGCCGTCGCGTTCGCCGGCAGGTCGAGCTTCTCCACCTTCAGCGCGTGGATCGTGAAGACGTAGCGGTGCGGCTTGTCCCCGGCCGGCGGGCAGGGCCCGCCCCAGCCGGGCGCGCCGAAGTCGGTGTTGACCTGCATCGCCCCGGCGGGAAGAGCGGAGCCGTCGGCCTTGCCCGCGCCCTTGGGAAGCTCCTTGACGGCGGCCGGGATGTTGACGACCACCCAGTGCCACCAGCCTGCGCCCCCGGTCGGCGCGTCCGGATCGTGCACGAGCAGCGCGAAGCTCTTCGTCTCCTTCGGCGCGCCCGACCAGGCGAGCGCGGGCGAGACGTTCTTGCCCGCGCAGCCGAAGCCGTTGAAGACCTGCTCGTCGGCGATCGTCCCGTTCGGCTTGATGTCGGGGCTCGTGAGCTTGAACTCGGCGGCGTGCGCGGCGGCGGCGAGCGCGAGGCTCGCCGCGAGGAGGAGCGAGTGGCGGATCATCGGGGTCTCCGTGTCGAGAGGGATGCGCCGCGATCTTACGCCGGCGGGAGCCGCACGGCGACGTTCGCGGGCGCGCCCCGCGCCACGCCGGTTACAATCCCGCGCCACGACCCAGGACGAGGAGCGGCGGTGGAACTGCCCGTGAACGCCTTCAAGCGCGCGCTCGCCGCCGGGCAGCCGCAGATCGGGCTGTGGTGCAGCCTCTCGAGCAACTACGCCGTCGAGGCGGTCGCATCCGCCGGCTTCGACTGGCTGCTCCTCGACATGGAGCACTCGCCCAACGATCTCGTCGGCGTGCTCTCGCAGCTGCAGGCGGCCGCGCCCTACCCGACGAGCGCCGTGGTGCGCGTGCCCTGGAACGACTTCGTCGTCACGAAGCGCGTGCTCGACGTCGGCGCGCAGAGCGTGCTCTTTCCCTACGTGCAGAACGCCGACGAGGCGCGCCTCGCGGTCGCCTCGACGCGCTATCCGCCGGCGGGCATCCGCGGGGTGGCCGGCGCGACGCGCGCGACCCGCTTCGGGCGGGTGAAAGATTACGCGAAACGCGCGCACGAGGAGCTGTGCGTCCTGGTCCAGGTCGAGACGAAGGAGGCGCTCGGCGAGCTCGAGGCGATCGCCGCGGTCGCCGGCGTCGATGGGGTCTTCATCGGCCCGGCGGACCTGCACGCGTCGCTCGGGTTTCCCGGCGAGACCGCCAACCCGGCGGTGCTGCCGCTGATCGAGGACGCCATCCGCCGCATCCGCTCGGCGGGCAAGGCGCCCGGCATCCTCACCGCGGACGAGAAGCTCGCGCGGCGCTACCTCGGGCTCGGCGCCCTCTTCGTGGCGGTCGGCGCGGACGTGGGGCTGCTCGCGCGCGGGGCGGACGCGCTCGCGGCGAAGTTCAAGCCGTGACGGGGAAAATGCCAACGCAGAGGACGCGGAGTGCGCTGAGGAACGCGGAGGAGGGCTTTCAGGGCCGGCGACGCGCGTGGACGACCATCTGCGGTGCGTCGCGACGCGTGCCGTGCGCACCCCCTCCACGGCCGCGCGCCACGCCACGCCCGGTTTCCGTCGAGCCGCTGCGGCCCTCTGCGTCCTCCGCGCCCTCTGCGTCGAAGCTTTCCACGACATCGAGATGAAAACCGAGATCCTCTCCGTCGCGCCGCTCTACCAGCCCTGCATGGACCGCCTCGAGCGCGACTTCACCGTCCACAAGCTCTGGCAGGCCGCCGACCGCGACGCGCTGCTCGCCGAGGTCGCGCCGCGCGTTCGCGGCATGCAGGCGGGCGGTGCCTCCATCGTGCCCGCGAGCCTCATCGACGCGTTGCCGAAGCTCGAGATCGTCTCGGTCTTCGGCGTCGGCTACGACGGCATCGATCTCGAGGCGGCGAAGCGCCGCAACATCACCGTCACCAACACGCCGGACGTGCTGAACGACTGCGTCGCCGACCTCGCCATGGGGCTCCTGATCGCCGCGGCCCGCCGTCTCGCCGAAGCCGACCGTTACGTGCGCGCCGGCAAGTGGCTCGAGGGGCCGATGCCGCTCGCGACCAAGGTCTCCGGCAAGCGGCTCGGCATCGTCGGCTTCGGGCGCATCGGCCGCACGATCGCGAAGCGCGCCGCGGGCTTCGACATGGAGATCGCCTACCACAGCCGGCGTCCGGTGGCCGACGCCCCGCACCGCCACTACCCGAGCCTCGTCGAGCTCGCGCGCGACTCCGACTTCCTCGTCGTGATCACGCCCGGCGGCGCNGGGACTTTCCACCTCATCGACGAGAGGGTGCTGCGCGCGCTCGGGCCGAAGGGCATCCTCGTCAACGTCGCGCGCGGCTCGGTGGTGGACGAAAAGACACTCGTCAAGGTGCTCGCCGAGGGCGCGCTCGGCGGCGCGGCGCTCGACGTCTTCGAGGACGAGCCGAACGTGCCGCCGGCGCTCCTCGCGATGGACAACGTGGTGCTCGCGCCGCACGTCGGCAGCGCGACCCACGAGACGCGCGCGGCGATGGGCAACCTGTGCGTGGACAACCTGGTCGCGCACTTCGCGGGCCGGCCCGTGCTGACGCGGGTGGTGTGAGACGGCAGGGAACCGCGAAAGCGCCAAGGACGCAAAGGGATGCAAGATTCGCGGCGTGATGGTCCGAGCGGTGCGGCGCGGTCGCGACGGCGGCATGCAGCCTGAAGGCCGCTTTCGGGAGTTCTTCCGCGATCCTTTGCGCCCTCGGCGCTTTCGCGGTTCCCCCGAAGGAGTTGATCGACCGTGAACATCCAGCGACGCGACCTCGAGCGCCAGCTCGAAGCGATCTTCACCGCGTGGGGCATGTCCGACGAGCACGCGCGCATCACGGCGCTGCGGCTCACCGACGCCGACATCCGCGGCATCGACTCGCACGGCGTCACGCTCATGCCGCTCTACGCCGAGCTGCGCGCGCAGGGGCAGGTCAACTTCCGGCCGCGGATCCGCGTCCTGCGCGAATCGCCGGTCACGGCGCTCGTGGACGCCGACCACATGCTCGGCCACGTGCCCGGCACCTTCGCGATGGAGCTCGCCATCGGCAAGGCCCGGCAGACCGGCCTCGCCGCGGTCGCGGTGAAGAACTCGAACCACTACGGCGCCGCCGGCGTCTACGGCCTGCTCGCGGCCGGCGAGGGCCTGATCGGCATGTCGTTCACCTCCGTCTGGCACGGGGTGATCGTGCCGACCTTCGGCCGCGAGCCGATGTTCGGCACCAACCCGATCGCGTTCGTCGCGCCGGCGAGGAAGAACGGCGTGTTCTTCTTCGACGCGGCGACCTCGACGGTCGCGGTCGGCAAGCTCAAGCTCGCGAAGATCCACGGCCGGCGGCTGCACGAGGGCTGGGCGATGGGCGAGGACGGCCGCCCCACCACCGACCCGGAGGCCGGCCTCGCGGCGATGCGGCTCACGCCGCTCGGCGGCACGCGCGCGATGTCGAGCCACAAGGGCTACGGCCTCGCGGCGATGGTCGAGATCCTCTGCTCGATGCTCGCCGGCGCGTATTACGCGCCGACCCGGGAGCGGCGCCACCCGGAGGCGAAGCACTGGAACATCGGCCACTTCTTCCTCGCCATCGACCCGAAGGCGTTCCGCGGCGAGGGCGAGTTCGAGGACGACCTCGACGACATGATCGACGCGCTCCACGCCGTGCCGCCGGTCGATCCCGACCAGCCGGTGCTGGTGGCGGGCGACCCGGAGAAGCGGGCGATGGCCGAGCGCACGAAGAACGGCATCCCGGTGCCGCCGAGCCTCCTCGCCGAGGTGCGCGCGATCGCGGCCGAGTGCGGGGCGCCCTGGCTGCTCGGGCCCTGAACCACCACCAGGAGGAGGAGGCGTGACCATGAGGAAGACGCTCGGAATCGCCGCGGCCGCCGCCGCGCTCTCGCTCGCTTCGCTCGCCGCCCACGGGCAACAGTGGCCGTCGAAGCCGATCCGGTACATCGTGCCGTTCGCGGCCGGCGGCACGACCGACGTGCTCGCGCGGCTGATGCAGCCCGAGCTCGCGAAGGCGCTGGGGCAGCCGATCGTGATCGACAACCGCCCGGGCGCGGGCGGCAATGTCGGCAGCGAGGTGCTCGCGAAGTCGCCCCCCGACGGCTACACGATCGGCGGCGGCACGGTGAGCTCGCACGCGATCAACGCGAGCCTCTACCCGAAGATGCCCTACGACAACCTGCGCGACTTCGAGGCGGTCGCGCTGCTCGTCAAGGTGCCCAACGTGCTGGTCGTCAACCTCGCGGTGCCGGCGAAGAACGTGCAGGAGCTCGTCGCCTACGGCAAGGCCAACCCCGGCCGGCTCACCTGCGCGTCCGCGGGTAACGGCACCTCGCAGCACATGTCCTGCGAGCTCTTCAAGAGCATGACCGGGCTCGACATCACGCACGTGCCCTACAAGGGCAGCGCGCCGGGCATGACCGCGGTCCTCGCCGGCGAGGTGTCGATGATGTTCGACAACGCCACCATCGCGGTGCCGCAGATCAAGGGCGGCAAGGTGCGCGCGCTCGGCGTCACGACGGCGACGCGCTCGCCCGCGATCCCCGAGGTGCCCACCATCGCCGAGCAGGGGCTCGCCGGCTACGAGGTGAGCTCCTGGCAGGGGGTATTCGCGCCCGCCGGCACGCCGAAGGACATCGTGAGCCGGCTGAACGCCGAGATCCGCCGCATCCTCGCCCTGCCGGAGGTGCGCCAGAAGCTCCTCGACACCGGGTCCGAGCCCGCCGACGCCACGCCCGCCGAGTTCGCCGCCTTCGTGAAGGCCGACACCGAGAAGTGGGCGAAGGTGGTCAAGGCTTCGGGCGCGAAGGTGGAGTGACCGCGGCGCGCACGCGGACCGCCGCAGTCGTCGCCGCGCTCGCGGCCGGCGTCGTCGGGGCGTTCTGCATCGGCAAGCTGCCCGCGGCGCTGCCCGCGCTCAAGGCCGAGTTCGGGCTGTCGCTCCTCGCCGCGAGCTGGGTCGTCTCGACGTTCAACGCGCTCGCCGTCTTCGCCGCGCCGCTCTTCGGGCTCGCGAGCGACCGCGCCGGCGCCCTCGCGTTCACCCTCGCCGGGCTCGCCGCGCTGGCGGCGGGCGGGACGCTCGGGGCCCTCGCCGCGAGCGAGACGGTGCTCTTCGTCTCGCGCTTCGTGGAGGGCGCCGGCTTCATTGCGGTGGTGGTCGGCGCGCCGGCCCTGCTCGTCGCCGCCACGGCGCCCGAGCGGCGGCGCACGGTGCTCGGCCTGTGGAGCGCCTACATGCCCTTCGGCGGCGCCCTGGTGATGCTCGCCGCGCCGGCCGCGATCGGGACGTGGGGCTGGCGCGGGCTCTGGCTCGCGATCGCGGCGCTCACGCTCGTCGCGGCGGCCGCGGTGGACGCGATGCGGGCCGACTACGCCGCGGCCCGCCCCGCCGGTCCGCGGCCGCTCGCGACCGTGCTCGAGGCGCTGAAGCGCCCGGGGCCCTGGTGGCTCGGCGCGGCCTTCGCGTGCTACACGGCGCAGTTCGCGACGGTGATGGTGTTCCTGCCGACGTTCCTCGTCGAGCGCGGCATCGCCCTGGGCACCGCCGGGCTGCTCACCGCCTGCTACGTCGCGATCAACGTGCCGGGCAACATCGCCGGAACGTGGCTCCTTGCCCGCGGCGCGCCGCGCGGTGTGCTGATCGTGGCGACCTTCGCCGCGATGGGCGTGTGCGCGGCGATCGCGCTCCTGCCCTTCGCCCCCGAGGGCCTGCGCTTCGCCGCGGCGCTCGCATTGTCCTGCGTCGGCGGCATGATCCCGGCGGCGGTGCTCTCCGGGTCGCAGGCGCACGCGCGCTCGCCCGCCGAGACCGGCGGCATCCAGGGCCTCTTCGTGCAGGGCGCGAACCTCGGCCAGTTCGTCGGCCCGCCGGCGGCGGCCGCCGCCGTCTCGGCCGCGGGGTCGTGGACGGCGGCGCTCGGCGTGCTCGCCGCGGCCGCGGCGCTGGGCATCGTCGCGGGGACGATGGCGGCGCGGCACGAGCCGCGCGCCGCCGCGTGAGGACGCGGGCCGCGCGACTGCGCTACGATTGCCCCTCGTCGCGCCCCGGCGGCGCGCCCGACACGACAAAGGAAGAGCGATGACCTACAAGACGATCCTCGTGCACGTCAACTACGGCGAACGCGCCGCGCGCCGCCTCAAGGTCGCCTGCGAGCTCGCGAGCCGGTTCGGCGCCCACCTGGTCGGCTTCCACGCGGTGAGCACCGGGCGCATTCCCTTGAGCCTCGCCCTCGAGACCGGGCTCACGCTGCGCGAGCACCAGTCGCGCCTCGAGAAGGGCGAGCGGATCGAGCTCGAGGACACGTTCGTCGCCGCCGCGAAGGCCGCCGGCATCGAGAGCTACGAGTTCCGCGCGTCGCCGGTGGACGTGACGCGCTCGCTCACCATCAACGCCCGCTACGCCGACCTCTCCGTGCTCGGGCAGGCGGAGCCGGGCCTCGGCGTCGGGCTGCATCCGGGCGTCGTGCCCGAGGTGGTGATGGCCTCGGGCCGCCCGGTGCTCGTCATCCCCTACGCCGGCGAGATCGAGACGCTCGGCAAGCGGGTGCTGGTGGCGTGGAACGGCGGGCGCGAGGCCACGCGCGCGATCACCGACGCGCTGCCGCTCCTCAAGGGCGCCGAGAAGGTGGACGTCGCGGTCTTCAACCCGAAGGGCGGCACGCACGGCGACGTGCCGGGCGCGGACATCGGCCTCTGGCTCGCCCGCCACGGCGTCAAGGTGAACGTGATGGACGAGCGCGCCGACGACATCGACGTCGGCAACCTGCTGCTCTCGCGGGTCACCGACCGCGGCTCCGACCTCATCGTGATGGGCGCCTACGGCCGCTCGCGCTTCGCCGAGTTCATCCTCGGCGGCGTGACGCAGACGATCCTCGAGTCGATGACGGTGCCGGTGCTGATGGCGAACTGAAGCCGCGCCGTGGAGCCCGGGCCCGACGAGGACCGCGACGCGCTCGTCGCGGCGATCAAGCGCCACCCTTCCTACCGGCTCGCCTACGAGGACGAGTCGTTCCTCGGCTCCGATGCCGTGCGCGGCGCGCGGCTCGAGCTCGAGTTCCTGAAGCCGGAGCACTACCTCGCCGAGCACGGCGTCGCCTCGACCGTGGTGGTGTTCGGCAGCTCCCACGTGCTCGCGCCGGAGGCCGCGCGCGCGCGCCTCGACGCGCTCCTCGCCGCGGGCGCCGATCCGCGGGGTCCCGCGGTGGCAGCGGCGCGCAAGGCGGTCGAATACTCGGCCTACTACGACGAGGCGCGGCGCTTCGCCGGGCTCGTCGCGCGCCGCTTCGCCGGCGATGGCCAGCGCGACTTCGTGATCGCCACCGGCGGCGGGCCGGGCATCATGGAGGCGGCGAACCGCGGCGCGCGGGAGGCCGGCGCCGTCTCGCTCGGGCTCAACATCGAGCTGCCGCAGGAGCAGGACCCGAACCCCTACGT
>JAOAEA010000096.1 GCA_026417035.1 Burkholderiales bacterium
CGGTTGCGCGAGCGCGGGCCGTGGCGCCGCCGGCGCGGCCGGCGCGGCCGGCGCGCCGGCCGGCGGCTGGGCCCGCGCCACCTCGTCGAGGACGTCCGCCTTGGTGATGCGGCCGTCGCGGCCGCTGCCCGTGATGCGCGTCGGGTCGATCCCCTGCTCCGCGACGATCTTGCGCGCCGAGGGCATGAGCCGCGCGTCCTCGCGCGCCTTCTCCGGCGGCGGCGGCGGCGTCGGGACGACCGGCGCCGGCTCGGCGCGCACCGCGGGCGCGGCGCTCGGCGCCGCCGCCGCGGGCTTGGCCTCCGTGTCGATCTCGGCGATGACCTCGCCGGCGACCACGGTCCCGCCGTCGCCCTTGATGATCCGCGCGAGCACGCCGGCGGCGGGCGCCGGGAGCTCGAGGACCACCTTGTCGGTCTCGATGTCGATGAGGTTCTCGTCGCGCGCGACGGCCTCGCCCTCCTTCTTGTGCCACGCGAGCAGCGTCGCCTCGGAGACGGACTCCGAGAGCTGCGGCACCTTCACTTCGACGAGCATGTTCTCTCCGTTCGGTTTTTCGCCGGGCTCGGCTTGGCTTCCCCGCGGCGTACCGCAAAAACCCGAGCGCGCAACGCGCCGGACGAGAGGCCGGGCGGACCGCGCCGCCGGCCGGTTCCCTGCTTCCTGCTACGGCATGGCGAGCGGGCCGCGCGTCACTTGAGCTTCCCGAGCGCCTGCTCGACGAGCCTCTTCTGCTGCTCGTTGTGCTTCGCGATGTAGCCGACCGCGGGCGAGGCCGAAGCCGGCCGGCCCGCGTAGTGGAGCTTCTGGTCGGGCCGCATGTTCTCGATGAGGTAGTGCTGGCTCTGGTACCAGGCGCCCTGGTTCTGCGGCTCCTCCTGCGCCCACACGACCTCTTTCGCCTTCGGATAGCGCTTCATCTCCGCCGCGAACTGCTTGTGCGGGAACGGGTAGAGCTGCTCGACGCGGATGATGGCGATGTGGTCGGCGCGGCGCTCGCGGCGCGCGGTCACGAGGTCGTAGTACACCTTGCCGCTGCAGGCGACGATGCGCGTGACCTTGTCGGCCTCGAGCGCGTCGATCTCGCCGATCACCGTCTGGAAGCCGCCGCGAGCGAGCTCCTTCAGGCTCGAGGACGCCTCGGGTTTGCGCAGCAGCGACTTGGGCGTCATGACGACGAGCGGCTTGCGGTAGGGCCGGACCATCTGGCGCCGCAGCAGGTGGAAGATCTGCGCGGGCGTGGTGGGCACGCACACCTGGATGTTGTGCTCAGCGCAGAGCTGCAGGTAGCGCTCGAGACGCGCCGAGGAGTGCTCCGGGCCCTGTCCCTCGTAGCCGTGCGGCAGGAACATCACCAGCCCGCAGATGCGGCCCCACTTCGCCTCGCTCGAAGTGATGAACTGGTCGATGACCACCTGCGCGCCGTTGGCGAAGTCGCCGAACTGTGCCTCCCAGACGACGAGCTCGTTCGGCTCGGCGCAGGCGTAGCCGTACTCGAAGCCGAGCACGGCCTCCTCCGAGAGCACCGAGTCGATCACCACGAAATCGGCCTGGGTGTCCGAGATGTGCTGCAGCGGCGTGTAGGTCCCCTGGTCCCACTTCTCGCGCGCCTGGTCGTGCAGCACCGCCTGGCGGTGGGCGAACGTCCCGCGGCCCGAGTCCTGCCCGGAGATGCGAACGCCGTACCCGGAGACCAGCAGGCTCGCATACGCGAGCGACTCCGCCATGCCCCAGTCGAGCATCTTCTTGCCCCGCGCCATGTCGCGCCGCGCCTGGATGACGCGCTCCACCGACGGGTGCAGCTTGAAGCCCTCCGGGACCGCCGTCAGCCGCTCGCCGAGCTGCGCGAGCTCCGCGAGCGGCACCGAGGTGTCCGCCGGCTCCGTCCACTTCGTGCGCAGGAACGGCGTCCAGTCCACGGCGTACTTGCGCTGGAAGTTGGAGAGCACCGGGCTCGAGGTGTGCCGCCCCTCGTCGAGCGCCTGCCGGTATTCGCGGATCAGGCGGTCGGGGTCGTCCGCGCCGATCGCGCCCTCGGCGACCAGCTTGTCGGCGTAGAGCTTGCGCGTGCCGGGATGCTGCGCGATCTTGCGGTACATCAGCGGCTGCGTCACGAACGGCTCGTCCTGCTCGTTGTGCCCGTGCCGGCGGAAGGACACGATGTCGATCACCACGTCCTTCTTGAACTCCTTGCGGAAGTCCATCGCGAGCTGCGTCACGAAGATCACCGCCTCGGGGTCGTCCGAGTTCACGTGGAAGATCGGCGCCTCGATCATCTTCGCGACGTCGGTGCAGTAGAGCGTCGAGCGCGCATCGCGCGGGTCGGACGTGGTGAAGCCGATCTGGTTGTTGACGATGATGTGCACCGTGCCGCCGGTGCCGTAGCCCCGCGTCTGCGCCAGGTTGAGCGTCTCCATCACCACGCCCTGCCCGGCGAACGCGGCGTCGCCGTGGACGAGCAGCGACAGCACCTTGTCGCCGGTGCGGTCCTTGCGCCGGTGCTGGCGCGCGCGCACCGAGCCCTCGACCACCGGGTTCACGATCTCGAGGTGCGACGGGTTGAAGGCGAGCGTCAGGTGCACCGGCCCGCCGGGCGTCGAGACGTTGGACGAGAAGCCGTTGTGGTACTTCACGTCGCCGGAGGAGAGCTCGGCGACCGCCTTGCCCTCGAACTCGCTGAAGAGGTCCTTCGGCGACTTGCCCAGGGTGTTGACGAGCACGTTCAGGCGCCCGCGGTGCGCCATGCCGATGACGAGCTCCTCGATGCCGTGCGTGCCGGCGCGCCGGACGATCTCGTCCATCGCGGCGATCAGGGTCTCGCTGCCCTCCAGCGAGAAGCGCTTCTGGCCGACGTAGCGCGTGTGCAGGTACTTCTCCAGCGTCTCCGCCGCGGTGATGCGCTCGAGGATGCGCTGCTTCTGCTCCTTCGCGAGCGTCGGGCGCCCGCGCGAGCCCTCGAGTCGCTGCTGGATCCAGCGCTTCTGCGCCGGGTCGGCGATGTACATGTACTCGGCGCCGATCGAGCCGGTGTAGGTCTCGCGCAGGTGCTGCAGGATCTCGCGCAGCGTCGCGCGCTCCGGCACGCCCACCAGCGTGCCGGTGTTGAACACCGTCTCCAGGTCGGCCTCGGTGAGGTCGTAGTACGCGGGCTCGAGCTCCGGGATCTGCGGCCGCGGCGTGCGCTTGAGCGGGTCGAGGTCCGCCCAGCGCACGCCGAGCGTGCGGTGCGCGGTGATGAGGAAGAGCACGTACACCTGCTTGCGCTCGACCCCCGGCTCGGTGACCGGCGGCGCGGCGCGCAGCAGCCCCTGCTTCGCGCGCTGCGCGAACGACTCCACGATCGGCGCGTGCGCCACGTCGCGCGCGCTGCCGCCCGCCGCCGGCAGGAGCTGGAGCTTGTCGAAGTACGCGCGCCACTCCTCCGGGACCGACTGCGGGTTGGCGAGATAGGCCTCGTACAGCTCCTCGACGAAGGGCGCGTTGCCCCCGAAGAGGTACGAGTTCGCGAGCATCTCCTTCATCATCTGGCGGCCCTCCGTGGTGCCCCGTCAAAAAGCGCCGGCGCGGCCGGCGGGGCGGTGCCCTAGCGCTCCGCGATCGGCACGACGTCGCGCCGCGTCGGGCCGGTGAAGAGCTGCCGCGGCCGCCCGATCTTCTGCTCGGAGTCGGAGATCATCTCGTTCCACTGCGCGATCCAGCCGACGGTGCGGGCGAGCGCGAAGATGCAGGTGAACATCGCCGTCGGGAAGCCGAGCGCGCGCTGCACGATCCCGGAATAGAAGTCGACGTTCGGGTAGAGCTTGCGGCTCACGAAGTACTCGTCCTCGAGCGCGATCCGCTCGAGCGCCAGGGCGAGCTTGAAGAGCGGGTCGTCGCCGAGGCCGAGCTCGTTCAGGACCTCGTGCGTGGTCTCGCGCATCAGCTTCGCCCGCGGGTCGTAGTTCTTGTAGACGCGGTGGCCGAAGCCCATCAGCTTCACCGTCGAGTTCTTGTCCTTCACCTTCTTGATGAACTCGCCGATCCTGGCGACGCCGCCCTCGCGCTGCAGCTCCTCCAGCATGTTGAGCGCGGCCTCGTTCGCGCCGCCGTGCGCCGGCCCCCACAGGCAGGCGATGCCCGACGCGATGCAGGCGAACGGGTTGGCGCCCGAGGAGCCGGCGAGCCGCACGGTCGACGTGGACGCGTTCTGCTCGTGGTCGGCGTGCAGGATCAGGATGCGGTCGAGCGCGCGCACCAGCACGTCGTTCACCACGTAGTCCTCGGTGGGCACGCCGAACATCATGCGCATGAAGTTCGCCGTGTAGGAGAGCTCGTTGCGCGGGTACATGAACGGCAGGCCCACGGAGTACTTGTAGGCCATCGCGACGATCGTCGGCATCTTCGCGATCAGGCGAAACGCCGCCACCTCGCGATGGCGCGGGTCGTTGATGTCGAGCGAGTCGTGGTAGAAGGCCGACAGCGCCCCGACCACCCCGACCATCACCGCCATCGGGTGCGCGTCGCGGCGGAAGCCGTTGAAGAAGCGCGCCAGCTGGTCGTGCACCATGGTGTGGCGCGTCACCATGTGCACGAAGTTCGCCTTCTGCTCTCTGGTGGGCAGCTCGCCGTTCAGGATGAGATACGCGACCTCGAGGAAGTCGCACTGCTGCGCGAGCTGCTCGATCGGATAGCCGCGGTAGAGGAGCACGCCCTTGTCGCCGTCGATGTACGTGATCGCCGAGCGGCACGACGCCGTCGACATGAAGCCCGGGTCGTAGGTGAACATCCCGGTCTTGGCGTAGAGCTGGCGGATGTCGACCACGTCCGGCCCCATGGACCCGCTGAGCACGGGGAACTCGACGCTCTGGCCGTTTCCGAAGGTGAGGACGGCCGACTTGCTGGTGCTCATCTGTCTCTCCCGATATCGCCGCGAACCGCCGCGCGCGTCACGCCGCGCGCAGCCACGCGAGCACTTCTTGCAGCCCCGGCTCGCGGCACTCCGCGCGTCCCGAGACGAGGTCCCACAGATCGTTGTCGTCGAGGGCGATCAGCCGCTCGAACGCCGCCAGGCGCGCGCCCTCGAGCGCCTGCCCGTGCTTGTCGAGGAAGCGCGCCAGCACGAGGTCGTTCTCGAGCAGCCCGCGCCGGCACCGCCACCGCAGCCGCCGCATCTCGACTTCGCCCGCCACCGCCCGTGTCTCCCGGCCCGCCGCGCCGCTACACCGTGCGCCGGACCATGAGCTCCTTGATCTTGCCGATCGCGCGCGTCGGGTTGAGCCCCTTCGGGCAGACCTCGACGCAGTTCATGATCGTGTGGCAGCGGAAGAGCCGGTACGGGTCCTCGAGGTCGTCGAGCCGTTGCGCCGTGGCGCGATCGCGCGAGTCGGCGATGAAGCGGTAGGCCTGCAGCAGCCCCGCCGGGCCGACGAACTTGTCCGGGTTCCACCAGAAGGAGGGGCACGCGGTCGAGCAGCAGGCGCACAGGATGCACTCGTAGAGGCCGTCGAGCTCTTCGCGCTCGGCGGGCGACTGCAGCCGCTCCCGCTCCGGCGGCGGCTCGTCGTTGACGAGGTAGGGCCGGACCGAGTGGTACTGCCGGAAGAACTGGGTCATGTCCACGATCAGGTCGCGGATCACCGGCAGCCCGGGCAGCGGCCGGATGACGACCGGCTCGCGCAGGTCGGCGACCTTGGTGATGCAGGCGAGCCCGTTGCGGCCGTTGATGTTCATCCCGTCGGAGCCGCAGACGCCCTCGCGGCAGGAGCGGCGGAAGGCGAAGCCGTCGTCCTGCGCCTTCACCTTGACGAGCGCGTCGAGGAGCATCCGGTCGCCGGGCTCGAGGGCGACGTCGTAGTCCTTGAAGTAGGGCCGCGCGTCGCGGTCGGGGTCGTAGCGGAAGATCCTGAGTCGCATGGTCGGGTCCTCGCGTGCGCGGTCAGTAGACCCGCGCCTTGGGCGCGATCGATTCGACGGTGAGCGGCTTGAGGTTCACCGGCTTGTACGCGAGCCGGTCGCCCTCCCGGTACCAGAGCGTGTGCTTGAGCCAGTTCGCGTCGTCGCGCTCGTGGAAGTCGGAGCGGTCGTGGGCGCCGCGCGACTCCTTGCGCGCCTCCGCCGAGACCATCGTGGCGCGCGCGACTTCGACCAGGTTCTGCAGCTCCAGCGCCTCGACGCGCGCGGTGTTGAAGACCCGCGACTTGTCCGCGATCGCGAGATGCTCGGCGCGCTCGGCGATCTCCTTCACGCGCTTGACGCCCTCGGCGAGCAGGTCGGGGAAGCGGAACACCCCGGCGTGCGCCTGCATCGTGCGGCGCAGCTCGCGGCCCACCTCGTGGACCGATTCGCCGCCGCCCGGCCCCTCGAGGCGCGCGATCCGGGCGAGCGTGCGGTCGGCCGCGTCCGCCGGCAGCTCCGGATGGCCGGGGTTCTCCTCGAGGAACCTCACCATGGTCTCGCCGGCCGCCTTGCCGAAGACGAGGAGGTCGGTGAGCGAGTTGGTGCCCAGGCGGTTGGCGCCGTGCACCGAGGCGCAGGCGCACTCGCCCGCCGCGTAGAAGCCGGGCACCACGGTGTTCGGGCCGCCCTTGCCCGGCACGACGACCTCTCCGAGGTAATTGGTGGGGATGCCCCCCATCTGATAGTGAACCGTCGGCACCACGGGGATCGGATCCTTCACCGGATCCACGTTGGCGAACTTCTTCGCGATCTCGCGGATCCCGGGCAGGCGCTTCTCGATCTTCTCCACGCCGAGGTGGTCGAGCTTGAGCAGGACGTAGTCGCCGTCGGGGCCGCAGCCGCGCCCTTCCTTGATCTCGGTCGCCATCGCGCGCGAGACCACGTCGCGGCTCGCGAGGTCCTTCGCGTTCGGCGCGTAGCGCTCCATGAAGCGCTCGCCGCCCTTGTTGAGGAGGTAGCCGCCCTCGCCGCGCACGCCCTCGGTGATCAGCACCCCCGCGCCCGCCACGCCGGTCGGGTGGAACTGCCAGAACTCCATGTCCTCCAGGGGGAACCCCGCGCGCGCCGCCATCCCGAGCCCGTCGCCGGTGTTGATGAACGCGTTGGTGGTGGCCGCGAAGATGCGGCCCGCGCCGCCCGTGGCGAAGAGCGTCGCGCGCGCCTGCAGCACCGCCACGTCGCCCGTCTCCATCTCGAGGGCCGTCACGCCGAGCACGCGTCCGTCGGCGCCGAGGACGAGGTCGAGTGCCATCCACTCGACGAAGAACTGCGTCCCGGCCCGGACGTTGCGCTGGTAGAGCGTGTGGAGCATCGCGTGCCCGGTGCGGTCGGCCGCGCAGCAGGAACGCTGTACCGCCGGCCCCGCGCCCATGTTCTGCATGTGCCCGCCGAAGGGGCGCTGGTAGATCGTCCCGTCCTCGTTGCGGTCGAACGGCATCCCGAAGTGCTCGAGCTCGATCACCACCTCGGGCGCCTTGCGCGCGAGGTACTCGATCGCGTCCTGGTCGCCGAGCCAGTCCGAGCCCTTGACCGTGTCGTACATGTGCCATTCCCAGCGGTCGGCGCCCATGTTGCCGAGCGCCGCGCCCACGCCGCCCTGCGCGGCCACCGTGTGCGAGCGCGTCGGGAACACCTTCGTGACGACCGCCGTGCGCAGGCCCGCCTCGGAGAGCTGCAGGGCCGCCCGCAGGCCCGCGCCGCCGGCGCCCACCACCACCGCGTCGAACTGCCGTTTCGCGAGCGGCATCGGTCAGGCTCTCCAGAGGATCTCGACGGCCCACGCCCCGTAGGCGCCGAGCGCGACGATCACGGCGACCTCGAGCGCGAGGCGCAAGCCCGTGGGCTTCACGTAGTCCATGAGGATGTCGCGGACGCCGATCCAGGCGTGCGCGAAGAGGCTCACGAAAAAGAGCAGCGTCGCGATGCGCATCCAGCCCGCCGCGAAGAGCGCGCGCCACGCGTCGAAATCCCCCGGGCGCAGCAGGACGACGGTGACGAGGAAGAGGAGCGTGTAGAGCGCCATCACCACGGCGGTGATGCGCTGCGCGAGCCAGCCGGTGAGGCCGTAGTGCGCGCCGACGACGGTGCGGTTCACCATAGCAGCGCCGCGCCGAGGACGACCGTCAGGGCGATGCTCACGACGAGCACGGCGACGCTGGTGGCACGCGCCGTCCCGCGGTCGAGCCCCCTGTGCAGGTCGAGGAAGAGGTAGCGGATGCCCGCGCACAGGTGGTGCAGGAAGGCCCACAGCAGGCCGAGCAGGACGAACTTGCCGAGCGGATGGGCCACCACCGCCCGCATCGCGTCGAAGCGCTCGCGCGACGCGAGGCTCGCGTCGAAGAGGTACAGCAGGACGAACGCGAAGAGGAACAGGGCGGCGCCGCTGATGCGGTGCAATATCGACACGAGCCCCGGCAGCGGCAGGTCGAGGAGATTGAGGTTGTACCAGAGAGGCCGTTTCTTTTTCACTGCGACATCAGGCATCTAGGGCATACCTCCTTATGGGCGCGCGGCCCGTCCCGTCACCCGGGCGAAAGCCCGGGCAGTATAGCAG
>JAOAEA010000097.1 GCA_026417035.1 Burkholderiales bacterium
CGTTTTTGCGCACCTTAACCCTTTATCGTGCTGTTCGGAATAGAAATCCCGACGGCAAAAACCGGGGAAACCTCAGGCCCCACGCCCCTTGGGATCCCCAAAGCCAGCGACGCGAAACGCACGCCTCGCTCCCGGGGGGCTTTCCGGCAGGGACCTTGTCGCGTCATTCCGGCGTTTCGCATCGCGCTGCTCGCGGTCCGCGCGGCTTCGGCCCGTGTCGGGCACGCCGCGGCAACCTTCCGGGAAGCGGGGAGCGCGAACACGCTTCGCCCCACGCCCCTCTCCCCGAAACCGGGCCGACGAGGGCGGCCAGCGACCCCGCCGCCGCGCGAATTGTGAAATTGTGTCAACGCGTGTGCACTCGTTCACGCGCCGTTGCAGAATCGGCTGCACGACGCATGCCACCGGCATCGCGCCACGGGCGCGCAAAGCCGGCCCCGCGAGAGGGAGAGCGGCGTCCCCGCCACTCGGAGGAGTCACGCAGTGTCAGCCGTCGCCGCCGAAGCCGCGCTCGCGCCGGGCGCAGGCTCCCTCACCGGGCCGCTCGCTTTCCTCACGCCGCTGGTGGCGTCGCGCGCCGGGTGGGACGACCCGGAAGCGCGCCTCGCGCGGGCGCTCACCGAAGACGACTTCGTGCTGCACTCGCGCCGGGTGGCGCCGCTCGCGCGGCCGTCGATCGCGCCCCACCTCGAGGTGCTGCTGCGCTTCAGCGACGAGGAGCGCACGCTGCTTCCGCCCGGCACCTTCCTCTCGGTGCTCGAGGCGAACGGGCTGATGGCGCGGCTCGACGAGTGGGTGCTCGCGAAGATCCTCTATTGGCGGTCGCTGTTCGCCGGGCGCTCGGCGCCGGTGTTCCTGGTGCGCGCGTCGCGCAGCGCGCTGCGCCGGCGCGGCTTCGCGGCGGGCGTGGAGGCCGAGATCGCACGCTACGGCGCGCCGCCGTTCCTCTTCTGCTTCGAGGTCGCCGAGGACGAGGCGCTCGCCCTCGAGCCCGCCGCGCGCGAGGCGCTCGCCGCCGTGCGCAAGCTCGGCTGCGGCCTGGCGATCGGTTCGTTCGGGCAGAAGCCGGAGTCGCTGCGCCTGGTGCGCGACCTGCAGGTCACGGTGGTGAAGATCGACGGCGAGCTCTCGCGCCGCGCGGCGTCCGACCCCGCGAGCCTCGCCAAAGTCGCCGCGATCGCCCGCGTCGCGAAGGCGATGGGCGTCCTCTCGATCGCAGAGGCCGTGGAGACGCGCGAGTCGCGCGACGCGCTCGCCGGTGCCGGCGTGGACTGCGCGCAGGGCGAGGCGGTGCGCCCGATCGTCGAGGAGCTGGTCGAGATCGCCTGCGCTTACGGGGCGGCGTAGCGCGCTGCGCGCGAGGTCGCCACGGCCCACCACGCCTCCGGCTCGCGGCCGACGACGGCGCTGCTCGCGACGACGGAACGCTGTCGTTGCGCGGCGAAGCCGCGAGGGGGCGCACGCCACGGCCCCAGCGGTCCTCGCGGCTTCGGCCCGTTGCGGCCTCGCCGCGGCAACCTCACCCGCAGGGCGCCGCGCCTTCAGTCCTGCACGAGCTCGGACTTGTAGCCCGAGCGCTCGAGCGCGGCGCGGATCTCGGCGACGTGCTCGGGGCCGCGCGCCTGCAACACGAACTCGACCTCGGCGGAGAGCACCGGCAGGCTCGTGAACGCGCGCTGGTGGTGCACCTCCTCGATGTTCGCGTTGGCGTCGGCGAGCGAGCGCGTGACCTCCGCGAGCGCGCCGGGCAGGTCGGGCAGCTCGACGCGCAGCCGCACGAGGCGCCCGGAGCGCACCAGGGCGCGCTGGATGATCTCGGAGAGCACCAGCGGGTCGATGTTGCCGCCGGTGAGCACGACGCCGACGCGCTTGCCGCGGAAGCGCCCGGGGTGGCGCAGCAGCGCCGCGAGGCCCGCGGCGCCGGCGCCCTCGGCGAGCGTCTTCTCGATCTCGAGGAGCATCACGATCGCCTGCTCGATGTCGCCGTCCTCGACGAGCAGGATCTCGGCGACGTGCTCGCGCACGATCGGCAGCGTGAGCGCGCCCGGCTCCTTGACCGCGATGCCCTCGGCGATGGTGGTGCGCGCGAAGCGTGCGGGCTTGCCTTCGAGCGCGCACTTCATCGCCGGGAAGCCGGCGGTCTCGACCCCGACCAGCTCGATCTCGGGGTTCATCCCCTTGGCCGCGACGGCCATCCCCGCGATGAGGCCACCGCCGCCCACCGGCACGACGAGCGTCTCGAGCGACGGGTTCGCGATGAGCATCTCGAGCGCGACCGTGCCCTGGCCGGCGATCACCTGCGCGTCGTCGTAGGGGTGGATGAGCGCGAGGCCGCGCTCGGCCGCGAGCGCCAGGCCGGCGGCTTTCGCGGCGTCGAAGTGCTCGCCCGCGAGGACGACCTCGGCGCCGTGCGCGCGCGTGCGCTCGACCTTCACGTGCGGCGTGAAGCGCGGCATCACGATCACCGCGTGCACGCCCAGCCGGCGCGCGTGGTAGGCCACCGCCTGCGCGTGGTTCCCCGCCGAGACCGCGAGCACGCCGCGCGCGCGCTCCGCGGCGGTGAGCGAAAGGAGCTTGGCGAGCGCCCCGCGCTCCTTGAACGCCGCGGTGAACTGCTGGTTCTCGTGCTTGAGCCAGACCTCGGCGCCGGCGATCTCCGAGAGCGTCTTCGAGTGGGTGAGCGGCGTGATCGCGACGCTGCCGAGGATCGCGCCGGCGGCCTCGCGCACGCAGTCGAGCGTGACGGTCACTTGAGGAGCCGCCTGCGAAAGAGCACGACTGCGACGTAGAAGGCGACGGCAGCGTAGCCCGCCAGCACCGCGACGTGCGGCGCGATCGCCTCCGGCGCCGTGCCGAGGAAGAGCGGCCGCGCGAGCGCGATCGCGTGCGTGAGCGGCAGCGCGTGCGCCAGCGCCTGGAATGCCCCCGGGAGCTGGTCCACCGGGTAGAAGACGCCCGAGAGCATCGCCATCGGCGTGATGAACAGGGTGAAGTAGTACATGAAGAAATCGTAGCTCGGCGACACGGCGGTGATGCAAAGCCCGATCGCCCCGAACGCGAGGCCGACGAGCGGCAGCACCGCCAGGATCCAGAGCGCCATCGGCGAGTGCGTGAGGCCGAGCGCCCAGGCGACCACCAGGATGGCGAGGCCCGACAGGCACGCCTTGGTGGCCGCCCAGACGAGCTCGGCGAGCACGACGTCGTCCAGCGTCACCGGCGCGTTCATGATCCCGTCCCAGGTGCGCTGCACGTGCATGCGCGAGAAGGAGGAATAGAGCGTCTCGAACGTCGCGCTGTTCATGGTCGAAAAACAGATCGTGCCCGCGGCGAGGAAGACGATGTAGGGCACGCCCTGCACCGAGGGCACGAGCGCGCCGAGCCCGTAGCCCAGGCCGAGCATGTAGATCATCGGGTCGGCGAGGTTGCCGAGCATCGACGGGATCGCGAGCTTTCGCCAGACGAGCTGGTTGCGCCGCCACACCGGCACGAAGCGGAGCGAAAGCTGCGGAATCGCCAGGGTTCTGCCGTTCATGTCGCTCTCCTGCGCTGCATCATGCCGCGTTCACGGCGGCCTTCGGCGAGGTTGTCACGCCAGGGGCGTCAGGAGCCTCGCCTCGCAACGGCGATCTCCCTCTCGTGGCGACCTCCCGGCTGACGCCTCGCCGCGCAGCGGCAGCCCCGTCTCCTCTGCGGCCCTCTGCGTCCTCTGCGCTGAGGCCGCGCGTTGAAGCCGTCCCTCAATCCCGCAGCTCCCGCCCGGTGAGCTTCAGGAACACGTCCTCCAGGTTCGCCGGCCGGTGCATGTAGGTGAGCCCCGGCTCGGACTCGAGCGCGGCGACGGCCGGTGCCGGGTCGGCGGCGTAGAGGAACACGGTGTCGCCGCTGCGCTCGACGCGCGAGGCGAGCGCCGGGGCGCGCGTCGCCGCCCAGCCCGCGGCGCCGTCGCCGCGCACCTCGATGACGTGCCGCTCGACCTCGCGCTCGATGAGCATCCGGGGCGCGCCCTCGGCGATGATGCGGCCGCGGTCCATGATCATGATGCGGTTGCAGAGGCGCTCGGCCTCCTCCATGAAGTGCGTCGTGAGGAGGATCGTCTTGCCCTGCGCGACGAGCTGCCGCAGCCGGTCCCAGATGAGGTGCCGCGCCTGCGGGTCGAGGCCGGTGGTCGGCTCGTCCATGAAGACGAGCTCCGGGTCGTTGACGAGCGAGCGCGCGAGCGTGAGCCGGCGCTTCATCCCGCCGGAGAGCGTCTGGATGCGCGCGCCGCGGCGGCCGGCGAGCCCGGCGAATTCGAGGAGGCTCGGGATCCGCGCGCGGATCGCCGCCTCCGGCAGGCCGAAGTAGCGGCCGTACACCATCAGGTTTTCCTCGACCGTGAAGTCGGGGTCGAGGTTGTCGAACTGCGGCACCACGCCGACCGTGGCGCGGGCGCGGCGGGCGTCGCGCGGCACCGGGCGGCCGGCGAGCGCGATCGTGCCGCCGTCGGGCTCGACGAGGCCGAGGCAGAGGCGCAGCGTCGTCGTCTTGCCCGCGCCGTTGGGGCCGAGGAGGCCGAAGCACTCGCCGCGCGCGATCGCGAAGGACACGCCATCGACCACCCACTGGTCGCCGTAGCGCTTGCGCAGCTCGCGCGCCGCGAGCACCGGGGGTGCGCTCTCGCCGTGCGATGGCGCGGGCACGCGGCTCAATCCTTCCGTCCTCTCTCTTCTGTCATCTGAGCGCCGACCCCACCCCGACCCTACCCCTGCGAGGGGGAGAGGAAACGGCCCTTTCCCCCTCCCAGGGGGAACGCCGGGACGGGGGTGGCAAGCCTTCCGTCCTCTGTCTTCTGTCCTCTGAACCCTGGCCCTCCCCTGCAATGGGGAAGCGGCGTTCAAGCTATCTGTCCTCTGTCTTCTGTCCTCTGTCCTCTGACCCGCCACTGCCCCTTCACGATGCGCTTGATGACGGCGAGGCGCCGGTGGAAGAAGTGGTCGGCGCCCGGCACCACGATGACCGGCAGCTCCTGCGGGCGCGCCCAGTCGAGGAGATTCGCGAGCGGCGCGGTCTCGTCCTGCTCGCCGTGGATCACGATGGTGTCCTCCGGCACCCTGCCGGTGAAGTATTCGCGTCCGCCGGGCACGAGGCCGTAGGGTGCGCCGACGAGGACCACGCGCTCGGGCGCGACCCGCTCCGCGACGCGCGTCACGACGTAGGCGCCGAAGGAGAACCCGGCGAGCGCCACCGGCAGCGCGCCATAGCGGTCGCGTGCCCACCCGATCACCGCGACGAGGTCGTCGGTCTCGCCGACGCCGTGGTCGTGGGTGCCTGCGCTCGCGCCCACGCCGCGGAAGTTCGGCCGCAGCGCCACGTAGCCGAGCTCGGCGAAGGTGCGTGCGAGGGTCTGCGCGACCTTGTTGTCGAGCGTGCCGCCGTAGAGCGGGTGCGGGTGCGCGACGAGCCCGATGCCGCGCGCCGCCTCGAGCGCCCCTTCGTCGGGGAACCCGGTCGGGTGGTCGATCGCGAGCTCGATCTTCCCCGCCGGGCCGTCGATCAGAACGCGTTCGCCGGGGAGGCGCATCTCAGAGGACAGAAGACAGAGGACAGAAGACAGAGGACAGAGGACAGAAATCGGAACACCGGCCCCGGCGGCACAAACCCTCGCGTCCTCGACGCCCGAGCCTCGACTCTCGATCCTCGATCCTGAATCCCGTATCCCGGATCCTGCATCCTAGATCCTCAGCCTCTCCACCACCCGCCCCTTGACGAGGTGCTCGTCGATGATCTCGTCGATGTCGGCGCGGTCCACGTAGGTGTACCAGACCGCCTCGGGGTAGACGACGATCACCGGGCCCTCGTCGCAGCGGTCGAGGCAGCCGGCCTTGTTGATGCGCACCTTGCCCTTACCGTCGAGGCCGAGCGCCTTGACGCGGCCCTTGGCGTAATCGCGGAGCTCGTCGGCATGGTGGTTCTCGCAGCAGGCCTTGCCGGGCTCGCGCCGGTTGCAGCAGAAGAAGACGTGTCTCTGGAAGTAGCTCATGGGGGGAGGGCAGCGCGCACGCCGCTCGCGGAGAGTGCGCGGATTATAGCGGCCGGCGCGTCGTTGACCCGGCGAGTCCTCTCCTATAACGTGGCCGCGCGCCGCAAGACCGCGGCCGCGGTGCGGGCATCCGCGATGCGCGCGCCGGGCGTTGCCTGCCCCCGAACCCCGCCGAGGCGAACGTGACGGACCGACCGAGCTTCGTCTTCATCATGGCCGACGACCTCGGCTACGCCGACCTCGGCTGCTACGGCGCGCGCGCCGACACCACGCCCTGGATCGACCGCATGGCCGCAGAGGGCCTGCGCTTCACCGACGGCTACTCGAACTCGCCGGTGTGCTCGCCGACGCGCTTCGCGCTCATGACCGGGCGCTACCAGTACCGCTACCGCGGCGCGCACGACGAGCCGATCGGCGGCGCGGCGCGCGGCCGCGCCGACCTGGGTCTCCCGCCGGAGCTGCCGACGCTTCCCTCGATCCTGCGCGACGCGGGCTACCGCACCGCGCTCGCCGGCAAGTGGCACCTCGGCTATCCGCCGCACTTCCATCCGCTCAAGAGCGGCTACCAGGAGTTCTTCGGCCCGTTGGGCGGGGGCATCGACTACTTCTCGCACTGCGACCGCGCCGGCGTGCACGACCTCTACGAGAACGCCGATGAGGTGCGGCGCACGGGCTACGTCACCGACCTCATCACCGACGCGGCGGTGGCGTTCATCGGGCGCCGGCGCGCGGACGAGCCGTTCCTCCTCTCCGTCCACTACACCGCGCCGCACTGGCCCTGGGAGACGCGCGAGGACGAAGCCGAATCGCGGCGCATCGGCGCGGCCATCCACCACGTGGACGGCGGCTCGGTCGCGATCTATCAGAAGATGCTCCACCACATGGACGAGGGCATCGGCCGCATCCTCGCCGCGCTCGCCGCGCGCGGCATCGACGGCAACACCCTGGTCGTCTTCACCAGCGACAACGGCGGCGAGCGCTATTCGGACACCTGGCCGCTCGTCGGCAAGAAGATGGACCTCCTCGAAGGCGGCATCCGCGTGCCCTACGTGGTGCGCTGGCCGGCGGTGGTGCCGGCGAGAAGCGTCACGCGGCAGGTCGCGATCACGATGGACTGGGTGGCGACCTTCTTCGACGCGGCGGGCGTGGCGCCGCATCCGGACCATCCCCTGGACGGCACGAGCCTCCTCCCGGTGCTGCGCGATCCGGCGGCGGCAACGCCGCGCGAGCTCTTCTGGCGCATGAAGCACCGCGGCCAGCGCGCGGTGCGCTCCGGCGAATGGAAGTACTACGCGCAGGACGGCAACGAGTTCCTGTACGATCTTTCGCGCGACGCGCGCGAGCGCGCCGACCTCAAGCGGCGCTTCCCGGAGAAGTTCGACGGGCTGCGGGCGCGCTACGAGGCGTGGGAGGCGACGATGCCGGGCATCGCTCCCGACGCGCGCGTGTCGCTCGTCTATGCCAACGCCGACATGGCGAGCCCCACCAACTGAGGAGGACGCATGGAACTTCGTCTGCTGTCCGTCGCCGCGCTCGCGGCGGCGTGCGTGCTCGCGGCGCCGGCGGCGCTCGCCCAGGAGAAGACCACCAAGCTCATGGTCGGCTACCCGCCGGGCGCGGGCGCCGACACGGTCACGCGGCTGCTGGCCGACCGCATGCGCACGACGCTCGGCCAGACGGTGATCGTCGAGAACAAGGCGGGCGCCTCCGGGCGCATCGCGGTGGAGCAGGTGAAGCTCTCGCCCCCCGACGGGTCGGTGCTCCTGATGACGCCGCTCGCGAACGTCGTCGCGCACCCGCACTCCTACGCGAACCTGCGCTACAACCCGTTCACCGACCTCGAGCCGGTGGCGCACCTCGCGAACTTCCAGCTCGCGTTCGCGGTGGGCGCCGACGTCCCGGCGAAGACGCTCGCGGAATACGTGGCGCTCGTGAAAAGGGATCCGAAGTACGGCAACTACGCCTCCGCGGGCGCCGGCAGCCTGCCGCACTTCTTCGGCGTGATGTTCGGCCGCGCCGCCGGCATCGAGATGACGCACGTGCCCTACAAGGGCACCGCGCCGGCGCTCGCCGATCTCACCGGCGGGCAGATCGCGGCATTCTCGGGCGTGATCGCCGACGTCGCCCAGCTCGAGAAAGCGGGCAAGGTGCGGGTGCTCGCGACCTCGGGCGCGAAGCGCGCCGCCGCGCTGCCCGACGTGCCGACCTTCCGCGAACAGGGCTACGA
>JAOAEA010000098.1 GCA_026417035.1 Burkholderiales bacterium
GACGTGACGGGCTCGGTGGACCTGCCGGCGGGCACGGAGATGGTGATGCCCGGGGACAACGTGTCGATCACGGTGAGCCTGATCGCGCCCATCGCGATGGAGGAGGGGCTGCGCTTCGCCATCCGCGAGGGCGGCAAGACCGTCGGCGCCGGCGTGGTGTCGAAGATCATCGAGTGAGGAACGGCGCGCGCGGGGCGTCCGCGGCGGGCGTAGAATGCGACCTCGCCTGCCGCAGGATCCGCCGCCAAGGGACACAGGGCAATAGCTCAACTGGCAGAGCGTCGGTCTCCAAAACCGAAGGTTGGGGGTTCGATTCCCTCTTGCCCTGCCATCCGGCCCGTATCACGACGAACGACTGACGACGCCCGGCGAGGGGCCGGGACGCCCGGCCAACGACACCGGGCCAGAGAGTCACATGGCGGACAACATCAAGATCGGCTTCGCCGTCCTGCTCGTGATCGCGGGCCTGGCGGGCTTCTACTGGTTCTCGCAGAGCCCGCTGATCGCGCGCGTGGGCATGGTGGTCGCGGGCCTCGCGGCCGCGGCCGCGGTCGCGTGGTTCTCCGCGCCCGGCCGGGAGTTCGTCGCCTTCGCGCGCGAGTCGGTCGCCGAGGTGAAGAAAGTCGTCTGGCCGACGCGCAAGGAGTCGATGCAGTCGGCCGCGGCGGTGTTCGCGTTCGTGGTCGTGATGGCGGTATTTCTCTGGATCGTGGACAAGGGGCTGGAATGGGCGCTGTACGACCTGATCCTCGGATGGAAGCGATGACCAAGCGCTGGTACGTGGTGCACGCCTACTCCGGCTTCGAGAAGTCGGTGCAGCGGGCCCTCGAGGAGCGCATCCGCCGCGCGGGGATGCAGGAGCACTTCGGCCGCATCATGGTGCCGACCGAGGAAGTGGTCGAGATGAAGGGCGGCCAGAAGCACACCTCGGAGCGCAAGTTCTACCCGGGTTACGTCCTGGTCGAGATGGACATGACCGACGAGGCCTGGCACCTCGTGAAGAACACGCCCAAGGTCACCGGCTTCGTCGGCGGCGCGCACGGCCGCAAGCCGCCGCCGATCAGCGACAAGGAAGTGGAAGCGATCCTGCAGCAGATGCAGGAGGGCGTCGAGAAGCCCAAGCCGAAGGTCCTGTTCGAGGTGGGCGAGGCGGTGCGGGTCAAGGAAGGCCCCTTTACCGATTTCCACGGCACGGTCGAGGACGTCAACTATGACAAGAGCAAGCTTCGTGTCTCGGTCACGATCTTTGGCCGCGCGACGCCGGTCGAACTGGAGTTCAGCCAGGTCGAGAAGGCCTGAGGACGCCGTGCCGCCGCACCTCGCGCCGCGCGTGATCGCGGGCGGTGGCGGAGCGGACGCGAAGGGAACGATGTCGTTGCAGCGTGCGGCCTAGCCGCGCGCGGTTTTGAACCGGGGAGGGCCGCCGCACGCGGCGCCCGCTACCACCCACTCTAGGAGTCCATCGTGGCGAAGAAGATCGTCGGCTTCATCAAGCTGCAGGTGCCGGCGGGCAAGGCGAACCCGAGCCCGCCCATCGGGCCCGCGCTCGGCCAGCGCGGCCTGAACATCATGGAGTTCTGCAAGCAGTTCAACGCGGCGACGCAGAAGGTGGAGCCCGGGCTGATGCTGCCCGTGGTGATCACGGCCTACGCCGACAAGAGCTTCACCTTCGTGCTGAAGACGCCGCCGGCGTCGATCCTGCTCAAGAAGGCGGCGAAGCTCGAGAAGGGCAGCCCGCGCCCGCACACGGACAAGGTCGGCAAGGTCACGCGCGCGCAGGTCGAGGAGATCGCGAAGGCGAAGATGCCCGACCTCACCGCCGCGGACCTCGAGGCGGCGGTCCGCACCATCGCCGGCAGCGCGCGGTCGATGGGCATCGTCGTGGAGGGCCTGTAGATGGCACGCCTCTCCAAGCGCCAGAAGGCCCTCGCTGGCCTCGTCGAGGTGAACAAGTCCTACCCGCTGATGGACGCCCTCGCGCTCGTCAAGAGAGGGGCGACGGCGAAGTTCGACGAGTCGATCGACGTCGCCGTGAACCTCGGCGTGGACGCCAAGAAGTCCGACCAGGTCGTGCGCGGCTCGGTCGTCCTGCCGGCGGGGACCGGCAAGAAGGTGCGGGTCGCGGTGTTTGCGCAGGGCGCGAAGGCCGACGAGGCGCGCGCCGCGGGCGCCGACCTCGTCGGGCTGGAGGACCTCGCCGAGAAGGTGAAGGCGGGAGCGCTCGACTTCGACGTCGCGATCGCCACGCCCGACACGATGCGGGTCGTCGGCCAGCTCGGCCAGATCCTCGGGCCGCGCGGCCTGATGCCGAACCCGAAGGTCGGGACCGTGACGCAGGACGTCGCCACCGCGGTCAGGAACGCCAAGGCGGGCCAGGTCCAGTACCGGACCGACAAGGCGGGCATCGTTCAGACGTCGATCGGGCGCGCGTCCTTCGAGCCCGATGCGCTGAAGACGAACCTGCTCGCCCTCATCGACGCGCTGAACAAGGCGAAACCGGCGGGGGCGAAGGGCCAGTATCTCAGGAAGGTGTCGGTGTCGAGCACGATGGGTCCGGGCGTGCGGATCGACATCGCGACGTTGAACGGCTGAACGGCAGCAGGGCGCCCCGCGAGGAGTCGGGGCCAGCAGGCTTTGGGCTGTCGCGGCGCCCGTCCGGGCCGCGGCAGGTTGTCAAAGACCGTAGGGGTCGCGGGCGCGGCGCGAGCCGTGCCGGGCTTAATTGCGGGGGAAGGCGGCGGTGGAACGGAGGCGCGAGTCGCCTCGCGCCCTGACTGCCCGATCCCGCGCTCTACGCAGATGGCGCACCCAATCGAAGGTTTCCGTCCCCCGCCGGCGCCGGCGGCGGAAGGGCTCCTGAGGGAAAGGTCGCCGCAACTGGGTCCGGAAGGCGCGTCCGCGGGGCTCCCCCGCCGGCGCGAGTCCGGTCCCGAATCGATGGAGGTAGACCTTGGGTCTCAGTCTCGACGAGAAGCAGGCGGTCGTGAGCGAGGTCGCCGCGAAAGTGGCGGCGGCGCAGGCGATCGTCCTGGCCGAGTACCGTGGTCTGGAAGTCGGGGACATGACCGAGCTGCGCCGCAAGGCGCGAGCCTCGGGCGTGTACCTGCGGGTCCTCAAGAACACCCTCGCGCGCCGCGCGGTCAAGGACACGCCGTTTGCGAAGCTCGCCGACCAGATGGCCGGCCCGCTGATCTACGGCATCTCCGGCGACCCCGTGGCGACCGCCAAGGTGATGAACGAGTTCGCCAAGGCGAACGAGAAGTTCGTCATCCGGGGCGGCGCGATGCCGAACGCCCTCATCTCCGCCAAGGAGGTGCAGGCGCTCGCGTCGATGCCCTCGCGCGAGGAGCTGCTGGCGAAGCTCTTGGGAACGATGCAGGCCCCCGTGGCGCAGTTCGTGCGCACGCTGAACGAGGTGCCGTCGCGGTTCGTCCGCACGCTCGCCGCGGTCCGCGACGCGCGCGAGCAGGCCGCCTGACGCCGGTATTCCCGCTCACGCAACCTTTCGCAATTCAGGAGAAGCAGACATGGCAGTTGCACGCGCTGAAATCCTCGAGGCCATCTCGGGGATGACCGTCCTCGAGCTCTCGCAGCTCATCAAGGACATGGAAGAGAAGTTCGGCGTCTCCGCGGCCGCGGCCGCGGTCGCCGTCGCCGCGCCGGCCGCGGGCGGCGCCCCCGCCGCCGCCGCCGAGGAGAAGACCGAGTTCGACGTCATCCTCACCGCCGCCGGCGACAACAAGGTGAACGTCATCAAGGCCGTTCGCGAGCTGACCGGGCTTGGCCTCAAGGAAGCGAAGGACCTCGTCGACGGCGCGCCGAAGCCCGTGAAGGAGGGCGTGTCGAAGGCCGACGCCGAGGCCATGGTCAAGAAGCTGACCGAGGCCGGCGCGAAAGCGGAGATGAAGTAACGCTGGTGCCGGAACTGCGCCAGTCCGTGACCGGGAACGCCGCCGCCCCCACGCCGCGGGCGGCGGCGCGCCCCCTTTTCGCGCATCCCGCGGGCGCCGCGCCCGCGCGAGGCCAGAAGCGAGCCGGCGCCCGCGCGCCCGCTCGCTTCTGCCCTCTGAACGTGCTGTCTCCCCACCCGGAGTCCCAATGACGACCGCCACCGCGACCTACTCCTCGACCGAGAAAAAGCGGATCCGCAAGAGCTTCGCCAAGCGCGCGGGCGTGCTGAACGTGCCGTTCCTGCTCGCCACGCAGCTCGAGTCCTACGCCGCCTTCCTGCAGGCGCAGGTGCCGCCGGAAGCGCGCGCGAACGAGGGCCTGCAGGCCGCGTTCACCTCGATCTTCCCGATCAGCTCGCACAGCGGCAACGCGCGGCTCGACTTCGTCTCCTACGTCCTCGGCGAGCCGGCGTTCGACGTGAAGGAGTGCCAGCAGCGCGGCCTCACCTACGCGGCGCCGCTGCGGGCCAAGGTGCGCCTCACCATCCTCGACAAGGAGGCACCCAAGGTGCGGCAGAAGGACGGCACCGAGCAGCACCCGGTGAAGGAGGTGAAGGAGCAGGAGGTCTACATGGGCGAGATCCCGCTCATGACCAAGACCGGCTCGTTCGTCATCAACGGCACCGAGCGCGTGATCGTCTCCCAGCTGCACCGCTCGCCGGGCGTGTTCTTCGAGCACGACCGCGGCAAGACGCACTCGTCCGGGAAGCTCCTCTTCTCGGCGCGCATCATCCCCTACCGCGGGTCGTGGCTCGACTTCGAGTTCGACGCGAAGGATTTCCTCTTCTTCCGCGTCGACCGCCGGCGCAAGATGCCGATCACGATCCTGCTCAAGGCGATCGGCATGACGCCCGAGCAGATCCTCGAGACGTTCTACGACTTCGACACCTTCTTCGTCGGCGCCGACGCGGTCGAGTTCCAGCTGGTGCCGGAGCGCATGCGCGGCGAGGTCGCGCGCTTCGACATCGCCGACCCGGCGGGCAAGCTGATCGTCGCCAGGGACAAGCGCATCACGGCGAAGCACATCCGCGACATGGAGGCGGCTGGGCTCCGGCGGCTCGCCGTGCCCGCGGACTTCCTGCTCGGGCGCACGCTCGCGCACAACGTCGTGGACCGCGACACGGGCGAGGTCGTCGCGCACGCGAACGACGAGGTGACCGAGCAGCTGCTCGCGAAGCTCCGGCTGGCCGGCGTCGAGGAGATCCGCACGCTCTACACGAACGACCTCGACCAGGGCGCCTACATCTCGCAGACGCTGCGCACCGACGAGACCGCCGACCAGTGGGCTGCGCGCGTGGCGATCTACCGCATGATGCGCCCGGGCGAGCCGCCCACGGAGGACGCGGTCGAGACCCTGTTCAACGGCCTCTTCTACGCCGAGGAGCGTTACGACCTCTCCTCGGTCGGGCGCATGAAGTTCAACCGCCGCGCCTATCCGGAGAAGGTCGACGACCGCGCGCCGGGCTGGCTGCGGCGCTTCTACCAGCGCGTCGGGCCGCGCGGCGAGACCGGGCCGGCGACGCTCTCCAACGACGACCTGCTCGCGGTGGTCGCGATCCTCGTCGAGCTGCGCAACGGCCGCGGCGAGATCGACGACATCGACCACCTCGGCAACCGCCGCGTCCGGTCGGTCGGCGAGCTCGCCGAGAACCAGTTCCGCGCCGGGCTGGTACGCGTCGAGCGCGCGGTGAAGGAGCGCCTCTCGCAGGCCGAGAGCGAGAACCTGATGCCGCACGACCTGATCAACGCCAAGCCGATCTCGGCCGCGATCAAGGAGTTCTTCGGCTCGTCGCAGCTCTCGCAGTTCATGGACCAGACCAACCCGCTCTCGGAGATCACGCACAAGCGGCGCGTCTCCGCGCTCGGGCCGGGCGGCCTCACGCGCGAGCGCGCGGGCTTCGAGGTCCGCGACGTGCACCCGACGCACTACGGCCGCGTGTGCCCGATCGAGACGCCGGAGGGCCCGAACATCGGCCTGATCAACTCGCTCGCGCTCTATGCGCGCACCAACCGCTACGGCTTCCTCGAGACGCCCTACCGCAAGGTCGAGAACGGCCGGGTGACCGACCAGATCGACCTCCTGTCGGCGATCGAGGAGGGCAACTACGTGATCGCCCAGGCGAACGCGACGCTCGACGCCGAGGGCCGGCTCACCGACGAGCTGGTGTCGAGTCGCTTCAAGAACGAGTTCACGCTCTCGACGCCCGACCGCGTCCAGTACATGGACGTCGCGCCGGCGCAGATCGTGTCGGTCGCGGCCTCGCTCATCCCGTTCCTCGAGCACGACGACGCGAACCGCGCGCTCATGGGGTCGAACATGCAGCGCCAGGCGGTGCCCTGCCTGCGGGCGGAGAAGCCGGTCGTGGGCACGGGGGTCGAGCGCACGGCGGCGGTCGATTCCGGGACGGCGGTGATCGCCCTGCGCGGCGGCGTGGTCGACTACGTCGATGCGACCCGCATCGTCGTGCGCGTGAACGACGACGAGACGGTCGCCGGCGAGGTCGGCGTCGACATCTACGGCCTCACCAAGTACACCCGCTCCAACCAGAACACCAACATCAACCAGCGCCCGATCGTCAAGGTCGGCGAGCGCATCGCGCGCGGCGACGTGATCGCCGACGGCGCCTCGACCGACATGGGCGAGCTCGCCCTCGGCCAGAACATGCTGGTCGCGTTCATGCCGTGGAACGGCTACAACTTCGAGGACTCGATCCTGATCTCGGAGAAGGTGGTCGCCGACGACCGCTACACGTCGATCCACATCGAGGAGCTCACCGTCGTGGCGCGCGACACCAAGCTCGGGCCGGAGGAGATCACCCGCGACATCTCCAACCTCTCCGAGGCGCAGCTCTCGCGGCTCGACGAGTCGGGCATCGTCTACATCGGCGCCGAGGTCGGGGCGGGCGACGTCCTGGTGGGCAAGGTCACGCCGAAGGGCGAGACCCAGCTCACCCCGGAGGAGAAGCTCCTGCGCGCCATCTTCGGCGAGAAGGCCTCCGACGTGAAGGACACGAGCCTGCGGGTGCCCTCGGGCATCGCCGGCACGGTGATCGACGTCCAGGTGTTCACGCGCGAGGGCATCGAGCGCGACAAGCGCGCGCAGTCGATCATCGACGACCAGCTGAAGGAGTACAAGAAGGACCTCGCCGACCAGATGCGCATCGTCGAGGCCGACGCGTTCGCGCGGATCGAGCGCCTGATCACCGGCAGGACCGCGGCCAAGGGCCCGAACAAGCTCGCGAAGGGCGCGAGGATCACGAAGGCCTACCTCGACGAGGTCGAGAAGCACAAGTGGTTCGAGATCTCGCTCGCCGACGAGGACGTGCAGGCGCAGGTCGAGGCGATCAAGGAGAGCCTCACGCGCGTGCGCGACGAGTTCGACCAGGCGTTCGAGGCGAAGCGCAAGAAGCTCACGCAGGGCGACGAGCTGCCGCCCGGCGTGATCAAGATGGTGAAGGTGTACCTCGCGGTGAAGCGCCGCGTCCAGCCCGGCGACAAGATGGCCGGCCGCCACGGCAACAAGGGCGTGATCTCCAAGATCGTGCCGGTGGAGGACCTGCCGTTCATGGCCGACGGCACGCCGGTCGACATCGTGCTCAATCCGCTGGGCGTACCGTCGCGGATGAACGTCGGCCAGATCCTGGAGGCGCACCTCGGCTGGGCGGCGAAGGGCCTCGGGCTGCGCATCGGCGCGATGCTGCGCCGGCAGGCGAACGCCGCCGAGGTCCGCGCGCTGCTCGACCGCGTCTACAACGGCAGCGGCAAGCCGGAGAACATCGCCGCGCTCGACGACGGCGAAGTGATGGAGCTCGCGCAGAACCTCGCCGCGGGCGTGCCGTTCGCGACGCCGGTGTTCGACGGGGCGTCGGAGACCGAGATCCGCGCGATGCTCGACCTCGCGTTCCCCGACGGCGACGAGCGCACCGAGCGCCTGCAGCTCACGCGCTCGAAGACGCAGGTCACGCTCTACGACGGGCGCACCGGCGACCCGTTCGACCGCCCGGTCACGGTGGGCTACATGCACATGCTGAAGCTGCACCACCTGGTCGACGACAAGATGCACGCGCGCTCGACCGGCCCCTACTCGCTCGTCACGCAGCAGCCGCTCGGCGGCAAGGCGCAGTTCGGCGGCCAGCGCTTCGGCGAGATGGAAGTCTGGGCGCTCGAGGCCTACGGCGCGGCCTACACCCTGCAGGAGATGCTCACGGTGAAGAGCGACGACGTGGAAGGCCGCACGAAGATCTACGAGAGCATGGTGAAGGG
>JAOAEA010000099.1 GCA_026417035.1 Burkholderiales bacterium
ACTGGGACCTCGGCGACGGCGACTATCCCGACAGCCGCGACTTCAGGTTCAACAATTACATCGGGCGCTACCACACCCGCCACATCGACCTGATGGACCTCCTCGCCCTCTACCAGCCGCGCAACGCGGTGCCGCTCGACCAGATGGCGCGGCTGATGGGGCTGCCGGGGAAGCTCGGCATGGACGGGTCGAAGGTGTGGGAGGCCTACCGCGACGGGCGGCTCCAGGAGATCCGGGACTATTGCGAGACCGACGTCGTCAATACCTGGCTCGTGTACCTCGCGTTCCAGCGCATGCGCGGCGTGCTGGACGCGGGCGCGTATGCCGCCGAGCTCCGGCTCGCCCGCGCGACGCTCGAGCGGCTCGAGGGCGCGCACTGGCGGGCGTTCCTCGCCGGCTGGACCCCGCAGCCCTAGCAGCCCGTGCCGGCCGCGCGCATCGAGTCCCTCGCCCGGGAAGGGCAGGGCGTCGCCCACGTCGAAGGCAAGGTCGTCTTCATCGAAGGGGCGCTGCCCGGCGAGGCGGTCGAGTACGCGTCGTATCGGCGCAAGCCCGCGTTCGAGCAGGCGCGCACGGTGCGTGTCCTGCGCCCAAGCGCGGCCCGGGTCGAGCCCCGCTGCCCGCACTTCGGCGTCTGCGGCGGCTGCTCGCTGCAGCACGCCGACATGGCGATGCAGGTCGCGGCGAAGCAGCGCGTCCTCGAGGACGCGCTCCGGCACATCGGGCGCGTGCGGCCCGAGACGATCCTGCCCGCAGTGCACGGGCCCGCGTGGGGCTATCGCCATCGCGCGCGGCTCTCCGCCCGGTACGTGCCCAAGAAAGGCGGCGCGCTCGTGGGTTTCCGCGAACGCCACTCGACCTACGTCGCCGACATGCGGAGCTGCGCCGTCCTCGCGCCGCCCGCCGGCGCGTTGATCGCGCCACTGCGCGCGCTCGTGAATTCGCTCGCCATCGCCGAACGGCTGCCGCAGATCGAGCTCGCCGTGGGCAGCCGCGCGACGGTGCTCGTGTTCCGCAACCTCGTGCCGCTCGCGGGTGAAGACGAAGCGAAGCTCGCGGCCTTCGCCGAGGCCCACGGCGTCCAGGTCTGGCTCCAGCCGAAAGGCCCGGACTCCGCGCGCCCGCTCCATCCCGCCGCGCCGGCGGCGCTCGACTACGCGCTACCGGAATTCGGCGTCCGGATCGGCTTCCTCCCCACCGACTTCACGCAGGTGAACCACACGGTGAACGAGGTCATGGTGCGCCGCGCGCTCGCGCTCCTCGACCCGCATCCGGGGGAGCGGATCGGCGACCTCTTCTGCGGGTTGGGCAACTTCACGCTGCCGATCGCCGCGTCGGGGGCGGCGGTCGCCGGCTACGAGGGCAACGAGGGCCTGGTGCGGCGCGCGCGGGCGAACGCCGCCGCCAACGGCATCGCCGCCACGTTCGCGACGGCGAACCTCTTCGAGGCTCGGGCGTGTGCGCGGCTGCCGGTCTTCGAGAAGCTGCTGGTCGATCCGCCGCGCGAAGGCGCGGTCGAGGTGGTGAAGGCGCTGCCCGACGCGGGGGCGCCGCGCCGCATCGTCTACGTATCGTGCGACCCCGCGACGCTCGCGCGCGACGCCGGGATCCTCGCGAACCTGAAGGGCTACCGGCTCGCGGCGGCGGGGATCGTCAACATGTTCCCGCACACCTCGCACGTCGAGTCGATGGCGCTCTTCGAGCGCTGAGAGCGCGTGCGGAAACGATAAGGGCCGCGCGCGCGGCCCCTTCCGGCTCGGCGGACGGCGAGCGTCAGTCGCGGTTCCCGGCGAACGCCATCAGCAGGTTGAGCAGGTTGGCGAAGATGTTGAAGAGGCTCATGTACACGCCGGTGGCGGCCATGATGTAGTTGGTCTCGCCGCCGTGCACGATGCGCGAGATGTCGTGGAGCAGGAAGAGCGAGAACACCACGATCACGAGCGTCGAGATCGTCAGCGCGAGCGCCGGGATCTGGAAGAACATGTTCGCGAGCATCGCCACGAGCAGCGCGATCATGCCGACGAACAGGAACTTGCCCATGAAGCTGAAGTCGCGCTTCGAGGTCGTCGCGATCGCGGCCATGGTGGCGAGGATCGCGCCGGTGCCGGCAGCGGCGTAGCCGACGAGCTGCGGCCCGTTCTTGAGCGCGAGCGCGACCGAGAGGATCGGCCCGAGCCACCAGCCGAGGAGCAGCGTCAGGAGCATCAGCAGCGCGACGCCGATGCCGCTGTTGCGGTTCGCGGCGATCGCATATTGCAGCCCGATGGCCACGGCCAGCATGCCGAGCGAGATCGCGATCGGGTGCTGGAAGACGAACGATGCCGTCGCCATGCCGATGAAGGCGCCGACCACCGTCGGCACCATCGTGAGGGCGAGCAGCAGATAGGTGTTGCGCAGGACCTTCGACTGGGCCGCCCCGAGGGCGCCGGCCCGGCCGGTCTGAAGGGTCTGCAGGTCGGTTTGCATTACGGCCTCCTCTGGGAAAGTCGCATGGACTCCGCGGGCTTAGATCGCGGCTCCGACGGCGGAGTTCAAGCGTCGCGGAGTATAGCCGGGACGGGCTGCGCCGGGGTGAGGAACCGGCCGGTCCGGCCGGCGCCGGGGTGCCCTGGCAACCCCCTGAGCGAACAGGGATAATGCCGGCGCCGTGCAGGCGAGGATGGGTGGCAGAGCGGTTGAATGCACCGGTCTTGAAAACCGGCAAGGGGGCAACTCCTTCGTGGGTTCGAATCCCACCCCATCCGCCAGGACGCACGTCCTGACGCATGGGAGCGAGCCGACTGCTCGGCTCGCGCGTGGGATGAGAAGGGTTCGGCGATGCGCGGGCGCCGCCGAACCGCGGCCGGCGGCACGTCGGCGAATCCGACCCGAACGCCTGGGCGCGCGAAGCGCGGCGGATTCCGCCACGATGGCGCGCGTGGCCACGGGGCCACGCGGCGAGCGGTCGGGCGGGCCGTGATTCGCGATCCGGTGCTTTGGCCTCGCCACGCCGCGCGCGTCGGCGAACGCACCGGTTGAGCCCCGTCAAGGCGCGGGCTCATGACGCCGGCATCCTGATCGCTGCGCTCCATGCGCGCCGCACGGTGTTGCGTGCCGTGCCGGACAGGAGGCCCCGATGGTCCGTTCGCGTGTCTTCTCTCGCTTCGCTCGTCGGCTCGCGCCGCTCGCGGCGCTCTCCGTGCTGGCGGCCGCGCCCGCAGCCTTCTCGGCCCCTGCCGTCGAGTGGCGGGTCGTGAACAACTTCCCGCTGCTCAGGAACCCCGAGGACCTCGACGAGCTCGAGCGTCTCGCCGCCGCTTACCGCGCCGCGCCTCACGAACGCAACCCGGCGCGGCGAGTGCCGGAGACGTTCTGGGACGCCGCGGCGCAGCGCTACGAACCGGCGATGCTGCGCGCGCCCGCGATCGTCAGCCTCTCGCTCGACGGCGCGCCGGCCGGCGCGACCTGCGCGTGGACCGTCGACGGGAACGCCCTTGGAGCGGCCGCATGCACCGATGCGCGTTTCGCGATGCCCCCGGACAAGTCGCAAGCGCGCGTCGAGGTCAGCGCCGAGGCGGGCGGGCGCACCGTCACGGTGCCCGCAACGGACGTGAGCGTGCGGCGAATCCTGCTCGTCTCGATCGGCGACTCGTTCGCCTCGGGCGAAGGCGTTCCCGACGTGGACCGGCTCCCCGCTTCGGAGTCCTGGCTCGTCGATCGCTGGGGAAATCCCCTCGCGCAGCCCGCCCGCTGGTGGGACCAGCGTTGCCACCGCTCGCTCAACGCCGCGCCGGCGCAGGCGGCGATGGAGCTTGCCCGGCGCAACCCGCACGCGCAGGTGTTCTTCGTGAGCTTCGCCTGCTCGGGGGCCGAGATCGGCGAGGGCGTTCTCGGGCCCTACGCCGGCCGGGAGACGTTCGCGCAGATGGCCGCGCAGCTGCGCCGATATTCGGCCAACACGCCCGAGACCCTGCCGAACCGCCCGGAGGGTTGCCTCACGCGCGTGCCCCCGACACCGGACGACGCGCAGGCGGGCAGGCTCGTGCGGCTGCAGCCCAGCCGCGAGAAAGAGGTCCAATGTCGTGAGCGGCTCCGCACCGAACCGGACGAGCTCACCGATTGCGACGCGCTCTGCATCGGCGCGGCCACCGGCCTGCAATACACGACCGACGCGCGCAGCCGCCTGCCGTCGCAGATCAACGCGCTCATGGAGCTCCTCTGCGCGGACGGCAAGACGTTCGATCCCTTGTCGCTGCGCATCCGGGAGTGCGAGACCCCGCTCGCGATGCCGATCGACGCGCTCCTGGTCTCGATCGGCGGCAACGACATCGGGTTCGGGCCGCTGGTGAGCTACTCCGTGCTCCACGGTAACGCCTTCGACCTCGACGGATTCCGCGCCCAGCAGGAGCAGGCGAACGCGCGGCTCGCCGAGCGCTACGCCGACCTGCAGGCGGGCCTTGCGCGGATCCCGGGCCGGCCCCGGGTGCTGCTCACGCAGTATCCCGATCCCGCCTATCCGGCCCGCACGGACGACGCGGCCCAGCGCTGCGGCGTGCGGCAGGAGATCCTCACGTTCCGCCAGCGCTCGTTCTCGTCATGGTGGCTCGAGGTGCTCTTCCTCGGCATTTCCGAAAACGAGATCGGCAACGCGCGATCCCTCGTGATCGAGCCGCTGCAGGGTGCGGTGGCGGAACAGGCGGCGAAGCACGGCTGGACGACGGTGGCGGGGCACGTCGCGGCCTACCGCGGGCACGGCTACTGCAACCGCTGGGGCGACGCGGCGAGCGTGCCGTGGGTCAACAACCACGACGACTCGCTCGACCGGCAGGGCCTGCTCGCCTCCGGCTACGACGCGAAAGGGGGTTTCTCGTCGGGCGCGATGCACCCGAACGTCCTCGGGCAACAGTGCACCGCCGCGGCGCTGGTCGCGACCCTCGAGCGCGATCTCGGCCTCACGCCGGCAGCGCGGCCGGCGCTCGAGCCCGACTGCGCGGCGGCCGGCCGGTAGGGGGTCCTGCCAGGGAATGCCTGAACGAAGGGGGACACGTCCCCCTTCGATCCCCGATATCAGAGGAAGCGGTAAGCGCCGATCCGTGCGCCGAACGGTTCAGCGCTTCCCTAGGACGAAGCCGCGAGCCGGGCGTCCGCCTCGCGGATGAGGGCGCGGTCGTCCGCCTGCCACGGGTGGAAGTCGCGCCGGAAGAAGGCGAGCCAGGGCCCGAGCGTCTTCCAGAAGACGCCCGGGTCGCGCCCGAAGAGGAACCGGAAGCCCTGCCACCAAACGCGCGGCTTCCAGAGCTCGCCGTCGGCGCGGAGCAGCGCGATCACGTTGCGCGCGGTCTCGACCGCGAAATCGAAGCTCACGAAGAGCATCGCCTTGACGCGCGTCCAGTAGCGTCCGCCGGTCTTCTCGAAGAGGTCGAACGCCACCGCCTTGTGCTCGAGCTCCTCCATCGCGTGCCAGGTCCAGATGCGGCGGAAGTGCGGGTGCATCCGCTCGATGTCCCGGGGGCGCGAGAGGAGGTCCTTCGCCAGGATGGCGGTGAAGTGCTCGAGGCACACCGTCGCCGCGAGCCAGCCGCGCGGGTGGACGTGCTTCTTCACGTATTCGATCTTGCGGCCGGCGCGCGCCTCGAGCGCCTCGGCGGGCAGCCCGAGGCGCTCGAGCCAGGCGTTGAAGCCCGCGTGCACGCTGCGGTGCCAGCCCTCCTGGCCGATGAAGGCGCGGATCTCCTCGTCGAGGCGCGGGTCGGTGTTGCGGTCCCGATACGCGCGCACCGAGTCGATGAAGAACTTCTCGCCATGCGGAAACATCAGCGACAGGGCGTTGAGGTAGTGCGTCGCGAACGCCTCGCCGCGGTACCAGTGGCGTGGCAGGTCCTCGGGCCACTCGGGCCGCATCGGCCGCGGCGCGAAGGAGAGGTCGGCAGGCGTCGTCATAGGCATCGCGGATTCGCTGGCGGACGCGGGAGAGGATACCGCACGCGGGCGCGCTCCCGGGCGGGCCGGGGTGGTGCCGCAACGAAGAACGCCCCCGCAGGGGCGTCCGCGACCGGGAGGACGGCCGTGCTCAGTGCGGCACGCCGCCGGAGCCCTTGCGCTTCGCGCGGGCCGACTTGCGAAGGTTGCGGTAGAGCTCCGGATGCTCGGACTTCAGGTACTCGATGATCTCGAAGTCCTCCTTCTTCACCCGCGAGAGGTCGATGCGCTCGACGTGCACCAGGCGCAGGAGCTCGCGCACCGGCTTGGGCATGGCGCGGCCGCTCTCGTAGCGCGAGCCGCCGCTTTGCGTGACGCCGATCTTGGTCCAGAACTCTTCCTGGTTGAGGCCGAGCTTCTGCCGGATCTGGCGGGGGTCGAGATCCATTCCAAAGAGCTTCATGTTGTTCTGCCTCCCGGTCGCCTGCGGGCTCGCGGAAATTTAGCATCGCGCGGCGCGGACTTAACGGCCCGGAACGTAAAAATTGGTTAAAAGCGCGCGTCCCGCCACCGGCTCAGCCAAGGCCTCGAAAAATCAAGGGAAATTCGCTAAAATCGCACCTTTTTCGCGGATCGCGCATGGCTCTCATCGTCCAGAAGTTCGGGGGCACCTCGGTCGGCTCCACGGAGCGGATCAGGAACGTCGCCCGGCGGGTCGCAAAATGGAAGCAGGCCGGGCACGACGTCGTCGTGGTCCCCTCGGCCATGGCGGGCGAGACCAACCGGCTCATCGCGCTCGCGAAGGAGATCCAGCCCGACCCCGATCCGCGCGAGCTCGACGTGATCGCGTCGACCGGCGAGCAGGTGACGATCGGGCTCCTCGCGATGGCGCTGAAGGGCCTGGGGGTCAACGCGAAGAGCTACACCGGCGCCCAGGTGCGCGTCCTCACCGACAGCGCGTTCACGAAGGCACGCATCCTCGACATCGACGAGCAGCGGCTGCGCGCCGACCTGGCGAAAGGCTGCGTGCCGGTGGTCGCGGGGTTCCAGGGCATGGACGAGGCCGGGAACATCACCACGCTCGGCCGCGGCGGGTCGGACACCTCCGCAGTCGCGCTCGCGGCGGCGCTCAAGGCGGACGAGTGCCAGATCTTCACCGACGTGGACGGCGTCTACACCACCGACCCGCGCATCGTCCCCGAGGCGCGGCGCCTGCACACCATCACCTTCGAGGAGATGCTCGAGATGGCGAGCCTCGGCTCGAAGGTGCTGCAGATCCGCTCGGTCGAATTCGCCGGCAAGTACCGCGTCCGGCTGCGCGTGCTCTCGAGCCTCACCGACCCGGCGCTGCCGATCGCCGAGGAGGCGCAGTCGGGGACGCTGATCACCTTCGAGGAAGACGAAAAGATGGAACAGGCAGTCATTTCCGGCATCGCGTTCAGCCGCGACGAGGCGAAGATCACCGTGATGGGCGTGCCGGACCGTCCCGGCATCGCGTACGCGATCCTCGGGCCGATCGCGGACGCCAACATCGACGTGGACATGATCATCCAGAACGCGAGCGTCGAGGGCATGACCGACTTCTCCTTCACCGTGCCGCGCGGCGACTACGCCAAGGCGATGGAGATCGCCCGCAAGGTGCAGGAGCACATCAAGGCGAAGGGCATCTTCGGCGACAACAAGGTCGCGAAGGTGTCGATGGTGGGCGTCGGCATGCGCTCGCACGTCGGCATCGCGAGCCAGATGTTCCGCACGCTCGCCGAGGAGGGCATCAACATCCAGATGATCTCGACCTCCGAGATCAAGATCTCGGTGGTGATCGACGAGAAGTACCTCGAGCTCGCGGTGCGCGTGCTGCACAAGGCGTTCGGGCTTGATCAGCCCGCGTGAGCCCGCGATGGCGGGTGCCGGATCGATCGGGATAGTGCTGTGCTATAGTCGGCGCGCATCCGGCCGGAGAGATGCCCGAGAGGCCATCGCGCCTGGCGCGATCGTTGAGTTCGGGGCGCTTGGCGCTCCCGAGGCCTCGAGGGAAGATCGACGGTGCGGTCGGAGTGCGCATCGGAGAGATGCCCGAGAGGCCATCGCGCCTGGCGCGATCGTTGAGTTCGGGGCGCTTGGCGCTCCCGAGGCCTCGAG
>JAOAEA010000100.1 GCA_026417035.1 Burkholderiales bacterium
TGTATAAGAGACAGGGCCATGCCGGTCACCGACGTCCCGGGGCAATAGCCCCCAACGACGAAACCCACGCCGAGGATGAGCCCGCCGACGAACTGCGGGACGACGTGCGTCGGCACGAGGTAGATCTCGGAGAGGTCGAGCAGGCCGAGGGCCGAGAGGCCCCACAGCCCGACCGCGGCCGTGACGATGGCGGAGAACATCACCTTGAGCACCGCCATGTCGTAGAGGTAGAACACCGCGGCGAGCTTGCGCGCGTTGGCGAACCCGGCGCGCTCCAGGAAGAACCCGAAGACGAGGCCGAGCGCCACGGCGGCGGCGAAGCCCTGCGCCTCGGTGAGACCGGCGTAACTCGCGATCGGGGCGATCATAGCCACTGTTTCCGGAAGAACGGCGCGACGGCGTAGCCGCCGATGAAGACGGCGATCATGAACGTCCAGCTGCCGACGTTCAGCATCGACCCGCCCGTGAGCGCCTGGCCGCTGGTGCAGCCGACCGCGAGCTTCGAGCCGATCGCCATGACGAGCCCGCCCACGAACGCGAGCGCGAGCCGGCCCGCGGGCGAGATGTTCGGCCCGCGGCCGATCGACCAGCCGCTGCGGCCCGCGAGCGCCGCGGAGATCGCGGCGCCCGCGAACGAGCCGATGGTGAGGAACACCAGGAACACCCTGAGCGGCGCGCCGTCGTTCCAGTACCCGGCGTGGATCGGGTTCGACGTCACGTACCCGGTCGAGAAGAGCGACGTCACCCACACCAGGAAGGCCGAGAACGCGCCGGTCGCGCCGAGCCCCCGGCCCATGACGAAGAACGTGGCGAGCAGCACCAGCCCGATCCCGACGCCGGCGAGATAGGGGTTCCAGTAGGGCTGGGCGCCCGCGGCTTCCGGGCCCCGGCCCGACGCGTGTCTCATGGCGTGTCCTTTCCTCCCGCGCCCCGGATCACTGCTTGGGCGTGATCTTGAAGGTGCCGTTCTTCGCGACGTCGATCTCCTCGTTGAGGAAAGCGACCTGCTTGAACCCCGCGTCCTTCAGCTTGTGGTAGGCCATCTCGGCGCGGATGCCGGTGGTGCAGTGCGCGACGATGCGCTTGTCCTTCGGCAGCTCGCCCATGCGCGCGAGGAGCTCCTCTTCGGGGATCAGCACCGCGCCCTTGATCATCCCGGCGTTCGCCTCGTCCTGGTTGCGCACGTCGAGGATGAGGACATCGGGCGGGGTGTTGGTCGCGAGCTTCTGGAACTCTGCGACCGGGATCGCGCCGGGCCGCGGCCTCGGCACGTACGACACCTTGGTCGCGGTGGGGACGCCCGCTTCGATCGCGAAGCCGGCGGCCTGCCACCCGGCGAGCCCGCCCTTGACGACCTGGACGTTGGTCTGCCCGGACTTGATGAGCGCGCGCGCCGCCGCGATGGCATCAGGCCCCCCTTGCCCGTCGTAGACGATGATCGGCGCCTGGAGCTTCGCCGCCGGGAACGTCTTCGCTTGCTTCGCTACGGTGTCGGCGGGCATGTTCACTGCGCCCTTGATGTGACCGCTCTGACTGTTCTCGGGCGTGCGCACGTCGAGGACGATCGCCGGGATGTCCTTGTCGACGTAGGCCTCCTTGACGAACTCCGGGCGCGTCTCGAGGTAGTCGCGCGTCTGCCACTCGGGCACGCCCTCGTGGTAGACCTTCGTGTTCGTGTACCCCATGCGGATGGCCTTGCGCTGCGAGAGCGGGCTCATCTGGCACGTGACGCCCTGGCAGAAGAACACCACCAGCGCGCTCTTGTCGGCCGGGAGGCGGTCCTTCACCTTGTCCCACGCGGGATAGGGGATGTTGACCGCGCCCGGGATGGTCCCCTGCTGGAAGCGCGGCAACGGGCGCGAATCGACGAGCATGAAGTTGCCCTTGCCCTGGTCGACGAGCTTCCGCACGAGCGCGTAGTCCACGAGGTCTTCCTTCGCGACCTGCACCGGGCCCTTGAAGCGGATCTCGGTCGCCCACTTCTGGCCGTCCTTCTCGACGTACCGGACCAGCGCCTCGTGCCCCTTCTTCACGTCGCGCAGGTGCTCGGGCGTCTTGGCGGCGTCGGCGTCCACGACCTTCAGCGCTTTCGCGTCGAAGCGCACGATCTCCTTGGCGTCGTCGACGCCCAGCTGGATGGCCTGCGACTTGAAGGCGACGTTGTCGAAGTTGCCGTACACCTCGTTCGCCGCCGGTTTGTGGCAGTTCATGCAGATCTTCGGCGCCGAGAGCTTCGGCGCGGGCGTTTGCGCCGGCGCGGCGGCCGGCAGCAGCGCCGCGAGCGCTGCGGTGATGAGGAAGGCTCGGGTTCTCATGGATTGGCTCCTGTTGGCGCCGCGGTCAGTGCAGACCCGCGGCCTGGACGATCTGGCTCGCCTGGCCTGCGTTCACCATCACCCACCGCAGGGCGAAGCCGCCCGCGAGGACGAGCACCGCCGGCAGGACGGTATGCGGGATGCGGTGCCCGAGCTCGAGCCACTGCAGGACGAGCGGCACGAGGATCCCGACGGCGACGACGCCGCCCCAGAAGACGAGCGTGTAGGGCCCGCCGAGCACGAGCTCCGCAGCGGCGGCGTGCGAAGCGGTCGAGGAAAGCAGCCCGATGACCAGGATGCCGATGAGCAGCAGCTCGACGGCGAGGAAGCCGATGTCGGCGCGCACGAGGGCGTCCCCGGTGCGCTTCTCCGGCGGCTGCGGGCCGAGGTTCTGGACCATCGCGGCGAGCGCGCCGCCGACGAGGCCCTTCGGCGCCGGGCGGCCCGGGAAGATCCGCGTCGCGAGGTGCATCATCGCCGCCGCCGCCGACAGGCCGGAGACGAGGAACAGCACCGGCAGGATCGTGGTGTTCCACAGCGGCCGCGCGACCATCGTGTTGAGGAGGATCCCGGTGTACACGCCCAGCATGACGCCCAGCACGATGTTCACCCAGGCGAGCGCGCGAATGAGCGCAGGCCGCGCGAGCAGCCAGTCCGACACGCGCGCGAGCGCCGGGACGCGCGCGCCGAGCCAGGGCCACGCGTCTGGCAGGCGGATGAGCGCCGAGACGAGCAGCACGCCGTAGACGACGAGCAGCACCCACGAGCCCCAGGACATCGGCGAGAGCGGCTCGAGCGTGAGATAGACCGCCCAGACGTAGAGCTTGTGCGCGAGGTCGAGCAAGAGCGCGAGCATGCCGACGTTGAGCAGCATGAAGCCGAGCAGCGGCGTCTGCACCGAGAAGAAGCCGCGCGGGTCCTCGCCCTTCGCCAGGCGCAGCATCGCGATCCCGGCGATGATCATCATGCCCGCGACGATGCCGCCGACGAAGAGGTACACGGGGATCTCCCAGCCCCACACGTGCAGGCTCGGGTCGACCAGGGGGTTGTGACGGGTCGTGGTGAGCTCGAGCATGACCGCCTGTCCTTCGTCAGGTGAGGTAGAAGACCCGTGGCCGCGTGCCGGCTTCGGGGAGCAGCGTGTGCCAGGTGCGCGTCGCGAGGAGCACGCTCACCGCGCTCTTCGGGTCGTCGAGGTCGCCGAAATGCATGCAGTGCGTCGGGCAGACCGACACGCATGCCGGGTCCTTGCCCTCCTTGACGCGGTGCAGGCAGAACGTGCACTTGTCGGCGTAGCCCTTCGGGTTCACGAAGCGGGCGCCGTACGGGCAGGCCGCGAGGCAGGCCTTGCAGCCGATGCAGCGGTTCGACGTCACCTGCACGGTCTTGCCGAGCGGCTCGACGTGGCTCGCGCCGGTCGGGCAGCAGTACACGCACGGCGGGTTGTCGCAGTGGTTGCAGCGCTCCGAGCGGATCTCCATGGTGAGGTTGGGAAAGGTCCCGCGCACCTCCGTGGTGATCCAGTCGCGGCAGTAGCCGTGCGGGACGTCGTTCTCCGTCTGGCACGCGACCACGCAGTCCATGCACCCGACGCACTTGCGGGTGTCGATGACCATCCCGAGGCGTGCCATGTTCAGTTCTCCACCGTATGAGGAGCGAGGGGGCGAAGCGCCGGTTGCGTCGTCGGTCTCACGTCAGGCTTCCTTCACGAACGTGACGAAGTTCGAGTGGATGCTCGTGCCGCCCATCAGCGGGTCCGTCTCGTACCTCGTGGTGAGCTTCGCCGCGTTCGCGCCCTTGCGGTACGCGCCCTTGAGCATCGGGTTGCGCTGCCCGAAGCCGTAGACCAGGTACACCGTGTCGGGCCGGATGCGCTGCGTCGCTTTCACCTTCACGCGGTCCGATTCGACGCCGTCCTGGTTCTTGAGCCGCACGTACTGGCCGTTCGCGAGGCCGAGCTTCGCGGCGGTGGCGGCGTTCAACCACACCTCGTTCTCGCGCATCAGGTCCTGCAGCAGCGGGTTCGACTGCGTGCGCGTGAACGTGTGCACCGGGGCGCGGCCGGTGATCATGCGGAAGTACCCGGACGGCGCCTCGGCGTGTTTCCTGTACTTCGGCACCGGGTCGAAGCCCTTCTTCGCGAGCTGCTCGGACCAGAACTCGACCTTGCCCGAAGGCGTGTCGAAGTGGAGCTCGAGCCCCTCCTCGACGGTGATCGGCTTCTTCTCGCCCTGAATCACGCCCTCGGCCTTGAGCGTCGCCCAGCTATGGCCGGCCTTCTCGACCCGCCACGAGAGGTATTCCTCGATGTCCTTGAAGGGCATGCACTCGGGGATGCCGAGCTTCGCCGCGAGCTGCTTCGCCATCCACCAGCCGGGCTTCTGGTCGGCAGGCGCCTCCATCACCGGCTGGCGCAGCGAGATCCATCCCTGGCGCCCCCAGCCGGTGAGGAGCTCGTCGTAGCGCTCGAGGAAGGTCACTTCGGGGAGCACGACGTCGGCGTAGCCGGCGATCTCGCTCGGCAGGGTGTCGATCACCACGAGGAGGTCGAGCGCCTGGATCGCCTTCAGCGTCTCGGCGTCGTTCGGCAGCGCGCTCATGATGTTCGACGAGTAGACGAACCAGCCCTTGATCGGATAGGGCTTGCCGTTGAGGGTGGCTTCGCGGATGCCGGTGGTCACCGCCTCGTCCGCGAACGGGTAGCGCTCGCCGTTCGGGTTGTCGGCGAGCGGCTTGTCGGAGGCCGGATACTTCGGCAGCGGGTACGCCGGCACCTTGACCCCGGCGGCGAGGAAGAGGCCGCCCCGACGACCCCAGTTGCCCATGAGGGCGTTCAGGAGCGCGATCGCGCGGCTCCGCTGCGTGTCGTCGCCGTACCAGTTCACGCGCCGGCCCGGGTGGATGATGGTCGCCGGCCGGTGCGCCGCGAACTCGCGCGCGGTGGCGCGGATGAGGTTCGGGTCGAGGCCCGTCTCGGCGGCTGCCCACTCGGGCGTGTACTGCTTCACCTCCGCCGCGAACCGGTCGAAGCCGGTGCCGTACTTCTCGACGAACGCCTTGTCGTAGCGGCCCTCCGTGACGAGCACGTTCGCCCAGGCGAGGAGCAGCGCGAGGTCGGTGCCGGGCTTGATCGGCAGCCAGTGCCGCGCCTTGCTCGCCGCGACCGAGAAGCGCGGATCCACGACGATGATCGGGATGCGCCGCTCGACCGCGCGCGCGAACTCCTGCACCTGCAGGTTGTGCATGTTCTCGCCGAGGTGCGAGCCGATCAGCACGAGGCAGCCCGTGTTCTCGATGTCGGTGGGCTCGGGCGAGCCGAGGCCGGAGCCGAACGTGAGCGTGAAGCCGACGTCGCGCGGGCCGCGGCATTGCGCGAACGACGGACCGGCGATGTTGATGACGCCCCAGCTCTTCAGCACATGCTGGATGAAGCGCACGCCGATGCCGTGGTTGAACATGGCGACCGATTCGGGGCCGTGCTCGGCCTTGATCTTCTGCATCCGCTCGGCGATGTAAGTGAACGCCTCGTCCCACGTCACCGCCTTCCATTGTTCCTTCCCGCGCTCGCCGACGCGCACGAGCGGCCGCTGCAGCCGGTCCGGGTCGTAGTACGCGCCGACCGCGCCGGTGCCGCGCGGGCAGAGGCGCCCGCGGCTCTGCGGGTCCTTCGGGTTGCCTTCGAACTTCCAGAGCGTGCCGTCGCGCACGTAGGCGATCCCGCCGCAACGCCAGAAGCACTGCTCGCAGAACGTCGCAACCGTGCGGATGCCCTTCTCCGCCGCCGGCCCGCTGGCGACCGCGAGGCCGGGGATGGGCTTCCACTGCGTCGCCGCGGTGGCCGCGCCGAATGTCGCGGCGGAGATCTTCAGGAAGCGCCTGCGGGAGAGTCTTTGCATTCGAGCCGTCCTCTGTTCCGGTTTTCCGCGCGGCGCCGCCGCACGCGAACCGACGCACGGCTCTATTAGAAATCCGTGACTTGCAGCAAGCTTGATCTACATCAGACTTCGCTGATATTGGGCGCGTAGGCTGGGAACGTGCGCGGCGCAACGGCGCGGGCCGCGACGCCTGCCCGACGCGCCGGCCTCCAAGCGCGGGGGGCGCAGGGCATGCAGCGTGGAATCGCGGCCCGCAACCGGGCCCTGCGCGGGCGCGTTTAAGGCGATGCGGATGCACTCTCGAGGAGGCAAGACGATGAGCAGGTGGTTAAGGCGTTTTCTTGGTGTCGCCGTCACATTCTTCTTCGCGGCAGGGCTCGCGGGGGCGCAGTCGCTCGTGGTGGACACGGCCTACGTCGAGCAGGCCCTGAAGGGCGGCAACGCGATCGTGTGGGACGCGCGCGACGCGGCCGACTACGCCGAGGGGCACATCCCTGGGGCGGTGAACATCGGCTGGGTCGGCGACCTCTTCCGCGATCCGAACCGCGAGGACCCGCCGTCGGCCGCGGCCGCCTCGAAGATCTTCGGCGGCGCCGGCATGGACATCCTCGGCAGGGAAGTGATCGTGTACACGACCAAGGGCGATCCGTTCGCCTATTTCGGCGCGCGCATGGTCGAGTACTACGGCGGCAAGCACGCGAAGGTTTACCACGGCGGCGTCGAGGACTGGCAGGCGGCCGGCAAGGCCTTGACGAAGGAACCGGCCAAGCTCGCGCCCATTGCGCTCAACCTGCCGGCGGAAGGGCAGGGCGCGCTCACGACGAAGGACGTGGTCGATCGCGTGCGCGCGGGCACCGCCCAGATCGTGGACGTGCGCACGCCGAAGGAGTACGCGGGTGAGGACATCCGCGCGATCCGCGGCGGCCACATCCCGGGCGCGGTGAACATCCCCTACGAGCAGAACTGGAAGGATCCGGCGACGCCCGCGAAGCTCGCGGCGAAGGAGGTGAAGACCAAGGACGGCATGGCGCTGAAGTCGCCGGAGGAGCTGAAGGCGCTCTACGCCAAGCTCGACCCGAGCAAGGAGACGATCGTCTATTGCCAGAGCGGCGTGCGCGCCTCCGAGAGCGCGGCGGTGCTGCGCTCCCTGGGGTTCACGAACGTGAAGGTGTACGAGCCCTCGTGGCTGGGCTACGCCGGCGTGCTCTCGGCGCCGGCCGCGAACGAGGTGTTCGTCAACGTCGGCGCGCTGAACAGCCGGATCGCCTCGCTGCAGGGGCGGGTGAAGGACCTCGAGGCCGAGGTCGCGAAGCTCCAGGCGCAGGCCAAGCGCTGAGTCGCTCGGGCTCGCCCGAACGGCCGCCGTCGCGCGGCCGTTTTCGTTTCTCCGGGCCCGCGCCGGGGCCGCGTCAGGGCGCGAAGTCGCCGTTGCGCCACGCCGCGCGACAGGCGGCGTCGGCCTCGCGTGCTACCTGCGCGCGGCCTCGGCGGCGTTGAAGCCCCACGCGAGCACCCTCGCCCGGTCGAAGGAGCGCTGCGCGAAGCGGACCGACGAACCGGTGTCGCGCGTGTACGCGCCCGTGCCCTCGAGGCGCGGCGCCAGGGGCTCGCGCGCACGCGGCGGCGGGCGCCGCGGCGCGGCGCGATCATCGGGCGGCGAGGTGGCGGGCGAGAAGGTGAGCGTGGTCAAAGCCGCGGCGCAGCCGGCGACCCCACCAGGTG
>JAOAEA010000101.1 GCA_026417035.1 Burkholderiales bacterium
GGCGTGGCCACGCCGCGTGGCGTCCGCCGGCCGCGCGGGCCGTCGATGCTTCCATGGCGCCCGCCCCCTGTCAACGCTCCGCCCGCCTCAGACGACCCCACGCGAGCGCAGCGCCGCGATCTCTTCGGCGGTGTAGCCGACCTCCGCAAGCACAGCTTGCGTGTGCTCGCCGAGCGCGGGACCGGCCCAGCCGATGTCGCCGGGCGTCTCCGTGAGCCGAGGCACGACGCCGGGAACCTTGAGGCGCGTGCCGTCCGGGAGCGTCGCCTCGCGGATCATCCCCCGCGCGGCGAACTGCGGGTCCCGGGCGATGTCGGCGATCGAGTAGATCTTTCCCGCGGGCACCTGCGCCTCGTGCAGCCGGCGCACGACCTCGTCGGCGTCGTGGCGGGACGTCCACTCGCCGATCGCGCGGTCGAGCTCGTCGGCGCGCTTCGCGCGGCCCGCGTTGTCGGCGAGCGATGGGTCGTTCGCGAGGTCGTCGCGCCCCATCGCCCGCGCAAGGCGCTTGAAGATCGAGTCGGCGTTCGCACCGATGACCACGTGCTGGCCGTCGCGCGTGAGGTAGGTGTTGGACGGCACGATCCCCGTCAGGTTGGTCCCGGTGCGCTCGCGCACGATCCCGAACAGGTCGAACTCCGGGAGCGTGCTCTCCATCATGTTGAACACGGCTTCGAACAGCGCCACGTCCACCACCTGTCCCCTGCCGCCGTTCACGTCGCGGTGGCGCAGCGCCATCAGGACGCCGATGACCCCGTGCAGCGACGCCAGCGCGTCGCCGATCGAGAGATTCATGCGCACGGGCGGCCGGTCGGGGAATCCGGTGACGTAGCGCATCCCGCCCATCGACTCGCCGATCGCGCCGAAGCCCGCGAGGTCGCGATACGGTCCGGTCTGCCCGAAGCCGGAGAGCCGCAGCATCACCAGGCCCGGATTCGCCGCCGCCAGCGCGTCGTACCCGAGCCCCCATTTCTCGAGGGTTCCCGGCCGGAAGTTCTCGATGAGCACGTCGGCGCCACGGGCGAGCCGCCGCGCGATCTCCTGGCCCTCGGGCGTGCGCAGGTCCGCGGTGACGGACTTCTTGTTCCGGTTCTGCACGTACCACCACAGCGAGGTTCCCGCGTGCAGCTTCCGCCAGCCGCGCAGCGGGTCGCCGCCCTGCGGCGGCTCGAGCTTGATCACCTCGGCGCCGAACTCGGCGAACACCTTGCCGGCGAACGGACCAGCGATCAGCTGCCCCAGCTCGAGCACCTTCAACCCGGCGAGCGGCCCTGCCGTCATCGGATGGCCCCTTCCTCCCGGACGCCGCCCCGCGCGCTCACGTCGGGCGGCGGTCGTAGAACGCCTGCGCGAGCGTCCCGGTGTCCACGAACTCGAGCTCGCCCCCGAGCGGCACGCCGCGTGCGATGCGCGTCACCTTGAGCCCGCGCGCGTGCAGCATCTCGCTCACGTAGTGCGCGGTCGCCTCCCCCTCGTTGGTGAAGTTGGTGGCGATGATCACCTCCTTCACGACCCCGTCCGCGGCGCGCTTCGCGAGCAGGTCGAGGCCGATCTCCTTCGGCCCGATGCCGTCGATGGGCGACAGGCGCCCCATGAGCACGAAATAGAGCCCCTGGTAGGCGAGCGTCTGCTCGACCATCAGGAGATCGGCCGGGGTCTCGACGACGCAGAGCTGCGCCGGGTCGCGCTTCGGGGAGCTGCACAGCTCGCAGACCTCGAGCTCGGTGAACCCGTTGCACCGCGCGCAGCGGCGCACCCGCTCGGCCGCAACCGTGAGCGCCGCCGCGAGCCGCCGCGCGCCGGCGCGGTCGTACTGCAGCAGGTGATAGGCCATGCGCTGCGCGGACTTGGGTCCCACGCCGGGCAGGCAGCGCAGCGCGCCGGCGAGCTCCTCGAGGCTGGATGGCGCTTTCATCCGCGGGACGATCGGAAAACGGCGGCGGGCGGAGCGGCAGCGGACCGGGGCACGCCGCCGCAGGTCGCGCCCCCGGCCGCCCTCGCCCTCGGGATCAGAAGAGCTTCATGCCCGGCGGCAGAGGCAGGCCGGCCGTCACGCTCGCCATTTTTTCCTGGACCGTCGCCTCCACCTTCCGGACGGCGTCGTTGACCGCCGCGGCGACGAGGTCCTCGAGCATCTCCTTGTCGTCGGCGAGCAGCGAAGGGTCGATCGCCACCCGCTTCACGTCGTGCTTGCAGGTCATGACGACCTTCACCATGCCCGCGCCGGACTGCCCCTCGACCTCGATCGCCGCGAGGCTCTCCTGCATCTTGCGCATGTTCTCCTGCATCTGCTGCGCCTGCTTCATCAGGCCCGCGAGCTGCTGCTTCATCATCGGGGTGCCCCCTCAACGAACCGGTTTGATGGAATCGATCGTGGCGTCGAAGTTCTCGACGAGATCGCGCACGAAGGCGTCGGCGTGGACCGTGGCCTCGGCCTCCTCGATCCGGCTCCGGCGCGCGCTCTCCTCGAGCGCCGCCACCGTCGCACCGGTCACTTCGCCGAGCACGACGGTCACCGCGACCGCGGCGCCGAGCCGCTCGGCCAGGGCTGCCTTCAGCTTGTCGACGTAGGCGCGCTCGGCCAGGTGCCGGGAGGTCGCGGGCAGCTTCAGCTCGAAACGTCCCGCCGCGTGCGCGGCGAGCTCGCAGCGCTCCGCCAGCTGCTTCGCGAGCCCGGTGAGGCGCAGCGACCGCACCAGGGCCGGCCAGTCGCCGTCGAAAGCGGGCGCGCCCGCCATGGGGGCGCGCGCCGGCGCTGCGGGTGAAGGCGCTTGTCCCCGCGCCGTTCCCGCCCCGCCAGGGGCGGCCGCACGCGCGGAGCCGGGGAGCACCGTCGGCTGCTTCGCGTCCGGCCCGGGGGCGAACGCGAGCATCCGCATGAGCGCCATGGTGAAACCCGCATACTCGTCGGGAGCGAGCGGCAGGTCCGCACGGCCGTGCACCGCGATCTGATAGTAGAGCTGCACCGTCTCGGGATCGATCGCCGCCGCCAGCTCGCCGATGCGGCCCGCGTCGGGCTCGTCCGGCGCAACCGCCGCGGGCGCGACCTGCACCAGCGCGATCCGGTGCAGGAGCGTCCCGAGCTCCTGCAACGCGCTGTCGAAGGACAGGCTGCGCGATTCCATCGCGTCCGCCGCCGCGATGGCGGCAGGGCCGTCACCGCGCGCGATCGCGGCGAGGATATCGACGAGGTGCCCGCGATCGACGGTGCCCAGCATCCCCCGTACCGCCGCTTCGCTCACGTCGCCGGCCGAGAACGCGATCGCCTGGTCGAGGAGGCTCAGCGCGTCGCGCATGCTGCCGCGCGCGGCCTGTGCGAGCAGGCGCAGCGCCGGGGCTTCGGCGCGGACGTTCTCCTCGCCGGCGATCCTCTCCAGATGCCCGGCGATGGCACCGGGCGGCATCTGCTTCAGGTTGAACTGGAGACACCGGGAAAGGACCGTGACCGGGATCTTCTGCGGATCGGTCGTCGCGAGGATGAACTTGATGTGCTCGGGCGGCTCCTCCAGCGTCTTCAGCATCGCGTTGAACGCCGAGGTCGAGAGCATGTGCACTTCGTCGATCACGTACACCTTGAACCGCCCGCGCGTCGGCGCGTACACGGCGTTTTCGAGGAGGACCCGCATCTCGTCGACCTTGGTGTTGGTCGCCGCGTCCACCTCGAGCAGGTCGACGAACCGCCCGGAGTCGATCTCGACGCACGCCGTGCAGACGCCGCAGGGCTCCGGCGTGACGCCGGTCTCGCAGTTGAGCGCCTTGGCGAGGATGCGCGCGAGCGTCGTCTTGCCCACGCCGCGGGTGCCGGTGAAGAGATAGGCGTGGTGGAGCCGCCGCTCGGCGAGCGCGTGCGTCAACGCGCGGACCACGTGCTCCTGGCCGACGAGGGAAGCGAAGTTGCGCGGACGCCACTTCCGCGCGAGGACCTGGTACGACATGCGGGAATTCTAGCAGCGCGGCGCTGCCCTCATCGCGCGCGGCCGCCGCGTGTGCGGCGCGGCGGCGGGGCGTTGGGGTGGCGAGCCGGACCCCCGGCACTTGCAGTGAGCGGCTGTGGCTGCTTCCTTCCGGACCTGACCAGGTTCACCGCGCTGCAATGCGGGGCGGCCCGCCATTGAGCTCGCGTGCCGCCGCGCGCGGGCAGCGGCACCATGTTCGGTGCGCGGGAGTGTAGCAGCAGGAGCGGCGCCGGGCGAGCGACACCTACCAGAAGTGCCATGCGCCCCGGTGGAGCACCCACGCGGCGAGCGCCGCGTTCGTCACCGCGTGCGCGATCACGGGCGCCCAGAGGTTCGCCGTGCGCATGTAGAGCCAACCATAGGCGAGCCCGGCGAGGATGCCGGCGAACCACAGCGTGTGTTCGAACCCGAAGATCACGGACGAGACGAGGAGCGCCCGCGAACCGCTGTGCCGCGGATCCTGGGCGAGGAAGTCGCTGCGGTCGATCCAACGCATGACGAAGGAGCGCCAGAAGAGCTCTTCCATGACCGGGACGACCAGGGCCGCGCCGACGACGCGCGGCACCACGAGCGTCCAGTCGAGCGTCCCGTCGCTGCGGCGCGGGTCGAAGCCTGCCGCGTCGCCGAGCGTCGCCCAGCCGGCGTCGAGGTTGATCCACGCCACGAACACCGCCGCCCCGACCGCGACCGCGAGCGCGATCGCGGCGGCTGGGGGTGCGCCCGCCCGGAGCTCGCCGTAGCGGCGCCAGAACCAGGCGAGCGCAGCAGCGACGAGCCCGATCTGCAGCGGATAGAGCCAGCGCTCGTCGAAATCCGCGCCCGGCCGCCCGGCGGCCAGCGCGCCGAGCGCCGACCCGATCACCAGGAAGGCGATGTAGATCCCGAACGGGACGATCCGCGCGATCGCAGGGCTCACGCGCCACCCGATCCGGAGGGCCCGCGACGCTGAGGCCGGCCGGCGCGCGCCGCCGACCTCAAGGCTGCACGCCCTCCCCGGCGCGCGGCGGCACGACGATCGCGCGCGGTTTCTTCACCTTGTCGGGCAGGACGCGGCCCTTGAGCGCGCGCCGCGACACGAAACGGTCGAACTCCGCGCCCCTGATCTCCGCGCGGTTCTCCTTGCCGCGCCCGAACCCGAGGATCTCGACGCCGCGCGCGGGCGTGACCGCGACCGCTTCGAGGCGCTCGTCCTTGTCGAGGCCCATCAGCATGACCCCGCGCCCGCGCGGCAGGTAGCCGACCTCGTCGAGGTCGAAGGCGATCATCCGGCCGCCGGAGGAGACCGCCACCAGCCGGTTGCCGGGCGCCACCGCGAACGGGAACGGCGCGATCGGGGTCTCGCCTTCCTTGACGTTCATGAACTCGCGGCCGGCGCGCCGGTTGGAGAGCATGTCGCCGAGCTTGGTGACGAAGCCGTAGCCGCCCGACGAGGCGACCAGCACCGGCGTGTCGGCGGGGCCGGCGAGGCAGTGCAGGATCTTGGCGCCGTCCTGCACGTCGACGAGCGACGAAGCCGGCGCGCCGTCGCCGCGCGCCGACGGCAGCTGCGCGACCTCCACGGTGTAGGCGCGGCCCCTGGAGTCGAGGAACACCACCGGGTCGACCGTCCGGCACGGGATCAGCGCCCCGAGCGAGTCGCCCTCCTTGAAGGAGAGCGTCGCGGGGTCGACGCCGTGGCCCTGCCGCGCGCGCACCCAGCCGTTCCTGGAGAAGATCACCGTGACCGGCTCGTTCACCACCGGCACCTCGACGTCGGCCTTCTCCGCCTCCTCGATCCGCGTGCGGCGCTTGTCGCCGAAGGCCTTCGCGTCGGCCTCGATCTCGGCGACGACGAGCTCCGCGAGCACGTCGCGGTCCTTCAGTACCTTCTCGAGCCCCTTCTGCTCCTTCTGCAGCGCCTTCAGCTCCTGCTCGACCTTGATGTGCTCGAGCTTGGCGAGCTGCCGCAGGCGCATCTCGAGGATGTCGTCGGCCTGCCGCTCGGTGATGCGGAACGCCCGCATGAGGTCGGCCTTCGGATCGTCCGCGTTGCGGATGATCCGGATCACCTTGTCCACGTTCAGCAGGACGACCATGCGCCCCTCGAGGACGTGGATGCGGTCGAGCACCCGCTCGAGGCGGTGGCGCGTGCGCTGGACACCAACCGCTGGCGGCTTTACAGCCGCATTCTGGACGACACCAAAGCCGATCCGGATAAATCCCGCTG
>JAOAEA010000009.1:0-39500 GCA_026417035.1 Burkholderiales bacterium
CCCCTACGTCACGCCCGGCCTCTCGTTCCGCTTCCGCTACTTCGGTCTGCGCAAGATGCACTTCCTGCTGCGCGCGCGGGCGCTCGTCGCGTTCCCCGGCGGCTTCGGCACCTTCGACGAGCTCTTCGAGGCGCTGACGCTGGTGCAGACGCGCAAGATCGCCCGCATCCCCGTGGTGCTGGTGGGCAGCCCGTTCTGGCGGCGCGCCGTGGACTTCGACTTCCTCGTCGCCGAGGGCATGCTGCACCCGGACGACCTCGGGCTCTTCTCGCTCGTCGATACCGCCGAGGCGGCGATGGCGGTGATCGAGCGCTTCAACGCCGGCGGGGCCGGGGGCGGCGCGGCGCCCTGAGGTACGCGACCGGCGCATGGCGCGCCCGGGTGATTTCGGTCAAAGTGCGCCGCGCGCGAGGCTGCGAGGATTCACGAAGGGGTGCGGCGCGAGCCGCGCCGGCTGAGGACGGAGCCATGAGCTACAAGACGATCCTCGTGCACGTGGACCGCAGCCCGCAGGCGGCCGCGCGCATCGCGGTGGGCCGCCGGCTCGCCGAGCGCTTCGACGCCCACCTCGTGGGCCTCTACGCGGCGCCGCTCGCGCCGCTGCCCGGCTATGCGCTCGCCGTCGGCGGGCTGGCGCTCGGCGAGCACCAGCGCGCGCAGGCGGCGGCGGAGGCCGCCGCCGCGAGGGACGGGTTCCTGGCGATCGCGGGCGCAGCGCGCACCGAGTGGCGCGAGGCGGGTGACGACCCCGCGCGGACCCTGCCATTGCACGCGCGCTACGCCGACCTCGTGGTGCTCGGCCAGCCGGCCGCGCCCGCCGCGCACGGCGTCGGGCGCGAGTTCGCGGCGCGCGTGCTGCTCACGTGCGGTCGGCCGGTCCTGTTCGTCCCGTTCGCAGGCGAGTTTCCGACGCTCGGCGAGCGGGTGCTCTTGTCGTGGAACGCCTCGCGCGAGGCGACGAACGCCGCCACCTGCGCGCTGCCCTTCCTGGAGCGCGCTTCGCGCGTGGCCGTCGCGACCTTCAACCCCGCGGCGCCCGCGCACGGCGCGGTGCCGGGCGCCGACGTCGCCACGTGGCTCGCGCGCCACGGCGTGCGTGTCGAGGTCACCGAGGAGCACGCCGCGGACCGCGACATCGGCGGGCATCTCCTCTCGCTCGCCGCCGACCTCGGCGCCGACCTCCTCGTGATGGGCGGCTACGGCCACTCGCGGCTCGCCGAGCTGGTGCTCGGCGGCGTCACCCGCACGGTGCTCGAGTCGATGACGCTTCCGGTGCTGATGGCGCACTGAAGCGCGCATCGACGCAGGGGGCCGCGGCGGGCGCGGAGAGCCGCGGGAAGCGGACCTCGCATCGGCAGGCGCGGCGGCCGCGCGCACCGGGGCACCGCGGCGGTGCGGTCCGCGCGCCGCGGCGCGGCGCTCTGCCCGCGTTGGCGCCGTCAGCGCGGCGCAGCGGGCGCCGTGCCTGCCCGGGTGCGGTCGAGCACGGTCATCGCGGAGGAGACCATGCTCGCGACGTCGGTGAGGTTCGACGGCACGATCAGCGTGTTGCCCGTCTTGGCGAGGTTCGCGAACGCGGCGACGTAGAGCTCGGCCACCTTGAGGTTCGCGGCGTTCATCCCGCCCGGCTCGTTCATCGCCTCGGCGACGGTGCGCACCGCGGCGGCAGTGGCCTCGGCGAGGAGCCGCACCGCGGTCGCCTCGCCCTGCGCCTTGTTGATCGCGGCGGTCTTCTCGCCCTCGGACTTGAGGATGTCGGACTGCTTCGCGCCCTCGGCGAGGTTGATCTCCTGCTGCTTCTCGCCCTCGCTCTTGGCGATGAGCGCGCGCTTCTCGCGCTCCGCGGTGATCTGCTGCTGCATCGCCCGCAGGATGGACTCCGGCGGGGTGAGGTTCTTCACCTCGTAGCGCAGCACCTTCACGCCCCACGGGCGCCCGGCCTGGTCGAGCACCGAGACCACCGAGCGGTTGATCTCGTCGCGGCTCTCGAGCACGCGGTCGAGCTCCATCTTGCCGACCTCGGCGCGCAGGGTCGTCTGCGCGAGCTGCGTGATCGCCGTGATGTAGTCCGACGTCCCGTAGGAGGCGAGCCGCGGGTCGGTCACCTGGTAGTAGAGGATGCCGTCCACCGCGAGCTGCGTGTTGTCGCGCGTGATCGCCACCTGCTCGGGCACGTCGAGCGGCACTTCCTTCAGCGAGTGCCGGTAGGCGACGCGGTCGATGAACGGGATGATCACGTTCAGGCCCGGCTGCAGCACCTCGTGGAAGCGGCCCAGCCGCTCGACCACCCACGCGTGCTGCTGCGGCACGACGCGGATGCCCTCGACCACGAAAGCGATCACGAAGGCCGCGATCGCGATGGCGATGGTGAAGGGCGTCGCGCCCTGCCAGGCGAACGCCAGCGCCGAGACGATGAACGCGATGAGGAGCTTCGGGAACATGCTGACCTCCTTCCGTGCGGCGCCCGCTGGCGCGCCGGCCGTGCCGGGCCTGGCCGCGGCCTGACGCAGCACCGCCATCCGGTCCTTCACTTCCTGCTGGGTGGGCTTCTTGCCGGCCATGAGCTCGCGCGCGAGGCGCAGGATCTCTTCGGGCTCGGGCGGTTTCCCCTTCGCCATCGGCCGCGCCCGCTCAGGCCCGCTTCTGCCGGCCGACGTGCAGCGTGCTGCCGCTCACGCCGTGCACGAACAGGAGCGCGCCCGGCTCGACCTCGCGGTCGCCCTCGACCACCGCGTCCCACAGCGCGTCGCGGTACATCACGCGGGCGAGGCCGTCGGCGCGGTTCACCCATTGCTCGAGCTTCACCGGCTGGCCGACGTCGAACGAGGGCATCTCGGGCACCGCCCGCGCGCGGCGGTGCGCGCGGATCCAGAGCACCCCGGCGACCGCGATCGCGCCGGCGACGAGGACCTGCGCGAGGAAGGGCGCCGCCAGCCACGCCGCGGCGGCGGCGGCGAACGCCGCGACGCCGAGCACGAGCAGGTAGAACGTGCCGGTCAGCAGCTCCGCGATGACGAGCACGATGCCGACGACGATCCAGAGGAGGTGGGTTTCCATGGGCGCGGAGGGTTTGCGCGGCGAGCGCCGGGCGATGGTAACCCGCCGGGCAGGCGCGCGTCGTGACGGAGTCGGCACGCCGCGCGCGGGCACTTTGCCGCAGCCGCGCCCATCGCGCGGCACGTCGCGGCGCCCGGGCCGGGCTAAGCTACGCGCAAGGCGCACCCCGGCCGCCGGCCGTGCCCCTCGCCGTCGCGAGCAGGCTGCTCGAGAAGGCGCTCGCTGGCGCTCTCCGACGGCGGCCACGACCGGCGCGCCCGGAGGGAAGCATGCTTCGGCCGCCCCCTGAACGAAGGGGGTCAGAGGGGGACGCGCCCCCGGTTTTCAATACCCTGCGAGAGCACCCCATGTCCATGGAAGAACTGAAGTGGCCGGGCATCGTCCTCGGGCTCGCCATCCTGCTCATCGTCGTCGAGTGGAAGATGGCCGCCCGCAAGAAGGAGGGCGTGACCTTCACCGACCGCCAGCGCATGAAAGGCATCTTCGGCGTGGCGGTCGCGCTGGCCGTGCTCGTCTACTTCGTCGGCCTGTTCGCCTGAGCGCGCCCCTTCAGGGCGCGATGAATTCGCGGATGAGGGCGTTCACCCGCCCGGGCTGCTCGTGCGCCACCCAGTGCGTGGCCTCCGCGATGCGCGCGATCGCGAGATCCGGCACCCACTCTTCCAGCCCGTCGAGGAGCGTGGGCAGGAGCGCCGTGTCGCGCATTCCCCAGATCACCAGCGTCGGCACGCGCACCACGAACCGCGCCGGGTCGAGCGTGAGCGCCGCCGCGCCGGGATCGCCGGGCGCCGGGGGATGCAGCGGCGAGGCGCGGTACCAGTTGAGCATCCCGGTCAGCGCGCCCGGCTGCGCCCAGGCTGCGAGGTAAGCGGCGCGGTCGGGCGGCGGCGCGCCCCACGCATCGAGCGTCATGGCCGCGAGCTTCGCGTAGCCGTCCGCGGCGAGCGCGCGCTCCGCCTCCGGGTGGCGCAGCAGGTTCATGTAGGCGCTCGCGCGCTGCTGCGCCGGATCGGCGGCGAGCGCGCGCGCGAACGGGACCGCGTGCGGCGAGTTCAGGATGACCAGCCGCCCGACGAGCTCCGGGTGCGCCGCGGCGAGCCCCCACGCGACCGCGCCGCCCCAGTCGTGAGCGACCAGGACGAAGGGCCGATCGGTGAATCGCGCGGCGAGGGCGCGCACGTCCTCGAGGAGGTGCCTCGCGTGGTAGGCCGCGACGTCCTGCGGCTTCGCCGAGAGGTTGTAGCCGCGCAGGTCCGGCGCGACGGCGAGGTGGTCGCGCCCGAAGTCCTCGAGCTGCGCGCGCCACGCGCCGGAGAACTCGGGGAAGCCGTGCAGGAAGAGGACGAGCCTGCGTCCCGCCTCACCGGCGGCGAGGTAGTGGAACCCGAGCCCGTTCGCCTCGGCGTAGCCCTCGCGGATCGGCGCGTCCGCCACCGGCGCCTCAGTCGACGAAGAAGTCCGGCAGGAACTTGTTGTTCCCGGGAACGACGGCGTAGCGCGAGAGGTCGGTGACGCCCGCATCGGCGAGCACCTCGTCGTCGATGTGGAAGTGCCCGGTGTGGCGGCGCGCGTCGCGGCAGAGGATCGCGTGCGCGGCGTCGGCGACGATCTCCGGCTTGCGGGTCATGCGCGGGTCCACCCCGGGGATCATGGCGAGCGCGGCGGTGTGGATCGCGGTGCGCGGCCAGAGCGCGTTCACCGCGATGCCGTCGGCGCGGAACTCCTCGGCCATGCCGAGCACGCACATGCTCATGCCGTACTTCGCCATCGTGTAGGCGACGTGGTCCTTGAACCACCGCGGCTTCATGTTGAGCGGCGGCGAGAGCATCAGGATGTGCGGGTTGCGCCCCGCCCGCGCCGCCTCGCGCAGATAGGGGATCGCCGCCTGGGAGCAGACGAAGGTGCCGCGCGCGTTGACGCCGTGCATCAGGTCGAAGCGCTTCACCGGGGTCGCGAGCGTGCCGGTGAGCGAGATCGCGCTCGCGTTGTTCACCAGGATGTCGATGCCGCCGAAGTGTTCGGCGGCGCGCCGCATCGCCTCGGCGACCCCCGCGTCGTCGCGGATGTCGAGCGGGATCGGCAGCGCGCGGCCGCCGGCGGCCTCGACCTCCTCGGCCGCGGTGTAGATCGTGCCGGGGAGCTTCGGGTGCGGCGCCTCGGTCTTGGCGGCGAGCGCGACGTTGGCGCCGTCGGCCGCCGCGCGCTTCGCGATCGCGAGCCCGATGCCGCGCGAGCCGCCGGTGACGAAGAGCGTCCTGCCCGCGAGGCTCGCCTGGCTCATGCGTCGATCGTCCCGTCGACGCAGGTGACGGCCGCGCCGCCGAGCGCGATGCCCCCGCCCGACTCGTCCACCCGCACGTGCACCCGGCCGTCGCGCCCGAGCTCGCGCCCCTGGCTCGCGATGTAGAAGGCGCCCACGCCCGCGAGCTGGCCGGTCTCGCGCAGGTACGCGGCCACGCACGCGTTGCCGCTGCCGCAGACCGGGTCCTCCGGCACGCCCTCGGCCGGCGCGAACGAACGCACCCGAAGGCGCGCGTCGATCCCCGCCTGGCGCCCGAAGACGGTGACGCCGGTGATGCCCATCGAGCGGCTCGCCGCGGCGAGCGCGCTCATGCGCGGCGCGAGCGGCGCGACGAGCTCGCCGTCGCCCAGGTCGAGCACGAGCCAGCGCGGCCCCATGTCCACGACGAGCGGGCGCACGCCGGGCAAGCCGGGGATGCCGAGCGCCTCGGCGATTTCGTCGAGGTGCGCGTCCGCCGCGGGCGCGAACGTCGGTGCCGGCGTCGCCACGAAGAGCAGGCGTTCCGGCCCCGCCGCCTCGACGGTGATCCGCAGGCGCCCCGCCCGGCATTCCTGCACGAAGCCCGCGCGCCCCGCCGGGACGATCCCCGCCTCGAGGACGGCGTGCGCCGAGCCGAGCGTGGGGTGGCCGGCGAAGGCGAGCTCGCTCGCGGGCGTGAAGATGCGCAGGGCGTAGTCCCCGCCCTGCACGGGCGGGAGCACGAAGGCCGTCTCGGAGAGGTTCGTCCAGCGCGCGATCGCCTGCATCGCTTCGTCGGCGAGCCCGTCGGCGTCGAGGACCACGGCCACCGGGTTGCCGAGGAAGCGCCGCGACGTGAAGACGTCCACCTGCTTGAAGCGCCGCCGCACGGAACGTGCCCTTTCAGCCGAAGCGGGAGAAGTCGGGCTTGCGCTTCTCGAAGAACGCGGTCAGCGCCTCCTTCGCCTCGGGCGAATCGAGCCGCTCGCTGAACGCGCGGAACTCCGCTTCGAGCGCCGCGTCGATGCCGGGCTGCAGCGCGCGCTTCATGAGCGCCTTGGTGACGCGCAGCGCGGCGGGCGGACGGCCGGCGAGCCTGTGCGCCGCGGCCGTCGCCGCCTCCATGAGCTCCGCCGCCGGGACCACGGCGGTGACGATGCCGAGCTCGCGGCCCTTCTCGGGGCCGAACGGCTCGCCCAGCAACAGCAGCTCGGCCGCGCGCTGATAGCCGGCGATGCGCGGCAGGAGGTAGCTCGACGCCGCCTCGGGGCAGAGCCCGAGGTTCACGAACGGAAGCGCGAGCCGCGCGTCCTCCGCGGCATGGACGAGGGCACAGTGCAAGAGCAGCGTCGTGCCGATACCGACCGCCGGTCCCGACACCGCGGCGACGAGCGGCTTCGACGTGCGGCTGAGGACGTGCAGGAAGCGCGACACCCCGGTGTCGGCGCCGCGCGGCGGACGCGAGAGGAAGTCGTGGAGGTCGTTGCCCGCGGTGAACACGCCCGGCGCACCGTGGATCAGCATGACGCGCACGGCGGCGTCGGCCTCGGCCGCCGCGATGGCCGCCGCGATGTCGGCGTACATCTGCTGCGTGAGCGCGTTCTTCTTGTCGGGGCGGTGGAGCCCGATCCGGAGGACCGGGCCGTCGCGATGCGTGAGGATGTCCATTGCGGCGTCGTTCGCTGGGGGGCGCGCGCCCGGCCGCGCGGTTCTTCGCAAGGCGCGCGACGCGCACGGGCCCGGGCTGTGATGGGCAGGGCCGAGATTACCACCGCCCGTGCCTCCCGCATCCGCCCGCGTCGGCATCGGGATCGGTCGACCGGGCGCGGCGCAGGGCCTCCCGCACCGCAGCATCGGACGAGCACCAGAGGCTGCGCTGCCTTGACCCCCCAGGGCAAGTTCTCTACCATCGCTCGCACAAAGAAAACGGCTGTCCGGACGGAGCGTCGCTGCCTCTGCCGGGCGGTTCCAACCGAGCGGCAACCGCCTCCGCGCCGCGGAGGCCCCAGCTACCGAGGAGGTCTGCACATGAACACGCGCGCATTGCGCTCGCTCGCCGTCGCGGCGGCGCTCACGGCCGCGAGCCTCGCGGCGAACGCCCAGGAGGTTCTGAGGATCGCCTACATCGACCCGCTCTCCGGGCCGTTCGCCGACGTCGGCGAGGCGGGCCTCAAGCAGTTCCAGTACCTCGCCGACCAGGTGAACAAGCGCAACCTCGCCGGCGGGGTGAAGTTCGAGGTCGTGGGCTTCGACAACAAGACGAGCCCGCAGGAGTCGCTGAACGTCCTGAAGAAGGTGATCGACAGCGGCTTCCGCTACATCATGCAGGGCAACGGCTCTTCGGTGGCGATCGCGCTCTCCGACGCGGTGCAGAAGCACAACGAGCGCAACCCCGGCAAGGAGATCCTCTATCTGAACTATGCCGCGGTCGACCCGGTGCTGACGAACGAGAAGTGCCACTTCTACCACTTCCGCTTCGACGCCAACAGCGACATGAAGATGGAGGCGCTGACGACTTTCCTCGCCAAGGACCCGAACATCAAGAAGGTCTACCTCATCAACCAGAACTACTCGTTCGGGCAGGCGGTCACGCGCGCCGCGAAGGCCGACCTCGCGCGCAAGCGGCCCGACATCCAGATCGTCGGCGACGACCTGCACCCGCTCGGCCAGGTGAAGGACTTCGCGCCCTACGTCGCCAAGATCAAGGCCTCCGGCGCCGACACCGTGATCACCGGCAACTGGGGCACGGACATGACGCTGCTCATCAAGGCGGCCAAGGACGCCGGCCTCAACGTCAACTTCTACACCTACTACGGCGGCGGCCTCGGCTCGGTCGCCGCGATGGGCGACTCGGCCATCGGCAAGGTGAAGCAGATCACCGAGTGGCACGCGAACGTGCCGACCAAGGAAACCGACCGGATGGTGAACGAGTTCAAGAAGCAGAACCCGAAGCTCGACTACTACTACGGCCGGGCCGGCACGCTGATGTTCATGCTCGCCGAGGCGGTGAAGCGGGCGAAGTCGACCGACCCGACCGCGGTGGCGAAGGTCATGTCCGGCATGAAGATGGACACCGAGCTCGGCCAGGTGGAGATGCGCGCCGCCGACCACCAGATGATCCAGCCGCTGTACATCTCGACGCTCTACAAGCAGGCCTCCAAGGGCGGTCCGGCCGAGGTGAAGTACGACGCCGACAACAGCGGGCTCGGTTTCAAGACCGACGCGCGCATCGAGGCCTACGTCTCGGCGCAGCCGACCTCGTGCAACATGAAGAAGCCCTGATTCGCCAGGGATCAGAGGGCCGGCCATCAGGAACCCGACAGCCCCCGCGCGAGCGGGGGCTTTGTTTTCCCACTGCGGCCCGCACGACGCACCCCGCCCCGCACCCCGCGGAGCGCCCTGCCCGCGCGACGCCGAGTCCCGGATCCTCGATCCTGAATCCGCAATCCTGAATCCTGGCAGATGGAGTTCTTCCTCATCTCGCTCCTGAATGGCGTCACCTACGGGCTCCTGCTGTTCATGCTGAGCTCGGGCCTGACGCTGATCTTCTCGATGATGGGGGTGCTCAACTTCGCCCACGCGAGCTTCTACATGCTCGGGGCGTACTTCGCGTTCCAGATCAGCGGGCACATCGGCTTCTGGCCGGCGCTGGTGCTCGCGCCGCTCGGGGTGGCGGTGATCGGCATGGCGGTGGAGCGCTACGGCCTGCGCACGGTGCACAAGCACGGCCACGTGGCCGAGCTCCTCTTCACCTTCGGGCTCGCCTATCTCATCGAGGAGGCGGTGCACCTCATCTGGGGCCGGGCCCCGGTCAACTACGGCGTGCCGAAGGACCTCGACGGCACGCTCTTCATGATCTACGGCACCGCGTTCCCGATCTACCGCGGGTTCATGATGCTCGTCTCCGTGCTCATGCTGGTCGCGCTCTACGTGGTCCTCACGCGCACGCGCATCGGCCTCGTGATCCAGGCGGCGCTCACGCACCCGGAGACGGTCGAGGCGCTCGGCCACAACGTTCCGCGCGTCTTCATGCTGGTGTTCGGCGGCGGCGCGGCGCTCGCGGGTCTCGCGGGCGTGATCGGCGGCAACGCTTTCGTGACCTCGCCGGGCATGGCGCTGCACGTCGGCGCCATCGTGTTCGTGGTGGTCGTCATCGGCGGCATGGGCTCGCTCGCCGGCGCCTTCATCGCGAGCCTGCTCATCGGCCTGCTGCAGACCTTCTCGGTCGCGCTCGACTGGTCCCTCGGGGGGCTGTTCAAGCCGATGGGGATCAGCTTCGCCGCCGACAGTTTCCTCGGCGAGCTCTGGAACCTCACGCTCGCCTCGGCGGCGCCGGTGCTGCCCTACCTCCTGATGGTGCTCGTGCTCCTCTTCCGGCCGAGGGGCCTCCTCGGGACCCGCGACACATGAACGGCGCCGTGCTGCGTTTCAAGCCGCTCAACGTCGGCCGCTACGTGACCTGGGGCCTGTTCGCCCTCGTGCTCGTCCTGGCGCCGGTCGCGTTCCCGCAGGGCTTCGCGATCACGATGATGAGCCAGATGGGCATCTGGATCATTTTCGCGCTGTCCTACAACATGCTGCTCGGCCAGACCGGCCTGCTCTCCTTCGGCCACGCCGTCTACTCGGGGCTCGGCGCCTACTTCTCCATCCACGTCCTCAACATGATCGGTGCGGGCGCGTTCGCCTTCCCGGTCACCCTGCTGCCGCTGCTCGGCGGCCTGTTCGGCCTGCTGTTCGGCGTGCTGTTCGGCTACGTGACGACGCGCAAGTCGGGCGTCGCGTTCGCCATGATCTCGCTCGGCCTGGGCGAGATGGTGTTCGCGGCCTCGCTCATGTTCCCGAGCTTCTTCGGCGGCGAGGGCGGCATCTCCGCCAACCGCATGGTCGGGAAGCCCTTCCTCGGCATCACCTACGGCCCCGCGATCCAGGTCTATTACCTCATCGCGGTCTGGACGTTCGCCGCGGTGGCGGCGATGTTCGCGCTCACGCGCACGCCGCTCGGCCGGATCGCGAACGCCGTGCGCGACAACCCGGAGCGCGCCGAGTTCGTCGGCTACAGCACGCACATGGTGCGCTTCCTGATGTTCGCGCTCTCGGGCTTCTTCGCCGGCCTCGCCGGCGGGCTCTCGGCGATCAACTACGAGATCGTCGCGGCCGAGAGCGTGAGCGCGCAGCGCTCGGGCGGCGTGCTGCTCGCGGCCTACATCGGCGGCGTCGGCTTCTTCTTCGGGCCGGTGATCGGCGCGATCGTCTTCACGTTCTTCGTCGTGTACATCGCCGGCCTCACCAAGGCGTGGCTGCTGTACCTCGGCCTCTTCTTCATGGCGATCGTGATGTTCGCCCCCGGCGGGATCGCGAGCATCGTCCTCATGAACCTGAACGTCGCGAAGCACGGCCTGTTCGGGCGCCTGTGGAAGCCCTACGGCTGGGTCGCCGCCGCGGGCCTGCTCGCGTTCCTGGGCTTCGTCGCCGTGGTCGAGATGACCTACCACCTCTCCGACACCGGCGGCGGCACCATGAAGCTGTTCGGGCTGTCCTTCGAGGTGAAGAGCCTCGCGCCCTGGCTCGCGGCGCTCGCGACGCTCGGCGCGGGCGGCTTCCTCTACCGGCTCGCGTGGAACCGCTTCCGCGGGGAGTGGGACGACATCCAGCGCATCATCGCGGAGAAGGCTCCGTGAGCGCCGCGCCCGCCATCGAGCTGCGCGAAGTCTTCAAGAGCTTCGGCAAGACGCAGATCATCCGCGGCGTGAACCTCGCCATCGGGAGGGGCGAGCGCCACGCGATCATCGGCCCCAACGGCGCGGGCAAGTCCACGCTTTTCAACCTCGTGAGCGGGCGCTTCCCCGTGTCGAGCGGGACGATCTGCCTGAACGGGGCCGACATCACCGGGCTCAAGCCCTACCAGATCAACCGGCGCGGGCTCTCGCGCAGCTTCCAGATCACCAACATCTTCCACCGCATGACCGTCTTCGAGAACCTGCGCTGCGCGGTGCTGTGGTCGCTCGGCTACCGGTACTCGTTCTGGCAGGCGGTGAACGGCCTGCGCGACGCCAACGAGCGCGCCGCGGAGGTGATGGAGGGCATCGGCCTCGCGCGGCGGCGCGACGCCCTCGCGGGCCTGCTCTCCTACGCCGAGCAGCGCGCGCTCGAGATCGGCATCACCATCGCCGGCGGCGCGGAGGTGATTCTCCTCGACGAGCCCACCGCCGGCATGAACCGCTCGGAGGCCGCCCACGCCGTGGACCTGATCCGCAGGGTCACCGCGGGCAGGACGCTGGTGATGGTCGAGCACGACATGGGCGTCGTCTTCGACCTCGCTGACCGCATCTCGGTGCTGGTGTACGGCGAGGTGATCGCCACCGACGCGCCCGCCGCGATCCGCGCGAACGCCGCCGTGCAGGAAGCCTATCTCGGCACCGCGGCGAACAGCCACTGACCGCCCATGCTCGAAGTCCGCGACCTGCACGCCTTCTACGGCAAGAGCCACATCCTGCACGGCGTCAACCTGACGGTGGGCGACGGCGAGTGCGTGAGCCTGCTCGGGCGCAACGGCGTCGGCCGCTCGACGACCATCAAGGCGGTGATGGGCATGGTGGACGCGCAGGGTTCGGTGAAGTTCAAGGGCGAGGAGATCTGCGGCCTCAAGGCTTACCGCATCGCGCACAAGGGCCTCGGCTACGTCCCGGAGAACCGCGACATCTTCCCGACGCTCACCGTGCGCCAGAACCTCGCGCTCGGGATGAAGGGCACGAAGGAGAGCGGCCGCTGGTCCATGGACGACATGTTCCGGCTCTTCCCGCGCCTGCAGGAGCGCGAGCACACCCAGGCCGGGGTGCTCTCCGGGGGCGAGCAGCAGATGCTGACGCTGTGCCGCACGCTGATGGGCGACCCCGACCTCGTCATGATCGACGAGCCGACCGAGGGGCTCGCGCCCAAGATCGTCGAGCTCCTGCGCGAGCTCTTCGTCGAGATCACCCGCCGCGGCGTGTCGATCCTGCTCGTCGAGCAGAAGCTCGCCATCGCCCTGGAGATCTCGCAGCGCCTGTACGTGATGGGCCACGGGCAGATCGTGTTCGAGGGCACGCCCGCGGAGCTGCGGGCGAACGCCGCGATCCGCAAGGAGTGGCTCGAGGTCTGACGCGCCGGCTCGCGCGCCGCCCGCCCGGCCTGCGCCGCAGCGCATCGCCCGATGAAGTTCGACGACGCCCGCAGCCGGTGGGACGAGCGCTTCGCCGCTGACGGCTACCTCTTCGGCACGGCGCCGAACGCGTTCCTCGCCGCGCAGGCACCGCTGCTGCGTCCCGGCGCGAGCGCGCTCTCGATCGCCGACGGCGAGGGCCGCAACAGCGTCTGGCTCGCGCGGCAGGGCCTCGCGGTGACGGCGTTCGACATCTCGCCCGTGGGCGTCGCGAAGGCGAAGCGCCTGGCGCGCGAAGCCGGCGTCGCCGTCGATTACCGCGTGGCCGACGTGAACGCCTGGGACTGGGACGAGCGCGCCTACGACGTGGTCGTCGCGGTGTTCATCCAGTTCGCGAGCCCGGAGGAGCGCGCCCGCCTCTTCGCCGGGATCGGGCGCGCGCTCGCGCCCGGCGGGCTCCTGGTCCTGCAGGGCTACACCCCGCGCCAGCTCGCCTACGGCACCGGCGGCCCGCGCGCCGCGGAGAACCTCTACACCGCGGCGCTGCTCGNCGAGGCGTTCGCGGCGCTCGAGATCCTGCATCTCGCCGAGCACGACGACGTGATCCGCGAGGGCACCGGGCACGACGGCCTGTCGGCGCTCGTCGACCTCGTCGCCCGGAAGCCCGCCTGACGCCGATCTAGAATCGCGGTGCCGCGCCCCGCTCGGCCCGCATGCCCACCTCGAGGAGCCCCGAAGATGAAGGAAGTCGCGATCGTCTCCACCGCGCGCACGCCGCTTTGCAAGAGCTGGCGCGGCGCGCTCAACATGACCCACGGCGCCAAGATGGGCAGCCACGTCGTCAAGCACGCGCTCGCGCGCGCACGCGTCGATCCCGACGAGGTCGAGGACGTGATCATGGGCTGCGCGAACCCCGAGGGCGCGACGGGCTGGAACATCGCGCGCCAGGTCGCGCTCCGCGCCGGCTGTCCCGACACGGTCCCCGGGCTCACGGTCAACCGCTTCTGCTCGTCCGGCCTGCAGACGATCGCGATGGCCGCGCAGCGCATCATCGCCGGCGAGGGCGACATCTTCGTCGCGGGCGGCGTCGAGTCCATCTCGCTCGTGCAGAACGAGATGAACCGCCACCACTTCCAGGACGAGTGGCTGCACCGCCACCGTCCCGAGATCTACTGGCCGATGCTGCAGACCGCCGAGTACGTCGCCAAGCGCTACGGCATCTCGCGCGAGGCGCAGGACCGCTACGGCGTGCAGAGCCAGCAGCGCGCCGCGGCGGCGCAGGCCGCGGGCCGGTTCGCCGACGAAATCGTCCCGATCGAGGTGCACATGAAGGTGGTGGACAAGGCGACCGGGCAGGAAACGGTGAAGGACGTCCTCGCCGACCGCGACGAGGGCATCCGCCCCGACACCACGTTCGAGGGCGTCTCGCAGATCAAGCCGGCGATCGAGGGCGGCACCATCGCCGCCGGCAACGCGAGCCAGTTCTCGGACGGCGCCTCCGCCGCGGTCGTGATGGATGCGAAGCTCGCCGAGAAGCGCGGGCTGCGGCCGCTCGGCTTCTTCCGCGGCTTCGCGGTCGCGGGCTGCGATCCGAAGGAGATGGGCATCGGCCCGATCTTCGCCGTGCCGCGGCTCCTCGAGCGCGCCGGGAAGAACGTTGCGGACATCGACCTCTGGGAGCTGAACGAGGCCTTCGCCGTGCAGGTCGTCTATTGCCGCGACCGGCTCGGGATCCCGGACGACCGCCTCAACGTCAACGGCGGCTCGATCGCCGTCGGCCATCCCTACGGCATGACCGGCGCGCGGCTCGTGGGCCACGCCCTCATCGAGGGCAGGCGCCGCGGCGCGAAGAACGTCGTCGTCACCATGTGCATCGGCGGCGGCATGGGCGCGGCCGGGCTGTTCGAAGTGGCCTAGGCAGGCACCCCCGGCGGGCCCGGGGGCCGGTGAAATCAGGGGCGCGCCGGGCGCGCCCCTCTTTTCCCCGCCGGCGCGGCGGGACGGGGGCGGAGCATGATCGGGAATCTCGCCGGCAAGGTCGCAGTCGTCACCGGCGCCGCGAGCGGCATCGGGCTCGCGCTCGCGCGGCGCGCCGCGGCGGCGCGGATGCACGTGGTCCTCGCCGACATCGAGGAGCCGCCGCTCGCGGAAGCGGCCGAAGCGCTGGCGCGCGCGGGCGCGGAGGTGCTCGCCGTGAAGACGGACGTGCGCTCGGCGGACTCCGTGGACGCGCTCGCCGCGCGCGTGCGCGAGCGCTTCGGCGCCGCGCACCTCGTCTGCAACAACGCGGGCGTCGGCGGGGTGCGCTGCAACGCCTGGGAAGCGACGGTCCGCGACTGGGAATGGGTGCTCGGCGTGAACCTCGCGGGCGTGGTGAACGGCGTGCGCGCGTTCACGCCGATGATGCTCGCGCACGGCGAGGACGCGCACATCGTCAATACCGCCTCGGCGGCGGGTTTCGTCGCCATGGCCCACACCGCCCCCTACGCGGTGTCGAAGCACGGCGTGGTGGCCTTCTCGGAGGTCCTCTACCACGACCTCCGCGCCGCGGGGTCACGCATCGGCGTGTCGGTCCTCTGCCCCGCGTTCGTCGCGACCAACATCTGGGACGCGGCGCGCAACCGCCCGCCGGAGCTCACCGACCGCGCCGAGACCGAAGCCGACCGCGCCGACAAGGCTGCGATCAAGGCGATCCTCGACAAGGGCCGGCTCAGCGCCGACGACGTCGCCGCGCTCGCGTTCGACGCGGTGCGCGAGGACCGCTTCTACGTCTTCCCCCATCCGCGCATCCTCGAGACGGTGAGGACGCGCATGGAGGACATCCTCGGCGGGCGCAATCCGACGCGCACGGCGTGAGTCCCTTTCGGGCAGGCCAGCCTGCGCGAAACTGCGCGCTTCGACGCCGGCGGGTGCCGGGCCGCGGCCTCGGGCATCGAACGCCCGCCGGAACGAGGAGGGAACGTTCCTCCGTCTGTCCTCTGTCCTCTGTCTTCTGAACCCCGAAACCTCAACCGCCCGAGAGCGCCTGCACGATGACGAGCTCGTCGTCGGGCGCGAGCGGCCAGGCGAGGTCGAAGACCTGCTCGCCGTTCACGAAGAACCGGATGTGCCGGCGCACGCGGTCCTGCTCGTCGATCATCCGGAAGCGGATGCCCGGATAGCGCCGGTCGAGGTCGTCGAGGACTGCGCCGACCGTGTCGCCGCTCGCCTCCACCCACGTCCTGCCGGTGTAGGAAAGGAGCGGCGAGGGGATCATCACGTTCATGCTTGCGCCGCGCGGGCTACTGCGCCGCTACCGCTTCGACGGCGTAGATCTCCGGCAGGTGGCGCGCGATGCAACGCCAGCGCGCGCCCTCGTCGCGGCTCGCCCAGAGCTCGCCGCTCGTCGTTCCGAAATAGAGCCCCACGGGGTCGCCTGCGTCGGCGGTCATGGCCTGGCGCTTCACCGTCCACCAGGCCTGCTCGCGCGGCAGGCCCGCGTCGAGCCGCCGCCACGACCGGCCCGCGTTGCGGGTCACGTAGGCGGCCGGCTTCCCGCCGGGGCTCGTGCGCGGCCAGACCGTCGAGCCGTCCATCGGGAACACCCACGCGGTGTCCGCGTCGCGCGGGTGCACCACCATCGGGAAGCCGATGTCGCCGACGCGCTTCGGCATGGCCGCGCCGATGCGCACCCATTCGTCCGAGGGACGGTCGATCCGGTAGATGCCGCAGTGGTTCTGCTGGTAGAGCCGGTCGGGGTTGGCCGGCGCGAGGCGCACGCAGTGCGGGTCGTGGAAGGTCACGTTCGCCGGGTCGAAGCCCTCGACCACCGCGAGTCCCTTCACGAGCGGCGCGAACGTGCGGCCGCCGTCGGTGGATTCGTGCACGCCGCCGCCCGACATCGCGAAGTAGAGATGCGCGGGGTCGCGCGGATCGACGATGATCGAGTGGAGCTTCGGGCCGTCGGGCGTGCCGTCCTGCACGGTGCCCATCCACTCGCGATAGCGCGGATCCTCGTTCACGGGCGAGAACGGCGACCAGGTCACGCCGCCGTCGTCCGAGCGGAAGAGTCCCTGCGGCGAGGTGCCGGCATACCAGACGCCGGGCTGGCTCGCGTGGCCGGGCGTGAGCCAGAACGTGTGGTCCACCGCGCGGCCGGTACCGTCGGCCGCTTTCGCGAACGCCGGCGGCCGCGCGGCCTCCGTCCAGGTGCGGCCCCGGTCGGCCGAGCGGAAGACCGTGGGACCGAGGTGGCCGGTCTTGGCGGCGGCGAGCAGCGTCCGGCCGTCGCGCGGGTCGAGCACGAGGTGGTTCACGATGTGGCCGTGGAAGTGCGGCCCGTCGACGCGCCACGCCCGCCGCGCCACATCGCCGTGGAAGAGCCACGCGCCCTTGCGCGTGGCCACGAGCAAACTCACGCCGCGCCCCGGCGCACCGCGGCCCCCGCGTCCCGCGCGTCGCCGCGCGCCCGCGCCCGCAGAGCGCTCGCCCTTGCCCGCCGCCATCGCCTGCCCTCCCTTGGCCGAGGAGCGGCGAGCATACGCCCTCCCGCCGCGGCGCGCTGCCGCGGGTATCATCCGTGCCTGTCCCCGCCAGCGCGGAGCGTGCGCCGATGAACGCGCCCCAGAGCATCGAACTGCCCTCCAAGCTCGTCGTCCGCCGCGACCTCGAGTTCCTCCTCTATGAGTGGCTCGACGTCGCGTCTCTCACGCGCCGGGCGCGCTTCGCCGACCATTCGCGGGAGACCTTCGACGCCGCACTCGACACCTGCGAGCGCATCGCGACGGATCTCTTCGCGCCCCACAACAGGAAGGCCGACCAGAACGAGCCGCGCTTCGACGGCGAGCGCGTGCACCTGATCCCCGAGGTGAAGCAGGCGCTCGACGCCTTCGGCGCCGCGGGGCTGACGGCCGCGGCGCAGGACTACGAGTTCGGCGGCATGCAGCTGCCGGTGGTGGTGGAGAAGGCCTGCTTCGCCTACTTCAAGGCGGCCAACGTGGGCACGAGCGGCTATCCGTTCCTCACGATCGGCAACGCGAACCTGCTGCTCGCGCACGGCACGCCGGAGCAGATCGACACCTTCGTGCGGCCGATGCTCGCGGGCCGCTTCTTCGGCACGATGTGCCTCTCCGAGCCGCAGGCGGGATCCTCGCTCGCCGACATCCGCACGCGCGCCGAGCCGCAGCCCGACGGCACCTACCGCCTCTTCGGCAACAAGATGTGGATCTCGGGCGGCGACCACGAGCTCGCCGAGAACATCGTCCATCTCGTGCTCGCGAAGATCCCCGGCGCGCCGGCCGGGGTGAAGGGCATCTCCCTCTTCATCGTGCCGCGCAAGCTCGTCAACGCCGACGGGTCGGTCGGCGAACGCAACGACGTCGCGCTCGCGGGCCTCAACCACAAGATGGGCTACCGCGGCACGGTCAACACCCTGCTCAACTTCGGCGAGGGCAGGTTCCGCCCGGGCGGGCAGCCGGGCGCGGTGGGCTACCTCGTCGGCGAGCCGAACCGGGGCCTCGCCTGCATGTTCCACATGATGAACGAGGCGCGCATCGGCGTCGGCCTCGGGGCGGCGATGCTCGGCTACACCGGCTACCTGCACGCGCTCGATTACGCGCGCAGCCGTCCGCAGGGCCGCCCGCTCGGCGCGAAGGATCCGGCGAGCCCGCAGGTGCCGATCGTCGCGCACGCCGACGTGAAGCGGATGCTGCTCGCCCAGAAGGCCTACGTGGAGGGCGGGCTCGCGCTCAACCTCTACTGCGCGCGCCTCGTGGACGAGGAGAAGACGGCGGAGAGCGCCGAGGCGCGGCGCGACGCGCACCTCCTCCTCGAGATCCTCACGCCGGTCGCGAAGAGCTGGCCCTCGCAGTGGTGCCTCGAGGCGAACAGCCTCGCGATCCAGGTGCACGGCGGGTACGGCTACACCCGCGACTACGCGGTCGAGCAGTTCTACCGCGACAACCGGCTCAACCCGATCCACGAAGGCACCCACGGCATCCAGGCGCTCGACCTGCTCGGCCGCAAGGCGATGCTCGACGCCGGCGCCGCGCTGCAGCGCCTCGGCCGCGAGATGCTCGCGACCGTGGCGGCGGCGCGCGCCACCGGCGACGCGGACCTCGGCGCCTGGGCGCAGGCGCTGTCCACGGCGGTCGACGACGTCGCCGAGACGACACGGATCCTGTGGGGCGCGGGCGATGCCGAGCGCACGCTCGCCAACGCCTCGGTCTATCTCGAGCTCTTCGGCCACGTGGTCGTCGCGTGGGTCTGGCTCGCGCAGGCGGTCGTCGCGAACCGGGCACTCGCGGCGGGCGCGAGCGGCGCGGACGAGCGCTTCTACCGCGGCAAGCTGCAGGCGGCAAGGTTCTACTTCCGCTGGGAGCTCCCGAAGACCGGCCCGCAGCACGCGCTGCTGCGCAGCCTCGATCCGACGTGCCTCGAGATGCGCGACGAGTGGTTCTAGGGAATGTCGGAACGAAGGGGGACACATCCCCCTTTGAACCCCGATGCCAGCAGAAGCCCTGATCCATCCGGCGAACCGGTCGGAGCTTGCCTGGCGGGAACCGCGAGGGCGCGCAGGACGCGAGGGTTCGCGAAAGGAATCGAAGCGGTGACGAACGTGCGCGGGATCGGCGCGGCGCCGGCGGCCACGCCCTGTGAACGCAAGGCCGGGACGGTTCGCGTTCCCCGGTGCCCTTTCGCGCTTTCGCGGTTCCGTCTTACTCAGGGAGAGCATGAATGAGCGTCATGAAGCTGTTCGACCTCACCGGCAAGGTGGCCCTCGTCACCGGCGGCTCGCGCGGGCTCGGCCTGCAGATCGCCGAGGCGCTCGGCGAGATGGGGGCGAAGGTCGCCCTCACCGCGCGCAAAGCCGACGAGCTCGCCGAGGCGAAAGCGCGTCTCGGCCACCTGCGCGTCGACACGTTCACCGCGCCGAGCGACCTCGGCAAGTTCGAGTCGATCGAGCCGATGGTCGATGCGGTGCTCAAGCACTTCGGGCGCATCGACATCCTCGTCAACAACGCCGGCGCGACCTGGGGCGCGCCCGCCGAGGACCACCCGCTCGAGGCCTGGCAGAAGCTCGTCAACCTCAACCTCACCGGGACGTTCCTCGTCACGCAGCTCGTCGGCCGCAAGTCGATGATCCCCAACCGCTACGGCAAGATCGTCACGGTCGCGTCGATCGCCGGGCTGCGCGGCAACCCGGTCGGCACGCTGAAGACGCTCGCCTACAACACGACCAAGGGGGGGCTCGTGAACTTCACCCGCGCGCTCGCCGGCGAGTGGGGCGAGCACGGCATCAACGTGAACGCGATCGCGCCCGGGTTCTTCCCCTCCAAGATGACGCGCGCGGCGCTCGAGACGATCGGCAAGGACGTCATCGCGCGCACGCCGCTGCGGCGCCTCGGCGACGACGAGGACCTGAAAGGGCTCGCGGTGCTGCTCGCCTCCGACGCCTCGCGGCACATCACCGGGCAGGTGATCGCGGTGGACGGAGGCGTGACCGCGGTCTGATCCCGGAGACCGCGCAAGCGCGAACGTTCGCGAAAGGATCGCCTCCCCCGCGGCCCGGCGCCGTGCGCACGGGGTCGGGTTCGCCGCGCGAGAGGCTGCCGTGTCTTCGCGCCCCGCCGCGCTCTGTTCGCCTTCGCGGTCCGTGAGCCTTGGCGCCTTGCCGCCGTTCGCGGCCGGCAAGAGGGAATGGGGAAAGCGTGAAGGACGCGAGGGTTCGCCGGGAGCACCGTGCCTCCCCGCGGCCGGGGCGGGAGGATGGGAGACACGCGCGCCGCGAGGGGACAGGCGGCGGTTTCGCGCGCCTTTGCGTCCTTCGCGCCTTCGCGGTTCCCGATGGTTGAACCGCGCGGCTCCGGCGTGCGATGATCGCCGCATGACCCAGTCCGCGATCTCGCGCGTGCGCGTCCCGTTCGTCGAGCACCTCGGCATCCGCCTGCTCGAGCAGTCGCAGGCGCGCGCGGCGATCGCGCTCGACCGCCGCCCGGAGCTCCTGAACAGCTGGGGCGCGACCCACGGCGGCGTGCTCATGACGATGCTCGACTACGTGATGAGCGCCGCGGTGCGCGGCCACTACGGCGTGGACGGCGGCGTGCTCACCGTGGACATGAGCGTCGGTTTCATGAAGGCCGGCTTCGGCGAGCGCATCGTCGCCGATGCGCGCGTCCTGCACGGGGGCCAGTCGACCGCCTTCTGCGAGGGCGAGGCCCGCGACGAGAAGGGCGCGCTGCTCGCGAAGGCCATCGGGACCTTCAAGCTCCTCGGCGAGAAGAAGTAGCGCGCCGCTCAGGACACCGTGAGCGTGACGACGAGCACGTCCACGCGCGCCCGGATGGTCTCCGGAAGCGGCGGGAACGGGCCGGCGGCCGCGACGGCGCCCCGGATCTGCCGCGCCGCGCCGGCGCCGGCGCCGTGCTCGAGGTCCACCTGCCGGACGGAGCCGTCGGCCGCGATCGCGACCGAGACGAGCGCGCCGCGCGGCGCCGCGGCCTTCGCGAGCCGCGCGCGCACCGCCTGCACGTAGGCGGCGAACGGCTCCTCGGTGGTGCTCGCGCTCACGAAGACCTTCCGCGGGCGCCCTTCGTAGCGCGCGAGCCGCTGCGCGAGATCCGCCTCGAGGCGGCGCATCTCGCGCTCGCGCGCGGCCGCCGCGTCCGCGGTCGGCACGGCCGCAGCGGCGCGCCCCGGCTGCGCCCTCGGGCCGCCGCCCTCCGCGCGGGTCGCCACCTGCAGGTTCGAGCCCGCGTCCTTCTCGTAGCCGATGCGGAACGCGAGCGGCGGCACGTCGGCGCGCTCGCGGTAGGCCGCGGCGAGCGAGCGCTGCGCGTCGGCGCCGAAGAGCGGGTGCGGGCGCACGAACCGGCCGTGCAGCGCGACGTCGAAGCGCTGCGCGAGCTCGGCGTAGTCGATGCCGGTCTCGTCCTGCACCACGCTCGGCGCGCGCGCGAGCACCGCGTCGCGCACGATCGAGAAGCCGCCCTTCTGCGGCAGGTGCGAGGCCGCCTTGAAGACCGTGGGGTTCGCGGCCTGGCGCTCGATCCACGCGCGGGCCGCCGGGTCGCGCGCGAGGCGCGCGTCGGACAGGTCGAGCTGCACGTAGTCGAGCAGCACGCGGCGTGCGTCGCGCGCGAGCGTGATGCGCACCGACGCCCAGGTCGCGGGCGCCGCGCGTCCGCCCGGGTGCGGCTCGAGGTCGTTCCCGTCTGGCGCGATCCGCACGGGCTCGACGGCGTGCACGTCGTAGCCGAGCCGCGCCGCGAGCGCCATCAGCGCCGGCGTCGCTCCGGCCGCGGGCCGGCCGGCGTCGAGGTCGAGCGTGCGGAAGAAGCCGCTCCGCGCGAACGCCGTGAGTCCGCCCGCGAGCGTCGCGAGGTAGGCCGAGCGCGAAGACGGCGAGCGCGCGTCGAGATCGGGCGGCGGGCCGGCCGGCTGGATCGCGACCAGCACGTAGCGGCCGGCGCGCGGGTAGAGCTGCGCGACCGTCGGGAAGTCGGGCCCGGAGAACGGGTAGAAGACCGCGAGGCCCGCGCCGGCGTCGGGCAGGTTCCGCTCCCCCCAGTCGCGCATCGGGCTGCCGATCCGCCGCTCGTAATCGCTCCAGGCGGCATCGAGCGCCCTCGCGCTGGCGGTCCCGCCGTCGAGCCCGGCGAGCTCGCGCGCCGTCTCGTCGATCGGCGCGGCGCACGCCGCGCCGGCGGCGAGCGCGGCTGCTACGATCGGAGCGGACCAGCGCCGGCGCATCGGCGCAGTCTGCCGCGCGCCGCTCGGCCCGGGCAAGCCGTCGCCTGGCGCCGCAGAGGCAAACCTCACGGCCGCCCGGCCCTCAGCGCCGCTCCGGCGCGAGCCGGATGTCGTCGCCGCCGAGGATCAGCCGGTTCCAGGTCGGCGTGATGACGATCTCGTTCAGCGTCACGTGCGGCGGCGACTCGGCGACGAAGCGGATCGTGCGGCCGAGGTCCTCGGCCTTGAGCATCCGCGCCATCTCCTCGGCCGAGGGCGGCACGGGACGGCTCTTGAGGATCGGGGTGGCCACCTCCCCGGGGTAGATCACGCAGCCGCGGATGCCGTTCACGCCCTCTTCGATGTTGAGCTGGTGGGTCATCGAGGCCATCGCGTGCTTGCTCGCGGCGTAGGCGGGTCCGCCGAGGTAGGCCGGCCAGCGTCCGAGCCAGGAGGCGATGTTCACGACGAGCCCGTCGCGGCGGCCGCGCATCGAAGGCAGCACGGCGAGCGTCGTGTAGAGCGCGCCGTTCAGGTTGATCGCGATCACCTTGTCCCAGTCCTCCGGGACGAGCTCCTTGTAGAAGCGCCTCGCGACGTTCGTGCCGGCGCTGTTCACGAGGATGTCGATGCGCCCGTGGCGCTCGAGGATCTCCGCGGCGCCGTGCGTCACCTGGCGCTTGTCGGCGACGTCGAGCGCGAGCTTCTCGACGCGCCCGCCGGCCGCGGTCACGAGCTGGCGCGTCTCCTCGAGCGCCTCGGCGCGCCGCCCGGAGACCACCACCGTCGCACCCGCCCTGGCGAGCTCGACCGCGCCCGCCTGCCCGATGCCGCTCCCGGCCCCGGTGACCCATGCGACCTTCCCCGTCAGCGTGCTCATCCCGGCTTCTCCTCGGATCCCGTTGTCTCAGCGGCCGGCGGCGGCCGGCACGAATGTCCGCATCTCGAGGTAGCCCGGCTGGAAGGGCACGAAGTCCGTCTGCCGGTAGCCGAGCCACGCGAGCATGATCTCGACGTCGCGATGCGGGTCGTACACGTTGTTGCGGCGGGTGATGAACACGACCGCCGGGCGTCCGCGCACCGCGTCGCGGACCGCGGAGAGGTCCTGGCCCTCGATCGACGGCGTGCACTTGCCCGAAGGATAGCGCGCGGCGAGCCCGATGGCCGGGAAGTCGGCCGGAACGCCCCGCACCGGCACGGTGAGCCCCGCCATGGCGAGCGCATGCCCGAGCGGCAGCGCCTCCTGGTTCGACGCGACGAGCACGATGCCGTCCGGCCCGGCCGCGGCCGCCGCGGCGCGCGCGATGTCGTTCCAGGGCTCCTTGCGCGGGTGGTCGACGTACAGGTTCTGCACGACGGAGAGTTGCGCGCCGACGAGCGCCGCGAGCGCGAGACCGCGCAGCCAGCGCCGCTCCAGCGTGGCGACTGCCGCGCCGAGGGCGACGTAGAACGCCGGCGCTATGCCGATGAGCGTGCGCGCGATGAACACCGGCCGCAGGGCGAGGCTCACCGCGATGTTGAGCGCGATCGTGAGCACCGGCACCGCGGCGAGCACCGCTGCCTCCCGGCGGTCGCCGCGCCACCACAGCGCGACGAGCCCCAGCGTCCAGAGCGCGAGCAGCGGCCCGAGCGGCGGGAAAGTCCAGAAGCCGATGGCGAAGCGAAGCTCGTTGGCGAGCCGCCACCAGCTCGGCGGCGGGATCCAGAAGTCCGCCGCGACGCCGCCGGCCTGCTCCGCGAGCGTCGGAATGTAGGGCGCCCAGAGGAGCGCGACCGCCGCGGCGGCGACGAACGCCGGCCTGAGCAGCGGCCGCGCGCCGCGGTCGAAGACGAACATCGCCGCGGCGGCGATCGCGATCGCGGCAAGGAGCAGCGCCGCGACGTTGTTCGACCACAGCGCGAGCGCGCCGCCGACGACGACCGCGATCCACCCGGTGCGCGCCGGGCGCCGGCCGCCCTCCTCCGTGCGCAGGATGCGCAGCATGCCGAACGCGAGCAGCGCCGCGGCGAGGGCGAGCAGCGCGTAGGGGCGCGCCTCGTGCGCGAACTCGACCTGGAACGGCGCGGCCGCGAAGAGCAGCCCCGCGGCGAGCGCGGTGCGCGGCCCGATCTCGCGCGCCGCCAGCATCACCACGCCGGTCGTCACCACGCCCACGACGGCGTTGAGCGAGCGGACGGCGACCACGCTCTCGCCGAAGAGCGCGATCCACCCCTTGAGGAGGAATGCGTAGAGCGGCGGATGCGGATCGCACTGCGGCACGACCCGCCACAGGTCGGCGAGCGACTGCTTCGCGTCCCACCAGGAGAAGCCCTCGTCGAGCCAGAGCGCCTCGCACCCGAGGCAGTGGAAGCGCAGCGCCGCGGCGAACGCCAGGACGAGCGCGGCGCCCGCGAGGTCGCGCGCGGTGAGCCGGTCCCCGGGCACGCGTCTCACCATGCGCCGCCGCCCCGCCGCGCCCGCACGACCGCCGCCGCACGTGAGCCTCGCACGCCGCCCATCGTCCCTCCCCCGCTTCCCGACCCTCGCCGGTTCGCGCAGCCCGCGCCGCGACCGGTCTCGTTCTTCACCGCCGCCTCAGAACGGCTCCTCGATCACCAGCGTGCGCACGATCTTGTCGTGCCAGCCCTGCTTCTTCCGGTCCACGGCGATCCACAGGAAGCCGAGCCCCAGCGGCACCGCGGAGATGAAATAGGCGAAGTAGCGGCCGACGAGCCGCGCGAGCGGCACGCGGCCGCCGGTGCGGGCGTCGACGATGATCGCCGAGATCGCCATCTTGCCGGGCGTCGCCTGCTTGTAGCGCCAGAACGCCACCGCGTAGATCGCCGGGAAGACGTAGCTCACCACGAAGTCGACCGGCCCGAGCAGCATGCGGTCGGTGTCGAACACCTGCCGCCCGTAGACCGCGTAGAGCAACGGGAAGGTCACGACGAAGATGACGAGGAAGTCGATGACCGCCGCCGCGCACCGCCGCCCGAAGCCGACGTATTCGACGCCTCGGAGCGCGGCGGGCCCCGCGGCCTTCCCCTGCGCTGGCGGCGCGCCGGCGAGCGGCGGAGCCGGCGCCCCGCCGGCGGTCGACTGCGCTCCCTCTGGCCCCGGCACGGTTCGCCCGAACGTCAGACGAGCTTCACGACCTGCTTGCCGAAGTTCTCGCCGCGCAGCATGCCGAGGAACGCGGCGGGCGCGTTCTCGAGGCCGAGCGCGACCGATTCGCGGTACTTGAGCCGCCCCTGGGCGAAGAGCCCGGTGAGCTCCGCGAGCGCCTGCGGCCAGAGCTCCATGCGGTCCGAGACGATGAAGCCCTGCACCTTGAGGCGGTTCACGAGGACGCTGCGGAAGTTGCGCACGCCGTAGGGCTCGGTGGCGTTGTACTGGGAGATGAGGCCGCAGATCGCGACGCGCCCGAACGGGTTCATGCGGGCAAGCGCCGCGTCGAGCGTCTCGCCGCCCACGTTGTCGAAATAGACGTCGATGCCGTCGGGGGTCGCCGCCTTGAGGTCGGCGTGCAGGTTCCCCGCCTTGTAGTCGATGCAGGCGTCGAAGCCGAGCTCGCCGGTGACGTAGGCGCACTTCTTCGCGCCGCCGGCGACGCCGACCGCGCGGCAGCCGTGCGCTTTGGCGAGCTGGCCCACCACGCTCCCGACCGCGCCGGAGGCGGCGGAGACGACGACCGTCTCGCCCGCCTTCGGCCGGCAGATGTCGATGAGCCCCGTCCAGGCCGTCACGCCCGGCATGCCGAGCGCGCCGAGATAGACCGAGGGCGGTGCGAGCTTCGTGTCGACTTTCGTCACCGCGCCGGCGTCGGCCGCCGCGTACTCCTGCCAGCCGAGCGCGCCGACCACGAAGTCGCCTTTCGCGAAGCGGGGGCTGCGCGACTCGAGCACCTCGCCGACGGCGCCGCCGACCATCACTTCGCCGACCTCGACCGACCGCGCGTAGGACTTCACCGCGTCCATTCGGGCGCGCATGTAGGGGTCGAGCGAGAGGAAGTGGTTGCGCACCAGCACCTGCCCCTCGGCAGGCTGCGGAACCGGCGTCTCGACGAGCTTGAAGTTGGCCTCCGTCGGCCAGCCGGTCGGGCGGGAGGCGAGCAGGATCTGGCGGTTCTTGGTCAAGGGCGGCCACCGGTGGTGGGAGAGGCCGGGATTCTCGCACAGGCGCCGAGGGAAACGGGCGCGAGGCGCAGGGCGCCCACGAACGGGGAAACCGGCCCGCCGCTCGGCGCAGCCGGCGAGGATGACGGTGGCCCCCGCGCGCGCCGGAATCCCTCGCCCGCGCGGGGGCCGCGCGGCGCTCAGACGAGCTGCGCGAACCAGAACCCGAGCATCGTCGCGCGCTTCGCGTAGTGCGCCGCCGGCAGCTCGTTCGTGACGCCCATGCCGCCGTGCAGCTGGATCGCGTCCTTGGCCACCTGCCGCGCCTGCTTCGCGACGTAGCGCGCGGCGCCCGCGACCGCGACCGAATCGCCCGCCTCCGCGCGCATGGCGGCGAGGTAGGCCATGGACTTCGCCTGCTCCGCCGCGATGAACATGTCCACCGCGCGGTGCTGCAGCACCTGGAAGCGGCCGATCGGCTGGCCGAACTGCTGCCGCGTCTTGATGTAGTCGAGCGTGAGCGTGTTCAACTGTTCGATCACGCCGACGGCCTCGGCGCAGAGCGCCGCGATGGCGTGGTCGAAAGCGGCGCGCAGCGCGGCACCCGCGTCGGCGTCGCCGCCAAGGCGCGCGTCGGCGGGCAGCCGCACGCCGGCGAACGCGATGTCCGCGCCGCGCAGGCCGTCGATGGTCCGGTAGTCGCGCACGGTCACGCCGGCGGCTGCCGGATCCACGAGGAACGCGCCGGCGCCGCCTTCGGCCGCCGCGACCACGACGAGCGTCGTCGCCTGGCCGCCGTGCAGCACCACGCGCTTGCCGCCGTCGAGCTTCCAGCCCGCGCCGTCGCGCGTCGCCTTCACCGGCGCGCCGTCCGCGTCGCGATGCGCGACCGCGAGGAGCGTCTTGCCCTCGCCGACGCCCGGGAGGATGGCCGCGGCCTGCGCCTCGGTGCCGGCGCGCGCGACGAGCCCCGCGCCGAGGATCGCCGTGGCGAGGTAGGGCTCGACCAGCAGCCCCGCGCCGAGCGCCTTCATCACCGGCAGCAGGTCGCCCGCGCCGCCGCCGAAGCCGCCATGCGCCGCGGGCAGCGGCAGCGCGAGGATGCCCATCTCGGCGAGCTGCGCCCAGGCGGCGCGGCCGTAGCCCTCGGGCGAGCCCTGGATCGCGCGCCGCTTCTCGAAGGTGTAGTCGCGCTCGAAGAAGCGGGCGAGCGAGTCGGCGAGCAGTTGCTGTTCTTCAGTGAGCGAGAAATTCATCGGGTCGGTCCTTCAACGCAAAGACGCACAGGACGCGAAGGTCACGAAGGGGCGCGTGCCAGACACCGGGGGCGTGTCGCGGACGGCGGCGTTCCGGGAGGACGCCCCGCCGACCGCCGCACCCGTTGCCGGCCCGCGCGCCCTGCGCGCCTTTGCGGGTCCCTTTTTTCAAAGCCCCAGCACCATCTGCGCGATGATGTTCCGCTGGATCTCGTTCGAGCCGCCGTAGATCGTCACCTTGCGGTAGTTGAAGTAGCGCGCGGCCATCGGGGCGGCGTATGCCGGGCCGGGCGCATCCCCCGCCCCATCGAGCGTGTTCCACTCCGGGTCGAAGGGCAGCGCGTAGTCTCCCATCGCATCCATGAAGAGCTCCGTGATCGCCTGCTGGATCTCGGTGCCCTTGATCTTGAGGATCGACGCCTCGGGGCCGGGCGCCTTGCCGCGGTTGGCGAGCACGCGCATCACCGTCATCTCGAGCGCCTGGAGCTCGAGCTCGACGTCCGCGATGCGCTGCGCGAAGAGCGGGTCCTTGATGAGCGGCTTGCCGTCGCGCTTCTGCTTCTTCGCGATCGACTTGAGCGTGGCGAGCTCGCGCTTGGAGGCGCCGACGCCGGCGATGCCGGTGCGCTCGTGGCCGAGGAGGTACTTCGCGTAAGTCCAGCCCTTGCCCTCCTCGCCGACGAGGTTCTGCACCGGGACGCGCACGTTGTCGAAGAACACCTCGTTCACCTCGTGCTCCTCGTCGAGCGTGATGATCGGGCGCACGGTGATGCCGGGCGAGTGCATGTCGATCAGGAGGAAGCTGATGCCCTCCTGCTTGCGCGCCTCGGTGCTGGTGCGCACCAGGCAGAAGATCATGTCGGCGTACTGGCCGAGCGTGGTCCAGGTCTTCTGCCCGTTCACCACGTAGTGGTCGCCCTCGCGCACGGCGCGCGTCTTGAGCGAAGCGAGGTCCGAGCCGGCCCCGGGCTCGGAATAGCCCTGGCACCACCAGTCCTTGTTCTCGCGGATGCGGGTGAGGTAGTGCTCCTGCTGCCAGGGCGAGCCGAACGCCATGATGACGGGCGCCACCATGTTGAGGCCGAAGGGCACGAGGCGCGGCGCGCCGAGCGCGGCCGTCTCCTCGTCGAAGATGTGGATCTGCACGGGCGACCAGCCCTGCCCGCCGAACTGCTTGGGCCAGTGGCCGGCGAGCCAGCCTTTCTTCGCGAGGATGTCCTGCCAGCGCACCATGTCGTCCTTCTCGAGGCGCCGGTGCTCGAGGACCTTGCGCTGGATGTCCTTGGGCAGCTTGGCCTTGGTGAACTTGCGCACCTCGTCGCGGAACGCGAGCTCCTCGGCGGTGTAATTGAGGTCCATGGCTCTCCTTCGGGTTTCCAGGGCGCGCTCGGGCGGCGCCGGGCGGGAGTCGGCATGGTAGCCTCCCGGTCTCGCCCGAGGCAATCGCCCGCCGGGCGCTTCGAATAGATCCCCTAGAACGCGGAAAAACCCAATGAAGGCAGTTCTTTGCAAGGCGTGGGGCGCGCCCGAATCGCTCGTCGTCGCGGACATCCCCGCGCCGAAGGCCGGCAAGGGCCAGGTCGTGGTCGCGGTGCGCGCCGCCGGGGTCAACTTCCCCGACGTCCTCATCGTGCAGGGCAAGTACCAGGTGAAGCCGGACCTGCCGTTCACGCCCGGCGCCGAAGTCTGCGGGACGGTCAAGGAAGTCGGCGAGGGGGTGACCCATCTCAAACCGGGCGACACCGTGGTCGCGTTCCCGGGTATCGGGGGATTCGCCGAGGAAGTGGTGGCCGACGCCGCGCGCGTGGCGCCGGTGCCAAGCGAGCTCGACCCCAAGCTCGGCGCCGCGGTCACGCTCACCTACGGCACCTCGTACCACGCCCTCAAGGACTGCGCGCGCCTCGCCCCGGGCGAGACGCTGCTCGTGCTCGGCGCGGCCGGGGGCGTAGGCCTCGCGGCCGTCGAGCTCGGCAGGCTCATGGGCGCGCGCGTGATCGCCGCCGCCTCGTCCGCGGAGAAGCTCGAGGCCGCGAAGCGCGCCGGTGCGGAAGCCGGCATCGACTACGAGAAGGAAGACCTGCGCGAGGCGGTGAAGCGGCTGACCGACGGCAAGGGGGTCGACGTCGTGTACGACCCGGTCGGCGACCGCTTCGCCGAGCCGGCCTTCCGCAGCCTCGGCTGGCACGGGCGCTACCTCGTGATCGGCTTCGCCGGCGGCGAGATCCCGAGGATGCCGCTCAACCTCGCGCTGCTGATGGAGCGCTCGATCGTCGGCGTCTTCTGGGGCGAGTTCACCCGCCGCGACCCGAAGGCGAACGCCGCCAACATGCGCGAGGTGATGCAGTGGATCCTCGCGGGTCGGCTCAAGCCGCTGGTGTCGGCCGCCTATCCCCTCGAGCGCGCGACCGACGCGCTGGTCGCGCTCATGAACCGCAAGGTGCTCGGCAAGGTCGTCCTCGTGACCGGGTGACGTGCCCGGCGATCGCCGGGCACGTCATTGCGATTCGAAGCCGCGAGCCGAAGACGTGGCGGTCGCGACGCGGCGATCCCGAGCAGCGCGCGTGCGATGGCGTCGCCCTTGCGGGCGGGACTGCCGCGAGGCCGCCACCCACAGGCCTGCGGGCCTCCCGGCTTCGCCGCGCGATGACCGCGCCGCTCGCGGCGGCGCGGTCAGTCGTGATACGCGGGCGGGTCGGGGTCGAGCGCCCAGTCCTTCGCGGGCTTGGGCGTGCGCGCGAGCCACTCCTCGATGAGCCGCACGTGCTCGGTCTCCTCGTCCATGAACTCGGTCGCCGCCTTGCGCACCGAGGCCGCGGTCGCCTTGCGCGCGAGCGAGGCGAAGAACTTCTCCGCGCGCTTCTCGTTGTGGAGCGCGATCTGCAGCGCGTGGTAGGGCTGCATGAGGTAGTGGAGGTCGGTGATGTCGGCGGTCTCCGGGCCCTCCGGGCCTTCCCAGCGGTAGCCGGTGGAGGGCGGCCGCGGCGGGCTCGTCCAGCCCATCTCCTCGAGGATCTGCTCGCTGTGCTTGTGCTCGATGCGCGCGAGCTTGCGGAAGAGCTCGGCGACCTCGCGATTGTTGTGCGCCTCCATCACCTCGGCGAACTCGGCGTAGCGCTCGGCCGCCTCGGCTTCCAGCGCGTAGGCGTAGCTCATCAGCTCGGCCACGCTGCGCGCCGCGTCCGCGCCGGGCCCGCGGGTGCGCGGCGCGGCGCCGCGGCGCGGCGGCGCCTCGGCGCGCTTCGCCACGGCCTTCCCCGCGGGCTGCTTCACGGGTTTCGGCGCGGGCCGCTTCGCTGTCTTCGCCGCGCGCTTGCGGGTCGGTTTCCTCGTGCTCATATGGCGAACCCCCTCTCCAGGTCGGCAGGCGTCTTGCGCCCCTTGCCCATCGGCGGCTGGTAGGGCGGGCGGTCGCCCTTGTAGAGCACGCCGATGTTGAACCCGTCGTCGGTCATGAGCCGGCGCGCGGCCTTGGCCGCGTCGTCGGTCGCAGGCACCGGCGAGGGCCGGACATGGTGCTTCCACTCGCGCTGCTCGGGCCGGAACGTTACGCACGGCGACATCACCTCGACGAACGAGAAGCCGGGCGTGCGGATCGCCTCGGCGATGATCTCGGCGGTGCCGTTCGGGTCGCCGGCGAACGCCCGGGCCACGAAGTTCGCCCCCGCCGCGAGCGCGATCACGAGCGGGTTGAAGCTGCGCAGCCCGGTGCCGCCCGGCGAGAGCTTCGAGTCCCAGTCCGGCTCGGTCGTCGGCGAGGGCTGGCCCTTGGTCATGCCGTACACGTGGTTGTCCATCACGACGTAGGTGAGGTCGGCGTTGCGGCGGCAGGCGTGCAGGAAGTGGTTGCCGCCGATCGAGTAGCCGTCGCCGTCGCCGCTCGCGACCACGACCGTCAGGTCGGGCCGCGCGAGCTTCAGGCCCGTGGCCGCGGCGAGCGAGCGGCCGTGCACGCCGTGGAAGCCGTAGCAGGACGTGTAGGCCGGGATGCGCGACGAGCAGCCGATGCCCGAGACCACCGCGATCCTCTCCGGCGCGAGGTCGAGGATCGCGAACGCCTTCGTGAACGACGAGAGCACCGAGTAGTCGCCGCACCCCGGGCACCAGATCGGCTTGTAGTCGGACTTGTAGTCGGCCGCGGTGTGCGCGCTCTTCGGCGCGTCGGCCGCGGGGGCGGGGACGGCGCTCATGCTCGGCTCCATTCGACGATTTCACGGTGCAAGGCGGCGGGGCGGATCGGCAGCGGGCCCGGCTGGCGGAAGCTCCGCACCTCGCCGGGAATCTCGAAGTCGCTGCGCAGGTAGCGGGCGAGCTGGCCGCCGTGGTTCTGCTCGACGACCAGGACCCGCTTGACGCCCGCGAGCGCCGCGGCGAGGCGCTCGGGCTGCGCCGGGGCGAGGAGGCGCAGGGACACGAGCCGGGCGCTGACGCCGTCGCCCTTCGCGCGCGCGAGCGCCTCGCGGACCGGCCCGGTGCTCGAGCCGAAGGTGATGACTGCGATCTCGCCCTCGCCCTCGAGGTCGGCCCAGTGCCGGGCGTAGTCGCCCTGGGCGAGCTTCCTCTCCCGCTTCGCGAGCTGCTTGCGGTGGTCGGTCGCGCCGGAGGACGGGATGCCGCGCTCGTTGTGCTCGAGGCCGTCCGCCGTGTAGGTGACGCCCGGGGTCCCGGGGATGGACATCGGCGAGATGCCGGTATCGGTGAGCGCGTATCGCTTGTAGCCTTGCGCGTTGGCGCCCACCGTCGCGCGCTTCGCCGCGTAGGGCGCGTCCGCGGGCCGCTCGACGACCGCGCGCGCCTGGCCGAAGAACTGGTCGGAGAGCACGATCGCCGGCACCTGCATCTGCTCGGCGAGGTGCACCGCCCACTGCGTCGTGGTGACGCAGTCGGCGATCGAGTTCGGCGCGAGCACGATGCGCGGCGCGTCGCCGTGCAGGCCGTGGAGCGCCAGCGAGAGGTCGCTCTGCTCGCTCTTCGCCGGGATGCCGGTCGACGGCCCGCCGCGCATCACGTCCACAACGACGATCGGCACCTCCGCGGCCACGGCGAGGCCGAGTGCCTCGACCATCAGCGACAGCCCCGGTCCGGCCGTCGCGGTGAGCGCCGGCACGCCGCCGTAGGACGCGCCGATGATCATGTTGATCGACGCGAGCTCGTCCTCGGCCTGCACCAGCACGCCGCCCACCTGCGTGAGCGCCGGCGCCATGTACTCGAGGAGCTCCGTCGCGGGGGTGATCGGGTACGCGGCCACGAAGCGCACGCCGGCGCGGATCGCGCCGAAGCCGGCCGCCTGGTTGCCGGTGAGGAGCCAGTGGCCGTCGTGCTTCGCCGGCGGCGGCGCGAGCCGCGTGCCGTCGCCGAACTCCGCCGCCGCCTTCATGCCGGCCTCGACGGCGGTGATGCTCGCCGCGAGCGCGTCGCTCTTCTTGAGCGAAGAGGCGACGACGCCCTTCACCGCCTCGAGCGGCACGCCGACGAGCCCGGCCGCGACGCCGAGCGCGACCATGTTCGGCCAGCTCCCGGGGATCGACTTGGCCGTGGCCTTCATGGCGAGCTTGCCGTAGCGCGCGCCGCTCGCGAGGTACACCTCGGGCGGGTCGCCCTGGTCGGGGTCGCCCACGATCACGCTTGCGGCGCCGAGCGGGATCTCGTCGGCGAAGCGGTGGATGTTCTGCCAGTCCACTGCGACCAGCACGTCGCAGACGTCGTCGAGGCTGTCGACGGGATGGGTCGCGAGGCGCAGCAGCGCCGCCGCCTCGCCACCGCGGATCTGCGGTCCGCTGGAGCGCACCATCAGGCCGTACCACCCGGCCTTCGCTGCGGCCTCGAGCAGCATGTTGCCGGCGGTCATCACGCCGGCCCCGCCGGAACCGGTGATCGCCACCGACACGCTCGCCCGGCCCGGGTGCCCTTGTTTGCTCGTCACGATCGCGCTTCCTTCGGTTGGACCGGGCGGAAGTCTCCCACACGCCGCCCGGAGGCGACCTGCGATGGATCAAAGCCTTCGGGAAAGTCCCGCGCCGCGTCTTGACACGATTTTGGTAAATTGGTACCGTAATACTAGATTGCGCCGCCGCCCCCGTCAACCGACGGTCGGGGCGGGTCCGGCGAACCTGGGGAGAGGATCCGGTGATCGCTGCGCACCGCTGGCAGATGACGGCGCCCAACGCGCCGCTCGTGCGCGAGGCCTTCCGGGCCGAGCCCGGTCCCGGCGAAGTCGTCGTCGCTGTGGCGGGCTGCGGCGTCTGCCACACGGACCTCGGCTACTTCTACGACGGCGTGCGCACCAAGCACGCCCTGCCGCTCGCGCTCGGTCACGAGGTGAGCGGGCGCGTCGCGGCCGCGGGCGCCGGCGCGGAAGACTGGCTCGGCCGGGCGGTCATCGTCCCGGCAGTGATTCCCTGCGGGGAATGCGGCCCCTGCCGGCGCGGGCGCCCCAATATCTGCGCCAACCAGAAGATGCCCGGCAACGACATCCACGGCGGCTTCGCGAGCCACATCGTGGTGCCTGCGAAGGGCCTCTGCCCGGTGGACGAGGCGCGGCTCGCCAAAGCGGGTCTCGAGCTCGCGGAAGTGAGCGTCGTCGCCGACGCGCTCACCACGCCCTACCAGGCCGTGACCCGGGCGGGCGTCGCCCCCGGGAGCCTCGCGGTCGTGATCGGCGCGGGCGGGGTCGGCGGCTACTGCGTGCAGGTCGCGAACGCCTTCGGGGCGAAGGTCGTGGCGATCGACGTGGACGCGGACAAGCTCGCGGCCGTTGCGGGCCACGGCGCCGCGCTCGCGTTGAACGCCCGCGAGCACGACGCCAAGGCCCTCAAGGGGGCGATCGGCGCGTTCGCCAAGGCGAACGGCCTGCCGGCGACCGAGTGGTTCATCTTCGAGTGCTCGGGCACCGCCGCCGGCCAGACGACCGCGTGGAGCCTCCTCGTGCACGGCGCGACGCTCGCGGTGGTCGGCTTCACGATGGACAGGGTGGAGGTACGGCTCTCGAACCTGATGGCCTTCGACGCGCGCGCCATCGGCAACTGGGGCTGCCCGCCCGAGCTCTACCCGGCGGCGCTCGACCTGGTGCTCGACGGCCGAGTGAGCGTGAAGCCGTTCGTCGAGCGGCACCCGCTCGACGACATCAACCGCGTGTTCGCGGCCGTGCACAGCCGCGAGATCAAGCGCCGGGCGGTGCTGGTGCCATGACGATGCCCGAAAACCGCAGTGGCGCGATGAACGCCGAGGAACGCAAAACGCGTTCGGTCGTGAGGTCGCCCTGCCCGCGTGGCGAACGGGCGCGTCGCCGGGGCCTTGCAGACCGGCCGCCTGTCGCCGTCGCGGACTCTGGCGCAGGGCGAGGCACCACCGCAAAGCTGCCTCCTGGCGATCCTTCGCGATCTTCGCGCCTTGGCGGTGAATCATTTCGAGGAGACCCTCCATGCCGCACGCACTGAAATCCCACGACCTCGTCGACGGCCACGTCGTCCCCGGCGTCAAGGTCGAGAAGCGCCCTGCCCGGACGCCCGACGGCGCCGAGGCGAAAGGGCTCTACAACGCCTGGATCTGGCTCGACAACCCGGCGCAGTTCAACTCCTACACCACCGACATGGTGAAGGGCGTGATCCTCGCGTTCCGCGCCGCCTCGAACGCGCGCGACGTGAACTGCGTGGTCTTCACCGGCGTCGGCGACAAGGCCTTCTGCACCGGCGGCAACACCAAGGAGTACGCCGAGTACTACGCCGGCCACCCGCAGGAGTACCGCCAGTACATGCGGCTCTTCAACGACATGGTCTCGGCGATCCTCGCCTGCGACAAGCCGGTGATCTGCCGCGTGAACGGCATGCGGATCGGCGGCGGGCAGGAGATCGGCATGGCCTGCGACTTCTCGGTCGCGCAGGACCTCGCGCGCTTCGGCCAGGCCGGCCCGAAGCACGGCTCGGCGCCGATCGGCGGCGCGACCGACTTCCTGCCGGTGATCATCGGCGCCGAGCGGGCCATGGCCTCGTGCGTGCTCTGCGAGCCGTTCTCCGCGCACCGCGCCTACTGGATGGGCATGCTCACCGACATCGCGCCGGCGCTCAAGGTGGACGGCAGGTTCGTCGCGAACCCGCTCGTCGAGACCGAGCGCATGACCGACGGGCTCGGCCGCATCGTCTTCGGCGAGCCGAAGACCGGCGAGGCGCTCGCCGCCGGCAAGGCGCTGATGGCGAAGGGCGCGGTGGACCTCTCCGCGCTCGACGCCAAGGTCGAGGAGCTGTGCGCGAAGATGCTGCTCACCTTCCCCGACTGCACGACCAAGACGCTCGAAGAGCTGAGGAAACCCAAGCTCGACGCCTGGAACCGCAACAAGGAGAACTCGCGCGCCTGGCTCGCGCTCAACATGATGACCGAGGCGCGCGCCGGCTTCACCGCGTTCAACGAGGGCACGAAGGACGACCGCGAGGTCGACTTCGTGCTGCTCCGGCAGAAGCTCGCCGCGGGCGAGGGCTGGGTCGGCGGCCTGCACGATGCGATCCAGCCGAAGGCGAAGAAGAAGTGAGCGCGCCGCTCAGGGTGTGGGTCGACCGCGACGGCGCGCTGCTGCGCCTGCGGCTCGCGCGTCCCAAAGCGAACGTCCTCGACGCGCAGATGATCGCCGCGATCGCGGCGGCATTCGGCGAGCACCGCGACCCCGGCGCGATCCGCGCGGCGCTCGTCGACCACGAGGGCCCGCACTTCAGCTTCGGCGCGAGCGTCGAGGAGCATCTCCCGGCGCAGTGCGCCGCGATGCTCGCGGGGCTCCACGCCCTGCTCGTCGCGATGCTCGAGTGGCCGCGGCCGATCCTGTTCGCGGTGCGCGGCCAGTGCCTCGGCGGCGGCCTCGAGTTCGCGCTCGCCGGCACGCGCCTCATCGTCGCCCCGGACGCGCAGCTCGGCCAGCCCGAGATGAAGCTCGGCGTGTTCGCGCCCGCGGCGTCGGCGCTGCTGCCGTTCCGGGTGAGCCAGCCCGTGGCGGAAGACCTGCTCTTCTCGGGGCGCTCGGTGGGTGCGGGCGAGGCGCTCGCGCTCGGCATCGCCCAGGCGGTTGCGGACGACCCGGCGGCTGCGGCGCTCGAGTATTTCGACGCGCACCTCGCCGGCAAGAGCGCGAGCTCGATCGGGTTCGCGGTGCGCGCCGCCCGCGCCGGGATGCTGGAGGAAGCCAGGCGCCGCATCGCGGCGGTCGAGAAGCTCTACCTGGAGGGCCTGATGGCGACGCACGACGCCGTCGAGGGCCTGGACGCATTCCTCGCGAAGCGGCCCGCCGCGTGGCGGCACGCCTAGCGGGCAAGGAGGAGGACGCCCCATGTCGGTGAAGGCGATCGTGGACCGCTGCGAGGCGCTGTTCGAGGACCTGAATTTCCAGGCGGTCAAGGACTGGAAGGCGGCCGCGCCGGGGCGCAAGGCGATCGGCTACATGCCGGTGTACGTGCCGCGCGAGATCATCCACGCGGCCGGGATGCTGCCCGTCGGCATCCTCGGCGGCGGCGACCAGCTCGAGGTGATCCAGGGCGACGCCTACTACCAGAGCTACATCTGCCGCATCCCGCGCTCGACCATCGAGCTCGGGCTCACCGGCCGGCTCGACTGCCTCGACGGGATGCTCTTTCCCTCGATCTGCGACGTGATCCGCAACCTCTCGGGCATGTGGCAGATCCTCTTCAAGGACAAGTACGTCCGCTATTTCGACGTCCCGCAGGAGTATCGCGACGCGGTGGGCGGCGCCTACTACGTGCACGAGCTCGAGATCCTGCGCGACGACCTCGGGCGGCTGCGCGGCCGGCCGGTGACCGACGACGAGCTCCGCGCCGCGATCGGCGTCTACAACGAGAACCGCCGCGCGATCCGCGACCTCTACGCCTTCCGCGCCCGCACGCCGTGGCTCGCGCCCACCGCCGAGGTGTACCTCGTGCTGCGCGCGGGCATGGTGCTGCCGGTCGACGAGCACACGCGGCTCGTGCGCGACTACATCGCCGCCGCGTCCGCCGCCGACCGGCCCCGGCGCGACAACGCCCGCGTCGTCGTCACCGGCGTGTTCTGCGAGCAGCCGCCGCTCGGGCTCATCAAGTCGATCGAGATGGCGGGCTGCTACATCGTGGACGACGACTTCATGCTGGTGACGCGCTGGCTGCTCGAGGACGTGCCGGAGACGGGCAACCCGCTGGAAGAGCTCTCCCGGGCCTTCCTGCACCACTCGGCCTCGACCTCGGCCAAGTACGACGCGCGCCGCGAGGACAAGGGCAAGTTCCTTCTCGAGCAGGTGCGCACGCGCGGCGCGGAGGGCGTGGTGTTCGCGGCGCCCTCCTTCTGCGACCCGGCGCTGCTCGAGCGGCCGATGCTGCAGGACGTGCTCGCCAAGCACGGCATTCCATACACCGCGTTCAAGTACGCGGAGAACACCGGCCAGATGGCGCCGATCCGCGAGCAGGCCGGCACGTTCGCCGATTCCATCAAGCTCTGGAGCGCGGCCTAGCGGCCGCGGAGGAGACAGCGCATGAGCACACCGACCCCGATCGCAGGCCCCGAATCGCGCCGGAAGCCCGAGGTCCAGAAAGAGGACGCGATGTGGCTCCAGAAGGAGCTCATCAACAAGAACTACATGGAGCTCGCGCGCGCGCGCGGCGAGGGGCGCAAGGTCTCCGCGACCTTCGTGCCCGGCAACCTGAACGAGCTGCTGATGTGCTTCGACTTCGCGCGCAGCCTGCCGGAGACGAATGCGCTGCAGAACGGCATGCGCAAGAAATCGGGCAAGTTCATCATGGACGCCGAGCGCGACGGCCAGTCTGAGGACGTCTGCACCTACGTCAAGGCCGACCTCGGGATGATGATGGGCGGCGAGATCGGCCCCACTGGCGACCCGCTGCCCACGCCCGACGTGCTGCTGCTCTCCTACACCGGCTGCTTCACGTTCATGAAGTGGTTCGAGCTGATCCGCCACAAGTACGGCTGCGAGACGGTGATGCTCCACGTCCCCTACCAGGGCGACGGCAAGATCGCCCCGAACATGCGCGACTACGTGGTGAAGCAGCTGCAGGAGAACGTGATCCCGACGCTCGAGCGCGTGTCGGGCGTCAAGTTCGACATCGACCGCCTGCGCGAGTACATGAAGGAGTCGCAGAAGGCCGAGGAAGACCTGGTCGCGGTGCTGCAGTCGGCCAAGAACCGCCCCTCGCCGATCGACGGCTACTTCGGCGCGGTGTACTACATCGGACCGATCTTCACCGCCTTCCGCGGCACGCCCGAGGCCACGCAGTACTACCGCGTCCTGCGCGGCGAGATCGAGCAGCGGGTGCGCGAGGGCAAGGGCCCGGTCACGCCGGAAGGCGAGCTCGCCGAGGAGAAGTACCGGCTGGTGGTCGAGGGGCCGCCGAACTGGACCAGCTTCCGCGACTTCTGGAAGATGTTCTACGACGAGGGCGCGGTGGTGGTGACCTCCACCTACGCGAAGGTGGGCGGGGTGTACGACTTCGGCTTCCGCCACGACCCCGACCGGCCGCTCGAGTCTCTCGCCGAGTACTGCCTCGGCTGCTACACCAACCTGAACCTCCCCTCGCGGATCGACATGATCTGCAAGTACATCGAGGAGTACCAGGCCGACGGGCTGCTCATCAACTCGATCAAGAGCTGCAACAGCTTCTCCGCCGGGCAGCTGCTGATCCTGCGCGAGGTCGAGAAGCGCACCGGCAAGCCCGCCGCCTTCATCGAGACCGACCTCGTGGACCCGCGCTACTTCTCGGCCGCGAACGTGAAGAACCGTCTGGAGAGCTACTTCCAGATGATCAAGCAGAAGCGGACCGCGGCCGCGCACTGAACGGCGGAACCGCGGAGGCGCGAAAGGCGCAGAGGAGCGCGAGGGTGTTACGCGTCGGACATGTGGCGACGGATCGCCGCCATCCGCGGGGGCTGGACTGACCTCGTCATTGACCAGCAACCATGGCTGCAAGGCTACCTGCCCATCCTTCAGATCTGCCTGACCAAGGTCTATGGC
>JAOAEA010000009.1:39510-78232 GCA_026417035.1 Burkholderiales bacterium
GGGGGGGGGGGGGGCATCGCGCCCGCCATGACCGCATCCCGTCCTCTTGCGATCCTTTGCGCCCTCGGCGCCTTTGCGGTTCACGTCTTTGCAGGAGCTGACCCATGCGCTGCTTCATCGGCATCGACCTCGGCTCGACCACCACCAAGGCGGTGGTGATCGACGAGAACCAGAACGTCCTCGGGCGCGGCATCACCAACTCGCGCTCGAACTACGACACCGCCGCCGCGATCGCCAAGCAGGAGGCGCTCGTGAACGGCCGCTTCCACCTCTTCCGCCAGGCGCTCGCGTCCTCGGGCGCGTTGAACGGATCGCTGGAGGGCTTCCTCGCGCAGCTCGAGCGCGACTTCCGCCTCGAGCAGTACCTCGAGCAGCTCGCCGACCTCGAGGCCACCTGCCAGCGCAACGTGGGCACGGCGAAGTTCGGCGACGCCGCGAAGGGCGTCACCGCCGCGCTCGAAGAGGTGTTCCGGCGACTCTCCGCGGAGGCGCCGCGGCTCTTCGCGCCCGGGGCGAACCGCAAGAGCGACTTCTTCCGCGACATCGCCGGCAGCCAGTACCTCGCGGTGGGCGAGACCGTCGCCAAGGAAGCGGGCGTGCGCTACGACTTCCTCCTCAACGTGTTCGACCGTTCGATCATCGAGGTCGAGAACCGTGTCTATGGCGACTCGATCCGCCGCCACCTGCTCGACGCGCTCGAGCGCACGTTCCGGGCGCTGCCGGAGACGGCGGGCCGCCGGGACGCCGTGGCCGAGCCGATCAGGGGCATCCTCGACGTGCCGATGGAGGAGACCTACGTCATCGGCACCGGCTACGGCCGTGCGCGGCTGCCGTTCTCGAAGGAGCACATCCGCTCCGAGATCCTCTGCCACGGCCTCGGCGCGCACGTCATGTACCCCGGCACCGCCACCGTGCTCGACATCGGCGGCCAGGACACCAAGGCGATCCAGGTGGACCCGCACGGCATCGTCGAGAGCTTCCAGATGAACGACCGCTGCGCCGCCGGCTGCGGCCGGTATCTCGGTTACATCGCCGACGAGATGAACATGGGCCTGCACGAGCTCGGGCCGCTCGCCATGCAGTCCACCAAGAACGTGCGCATCAACTCGACCTGCACCGTCTTCGCCGGGGCGGAGCTGCGCGACCGGCTGGCGCTCGGCGAGAAGCGCGAGGACATCATGGCGGGGCTGCACCGCGCCATCATCCTGCGGGCGATGTCGATCCTGGCGCGCTCGGGCGGCATCCGCAACGAGTTCACGTTCACCGGCGGCGTCGCCAAGAACGAGGCCGCGGTGAAGGCGCTGAAGGAGCTCGTCGCCGAGAACTACGGCGAGCTGACCCTCAACATCAACCCCGACTCGATCTACACCGGGGCGCTCGGCGGCGCGACGTTCGCCTGGCGCGCGGTGGTCGAGGAAGGCAAGGTCGCCGAACGGCGGGAGAAGGCGTGATGATCCACACGGTCGGCATCGACATCGGCTCCGGCGCGGTCAAGACGGTCCTCTTCGCGAGCGAGGGCGACCGGCACACCTGGGTGGCGAAGCGCGTCGAGCGCATCCGCCGCCGCGACCCGTTGGCGCTGGCGCAGGAAGGCTACGACGAGGTCCTCGAGGAAGCGCGGCTCAAGCCCGCCGACGTCGCCTACGTGGCGACCACCGGCGAGGGCGAGAACGTGAAGTTCGCCACGGGCCACTTCTACTCGATGACCACCCACGCGCGCGGCGGCGTGTTCCTGCGCCCGGACGCGCGCGCAGTCGTGGACATCGGCGCGCTGAACGGCCGCGCGATCTACATCGACGAGCGCGGCAAGGTGCTCTCCTACAAGATGACGAGCCAGTGCGCCTCCGGCTCGGGCCAGTTCCTGGAGAACATCGCCCGCTACCTCGGCGTCGCGGTCGAGGAGATCGGCCCGCTGTCGCAGACCGCGCAGGATCCGGAGAAGGTGAGCTCGATCTGCGCCGTGCTCGCCGAGACCGACGTGATCAACATGGTCTCGCGCGGCATCCCGACGCCCGACATCCTGAAGGGCATCCACCTCTCGATGGCCTCGCGGATCGTGAAGCTCCTCAAGGTGACCGGCATCAAGGAGGGCGTGGCCCTCATGACCGGCGGGCTCGCGCTCGACACCGGGCTCCTCGCGGCGATCCGCGAGGAGATGGTGGCCGAGAAGGTGAACGTGGAGGCCGTCAGCCACCCCGACTCGATCCACGCCGGCGCGATCGGCGCGGCGATCTGGGGCGCGTTCCGCCACGAGAAGCTCGCGAGCCTCGGCGCGAAGGCCGCCTGACCGGCGGGCCCCCGCGAGCCCGGGAAATCCCATGGCCCTGTTGATCGGCGACGACTGCACCGCCTGCGACGCCTGCGTTCCGGTCTGCCCGAACCAGGCGATCGCCAAGGGGGATCCCGTTTACGTGATCGACCCCGCGCGCTGCACCGAGTGCGTCGGCGCGGAGGACGAGCCGCAGTGCCAGCTCGTGTGCCCGTCGGACTGCATCGTCCCGCACCCCGATTTCCGCGAGACGCCGGACGAGCTCGCCGCGAAGTACGAGCGGCTGCACGCCTGAGCCGCTTCTTCGCCGTCGCGCGCCGTGGAGCGGCCGGCTTCAGGCGCGACGCGAACCGGCCCGGTCGCCCGCTGGCCTCTGTCCTCCGAAACGAGCAGCCGCTCCCTGGGCCCGGGGAACGGCTGCATCTGACGCTGCTTCCGGGGTGTCGTTGTTGTGCCGGCGGAGCCGGATCGCCGTCGAGGGCTTCCAGGCAACCCGGCCGTCTGCGAGAGACCCGTGGCTTTCCGGACCCGCATCGCTGCGGGGGTGGCTTGAGGCTGGTCGAGGCGTTTCCCGCGCGGGTCGCACCGCCTGGAGCCCAGCGCGACCGCACGGCGCCTTCTGGCCGTCAAATTACCGTCGGCGCCGGCGAACGGCTAGCCCCCGCGGCCGGATTCCACAAACTTTAACAATCGGGGCGCACGCGGCACGCCGCGCGGGCGTGCCAGGGGAGCTCTCACCGATTCGCCGGACGGATCGGGGCTTTCTCTGACATCGGGGATCGGAGGGGCACGTGTCCCCTTCGTTCAGGCATGCCCTAGCAGGCTGTTGAAAAACGCTTCCCGGCGCTCTTCGACAACAACGGCCACCGATGCTTTGGGAGGGAAGCGTTTTTCGGCGGCCCCTGAATTAGGGGGTCAAGGGGGATGTGTCCCCCTTTTTCAACACCCTGCTAGAGCCGCTTCACGAAGCCGAGCCGCTGCGCCGGCCCGAAGCCCGCCTTGTAGAGAAAGCCGAGCAGCGCGAAGTCGTGGCGCGCGACGACCGTCTCGACGCGCTCGACGTGCAGCGCCTCGAGGTTCACGAAGAGCTGCGAGAGGAGCGCGGTGCCGACGTGCCGGTGGGCGTAGTCGGGATCGACGCCGATGGTGTCGAGCACCGCGACGGGCTCGCTGCGGCCGAAGTCGCCGAAGTCGGTGCGCGCCATCGCGTAGCCGGCGACGATGCCGTCCACGCGCGCCGTGAGGGAGACGCGCACCGCCGAATCCTCGAGCGCCTCGGCGACCGCTTCGCCGAGGTAGGCGGAGCGGTCGGCGCCGGTGAGCCGGCGGTCGATGCGCACGATGTCGGGGAGCTCCTCGCGCCGCAGGCTGCGCACGTCCACCACGTCCCGCGCCAGGGCCTCGAAGTCGTTCGACGCGCCGTCGCTGTAGTCGATCTCGCTCGTGAAGTGCCGGTGCTCGCGCGCCGCGACCGGCGCCTCGGCCCCCAGGGCGCCGGCGTGCACCGGGCAGTCGATCACGAGGTTGCCCCCGAGTTCGAAGCCGGCGTGGTCGAAGAACTCGAGCATCGCGTGGTCGCGCCAGGAAGCCTGCGTGCGCAACTGCCGCACCCCCGCGGCGCGCGCGTCGGCCTCGAGCGCCGCGAGCGCGAGCGAGCCGATGCCCTGTCCCTGCAGCCCCGGCTTCACGCCCATCACCTCCAGGCGCAGCGCCGGCTCCTGCCGGCCGAACTCGCCGAGGAGCTTCCGCCCCAGGGCGTAGCCGCAGAGCTCGCCGCCGCAATCGACGGCGTGCTGGACGTGGAGCGCCGGCTCGGCCATCGCGGCGCGCAGCCGGCGCTCGAAGTAGGCGCGGCGCGAGCGGCCCGTGATGGCGGCGTCGATGGCGACCACGGCGTCGAGGTCGCGCGGCGCGAGCCGCCGCGTGCGCGGCCCGGCCCTGGTTTCGGTCTGTGCGGCAGTCACGGTCCCCTCCTTCACGCCGCGGCGTAGGCGGCGAACGCCTCGCGGTCGGCGTCGTCGTCGAGCAGGCTCTCGAGCGCCGGGAGCAGCGCGCCCTCCTCCTTCTCCGCGTGCGACGTGAGCCGCTCGCAGAGCTCGAGCCCGTGCGTGCGCAACGCCCGCCACGCGGCCTCGTCGAGGCTTCCGGCGAGCGCCCGCGCGAGCAGGCCGCGCACCGTCGCGGCGACGTCACGGATCACGACGTGCTCTTCCTCGAGGAGCGCGACGAGGTCTCCCTCGCCGGCGTCGGCGAGGCGCGGGAAGAGCTCGTCCTCCTCGAAGTCGAAGTGCGCGCCGACCTCGAAGTCGAGACCGTGCGCGAGCTCGCGCGCGAGGCGCTGGAAGGCGGCCCCGCCGGCAAGCGGCGCGTCGCGCGCCGCGAGGAGCGCGCGCTGGAAGCGGCCGAGCAGGTCGATGACGGCCATGTGCTCCTCGTGCAGGCGGCGGTTCGTCTGGCGGCGGAAGTCCACGGGCCCGACCCTATTTACGTAATTTGGTACTAGATTACTTATTTTGGCGGCGGACGTCAAGCCCGGCCTGCGCCGCCCCGAGGCGCCGGGGCAGAGGCGCACACGCCGGCCCGGGCAGAGCCCCCGCCCCCGTCGTCCCGGCCGCCCGCAGCGCCTGGCGCGATCACCCCTACGCGGGCTTCGGGCGCAGGTCGCGCACCCGCACCGCCTTGCCCTGCGAGCGCGGCACCTCGCCCGGCTTCCTGACCGTGACGTCCGCGGTCACGCCGACCATGGACTTGACGTGGTGCTGCACGTCGCGGGCCACGTCTGGATAGCGCTCGGGCGGCAGGCCGGGCGCCGCTTCGACCTCGATCGTGAGGTGGTCGAGGCTCCCCCGCCGCTCGACGACGAGCTGGTAGTGCGGCTCGACACCCGCGAGGCCCACCAGCACCGCCTCGATCTGCGACGGATACACGTTCACGCCGCGGATGATCAGCATGTCGTCGTTGCGCCCGGTGACGCGCCGGATCCGCAGGTGCGTGCGCCCGCAGGGGCAGCGCTCGGTCGTGACCCGCGTGATGTCGCGGGTCCGGTAGCGGATCATCGGCAGCGCTTCCTTGGTGAGCGTGGTGATGACCAGCTCGCCCGTCTCGCCCTCCGGCAGCGGCTTGCCGGTCTCGGGGTCGATCACCTCGAAGAGGAAGTGGTCCTCCCAGCCGTGCAGGCCCGACTGGTGCTCGCCGCACTCGCAGGCGACGCCCGGCCCGAGGATCTCCGAGAGCCCGTAGATGTCCACCGCGCGCAGGCCGATGCGCGCCTCGATCTCGCGCCGCATCGCCTCGCTCCAGGGCTCGGCGCCGAAGAGCCCGACGGCGAGCTTCGACTTGCGCAGGTCCACGCCTTCGCGCTCGGCCACTTCGGCGATCGCGAGCGCGTAGGACGGCGTCGAGCAGAGCACGCGGGCGCCGAAGTCCTGGATCAGCACCACCTGGCGCTCGGTCGCGCCGCCCGACATCGGGACCACGGTGGCGCCGAGGCGCTCCGCCCCGTAGTGCGCCCCGAGCCCGCCGGTGAAGAGGCCGTAGCCGTAGGCGTTGTGCACGACGTCGCCAGGCCGCGCGCCGGCCGCCGCCATCGAGCGGGCCATGAGGCCGGCCCAGGTGGCGATGTCCTTCGCGGTGTAGCCGACCACCGTCGGCTTGCCGGTCGTGCCCGAGGAGGCGTGCAGCCGCACGAGCGCGCTGCGCGGCCGCGCGAAGAGCCCGAACGGGTAGTGGTCGCGCAGGTCGCTCTTCGTCGTGAACGGCAGCGCCGCGACGTCCGCGGGCGAGCGGACGTCACCCGGCTCGACGCCGAGTGCGCGCAGCCGCCGCCGGTGCAGCGGCACGTTCTCGCAGGCGTTGCGCAGCGTCGCGCGCAAACGCCGCATCTGCAGCGCCGCGAGCCGCTCGCGCGGCATCGTCTCCGCCTCGGGCTCGAACATCCACGGCCGCCGCGCCGCGGCCCGGCGCGCGGCCGCCGGCGCCCCGGCGAAGTGGCCGCGCGCGTCGCGCGCCGATCTCGCAAGCATCGCCATGACCCGTCCCCCTTCCCCGCCGCTCGCCGCGCCCCCGGGCGAGCCGTTCCCTCTGCCATGCCGCACGCCCCTCTCGCGGGAGCGTCGCGGCATCTCCTTCGACGTGTCTCCTGCCCCGCGTCACCTCGCGCCACGCACCGGCAGCGCCGGCAGCGCGAAGCCCTGGTTGAATCCCGCCCTGAGCACGATCGCGTGCTTCGCGCGCCAGCCGGCGGCGAGCGCCGCGAGCCCGCCGAGCGCGAGCGCCACCGCCGCGACCGCCGGCAACGCGAACGCGACCGCCGCTGCGACGACCGGGATGACCGTCCCGAGCACGACGACGTGCCGCCCGGCGGCCTCGAGCCCGGCCCGCGCCCGCGGCGCGGCGTGCCGCGACGCTGCGCCGAGATACGCGAGCCACGCGCCGATGCGGCCGACCACGACGGCGAGGAAGAACGCCCCCACCCAGCGCGGCGCGCCCCCCGCGAGCGCCGGCGCGAGCGCGAGGGCGAGCCCCGTCCCTTCCGCGAGCCCCGTCGTGACGATGAAAGGCGTGAGCTCGCGGACGCGCCAAGCGGGGATCCCCTTCGCGGCGCGCAGCATCCGCGACTGGCAGTACACGAAAGCGAGCGCCGCCAGCGCGGCGAGCCACGCGGGCCACGCGGCGCCGGTCGCAACCGCCGCGGCGCCGAAAGCGAACACGAAGCCGCTCGCGTAGGCCTCGCGCGTCATCCACGACGTGCGCGGGTTGAGCGCGACATTGGCGAAGCGCCACGGCCGCCCGAGCTCGAACCACACCGCGCCGAGGCCGCCGGCGACGGAGACGAGGCCGAGCGCGGCGAGCACGCGCCAGCCCGCCTGCGGCGCGAAGAAGCACGCCGCGGCGACGAGGAGGCCCGTCCCCGTGCCACCGAGGATGAAGTTCGTCGCGGCGCGCGCGTCCCAGCTCGTCTGCTGCCAGGGCCTCGGGCCGAATTCGGTGGGCGGTTTCATGTGCGCTCAGCCTGGCCGTTGCGGTGGCGGACGCACCGAACCGTCGCGAGCGGGCGGCGCGTGCGCCGCGTGCGGACGCTAGCCATCGGCGCGGTCCCACAGGTAATACACGCCCGGCCCGGTGCCGAGCTCCTCGTGCATCCGGAAATGCCGGTGGGTGGCGAGCAGGCCCGCGACCTTGCCCTGCGGATCGTCGAGGTCCCCGAACTGGAGCGCCTGCGAGATGCAGCTATTCACGCACGCGGGGGTCGCTTCCGGGTCCACGCCCGGCGTCTTCCCCGCCGCGAGGCCCGCGTCGATGCGCTCGACGCAGAAGGTGCACTTGGTCGCCACACCGAGCCGGCCGCGGTCGAGGCGCGCTTCCTCCGGCGGCGTCGGCTCGCCGTAGGCGTAGCGGGGCTCGTCGGCGCGGTAGCGCGCCTGGTAGGGACAGGCGAGCGCGCAGTAGGCGCAGCCGATGCAGAGGTCGTAGTCGATGGTGACGATGCCGTCGGCGCGCTTGCGCGTCGCCGTGGAGGGGCAGACGTGCATGCACGGCGGGTCGTCGCAGTGCATGCAGCCGACGGGGACGAACGCGCGGCGCACCTCGGGGTATTCGCCCACCTCCATGTCGAGCACGCGTCGCCACTGCACGCCCGGCGGCGTCGCGTTCGCCGTGCGGCACGCCGCGGTGCACGTCTGGCAGCCGACGCAGCGCCGCAGATCGACGGTCATCGCCCAGCGGGTCATGCGGCGACCCTCGCGAGGCGCACGCGCACGATGTCGGCGCCCGAGCCGGTGGCGTCGGTGAGCTCGAGCGACATCGTCGCGAGCGTGTTGAGGCTCGGCATGCCGAAGTCCTTCGCGTGCGGCGTCGCCCAGTGGCCGAACTGGCCGACGAGGAGCAGCGTGTCGGGCCGGATGCCCTGCCGCACCTGCGCGCGCGCGCGCACCGCGCGCTGCGGCGTGGCGATCTCGACCAGGTCGCCGTCGGCGATGCCCAGGCGCGCGGCGGTGCCGGCGTTGATCACCACGCCCTTGTGCCCGGTCAGGTTGTCGGCGACCTCCTTGACGAGCTGCACGCCGGCGTTCGCCCCCCACGAGTACTGCATGCTGCGCGCGGTGAGGAGCCAGAAGGGGTACGCCTCGGCGGAGCCGCCCTGCGCGACCATCGCGCGCTCCCACTCGCCCGGGAAATCCTTCCACTTCGGCAGCGGCTGGTATTCGGCGAGCTGCTTGTCCCACCAGCGCATGCCGTGCTCGTGCAGCCGCCGGCCGAGCTCCTGCCCGACGCGCCACAGCCGCTCCTGGTAGGGGAGCTCGAAGCGCAGGCCCTGCTTCACCATCGTGGGGAAGAGGTACCAGTCGGTGCGCGCGAAGGGCTTCGTCGCGAGGCCGTGCGCCTTCCACCAGTCGAGCCCGTGCGACTCGGCGCCATCCGAGAGCTCGGCGCTCGCGGCGCGGCACACGCGGTCCCAGATCTCGTCGCGCGAGTAGACGCGGTCGGGCGCGAGGCTATGGTCCCAGCGCTCGCCCTTGAGCGGGACGCCGCCCGCGCCCTTGTTGATGGCCGCGTTGTACTTGTCGAGGAGCCCGGTGCGGCGCGCGAGCTCGGTCGCGATGTCGGTGAAGTCGCGCGCCTCGCCCCGCGGCGCGACCGCCGGCTGGCGCAGCGCGAAGCCCTCGCGCTCCCAGAACTGCTCCACGTACTTCGAGCCGCCGATGCGGATGAGCTGCAGGCTCTCGAGGTCGGTGGCGTCGGGCAGCAGGATGTCGGCCGCGTGGTTCGTCTCGTCGCGGGTGTAGGCGAACGCGACCACGAACGGGAAGCGCGCCATCCGCTCCACGACCGCGGGCGTGTCCCAGAACGAGATCGCCGGGTTGGTCCGGTAGACGAACCACACCTCCGGCGGCGTGACCTTCGGCAGCCCCTCGGGCGTGCCGTCGAGGAACATCCACGAGAAGTGCGTCGGCCCGAGCGCCTGGCTCCACGGCCCGTCCGCGGCGAGCGGCACCATGCTGCGGTAGGCGTTGCGGATGTTCGGGCGCGGGCTCCAGTGCGCCTTGTCGGTCGGGTTGAGCGGCGGCAGCAGGAAGCCGTCGGGGCCGGGCTTCGCGCTCGCGAGCCGCTCGGAGAGCGGACGGTTCAGGCGCACGGTCGTGCCGAGCGTGCCGCCCGGCACCTCGAGGCCGCCGACGAGCGTCGCGAGCACGGTGCGCGCCCAGCAGCACTCGAACCCGCCCCAGCCGTTGGTGACCGTCTTGCCGAGGCTCACCGCGACCGGGCGGAACGGCAGCGTCCGGCCCTCGATCTCGATCGTCGCGCCGACCTGGGCGTGGTCGAGGAACTCGTTCGCGACGCGCCGCATCGTCGCTGCCGGGACGTCGCAGATCGCCGCGGCCCATTCGGGCGAATACGGCGCGATGTGCGCGACGAGCTTCGCGAACGCGGGCTCGCCCGCGAGACGGCCGCGCGCGAGCTCGTCCCGGTCGGGGCCGATCTCGACCGCGTCGGCATGGAACGCGCCCTCGAGCGCCGGATCGGTGTCGGGCGTGTCGAAGGGCACGGCGGCACCCCGCCTGCGGTCCCACAGGAGCGGCTTGCCCGTCGCCGGATCGCGGAGGTAGAACCCGTGCGCGCCGACGAGATACGGCGACGCGGTGTGCTGCGCGAGGAAGGGGAGGTCGAGGCGCTCGCGTTTGGCCTCGTGGAGCATCACGTGGATGAGCGCGTAGAGGAACGCGGCGTCGGTCTTCGGCCGGATCGGCACCCACTCGGCGGAGCACGCGCCGGTGACCGAGAGGTGCGGCTCCACCTGCACGCGCTTCATGCCGCGCGCGCGCGCGTTCGCGTGGCGCCACACGCCGACCACGCCGCCGGAGGCCTCGACGTTCGCGCCGCACGAGATCACGTAGTTGCAGAGCGGCGTGTCGGGGCTGACGGTGAAGCCGCGATGCCAGTACTCGCCGAAGAGGTGCTCGGAGTGGTAGCACTTCACCCCCTGCCCCGAGCCGAAGCCCATGTCCACCGGGCCCCACGCGGCGAGGAACGCGGGGAAAGTGCCCATGTACGACTGGGGCGTGCCGCCGCCACCGAAGCTCGCCGCGACGCGCGGATAGCCCGACTCGTCGAGGAGCCCCGTCTCGCGGATCGCGCGCAGCTTCGCCGCGATGGTGTCGAGCGCCTCGTCCCAGGAGATCGGCACGAAGCCGGGGTCCTCGTCGCGCCCCTTCTTCGGGTTGGTGCGCTTCATCGGCGTGAGGACCCGGTTCGGGTTGTAGGTCTTCTGCACGAGGCCATAGGCCTTCACGCAGACCTTGCCCCCGCCGGGGTGCACGTCACAGGCGCCGAAGTTCGGCTCGACCTCGGTGGCGACGCCGTCGGCCACCTTGACCTGCAACAGGTCCGGACCGGCGACGCACTGGTAACAATAGGTCGCGAGGCGGCGGACCTCGCCCTTGCCCGAGCGCTCCGGCGCGTTCATCGCCGTCCCCTCAGGCGAGGCCGGCCTTCTTCGCCTTCGCCGCGAGACGCGCTTCGGTCTGCGCGACGTCCACGACGAAGCGGTTGTGCTTCCCGCGGCAGATCGCGTCCACGCCGTCGGTGGCCGTGACGTCGAAGCTCACCGCGCGGCCCTTCACGTCGGTGACCGTCGCCGTGATCTCGACCGTCATCCCGAGGAGCGTCGGCGCGAGGTGGTCCACCTCCACGCGCGTGCCGACGGAGTCCTCGCCCGGATCGAGGTGCTGGAGCAGCAGCTCGCGGCAGGTCATCTCGATGTCGCGCACGAGCATGGGCGTCGCATAGACGCGCGCCTTCTCGCCCATGAAGTCGATGGTGCGGTCGCGGCCGACGCCGATCCGCCGCGTCACGGTGACGCCCGCCGCCAGGGTGGATTTCATGCCTGCCGCCTCCGAACCGTCGGTGCCAATGCGAGGGCGGACGGTGCGCTTCGCCCCGCGCCGGACGCGATCTCCGGCGCGGGCCGCGGCGCCCCTCCTCCTCGCCAGCCTTGGCACGCCCGGCGGCCGGCCCTGCGGCCTCGTTCTTCTCCCGCCCGGCGTGGTGGTCCCAAGCCGGACCATGGTAATCTCGTACCGTTATGCGCCTTTTTGATACAGATCAGCTTTTCTTCACCGCGGCGTCTGTATCACGTCGCGGGACGGCCGCTGAGTGAGCGCGCACCCGCCGGCAACCGCGGAGGTCGCGATCCGGCCGGTCGAGGCGGCCGACCTCGATGGCGTCATCGCCCTCGACGCGGCGATCACCGGCATCGCGAAGCCGGACTACTGGTACGAGCTCTTCCACCGCTACGGCACGCGCGGGCGGCAACAGCGCTTCTTCCTCGTCGCCGTCGCCGAGGGGGCGGTCGTCGGTTACATCCTCGGCGAGGTCCGCGACTGGGAATTCGGCCAGCCGCCCTGCGGCTGGGTGTTCGGCATCGGCGTGCGGCCCGACGGGCGGCTCGCCGGCGTCGGCGCGCGGCTGCTCGCGGCGATCCTCGCCGGCTTCCGCCGCGCCGGGGTCACCAAGGTGCGCACCCTCACCTCGCGCGAGAACAACCTGGTGCTCTCGTTCTTCCGCAGCCAGGGGATGATGGCCGCGCCGTTCATCCCGCTCGAGCTCGACCTCGCCTAGGGCGCCGATGAAGCTCCAGAAGGCTACCGAGCTCGCGCTCTACGCGATCCTCGAGTTCGCCGCGAACCCGTCGGCGCAGGTCTCCGCGGCGGAGATCGCGGAGAAGTACGGCGTGTCGCCGCACCACCTCGCCAAGGTCCTGCGCGAGCTCGGGCGCGCGGGGCTCGTCGAGTCCACACGCGGGGTCGGCGGCGGCTACCGCTTCGCCGGCAACGCGAAGCGCCTCACGCTGCTCGACGTGATCGAGCTCTTCGAGACGCTCGGGCCGGACCCCGCGGCGCTCGCGGCCGGGACGCCGGGCGAGCGCGCGCTCGCGCGCGTCGCTTCCGAAATCGACGAGATCGCGAAGGCGACCTTCCGCTCGATCACGATCGACACGATGCTGAAGCTCGTCGAGCGCGAGCGGCGGCAGGCTGCGCCCGCGCCCGCCCCCGCGGCGGGTTGAGGGCGCGGCGCAACGCGCGGCACCGCGTCGCCGTAGCCACTGCGCGATCGCGGCGGCGCGGCGCCGGATTACTTCGCCGCCGGCGCGCAGTTCATGAAGGCAAGCGTGGCCCCGTCCGTGAGCGACACCCTCTCGCCGGCAGCCTCGAGCGTCGCCCGGCCGTTCGAGTAACGGCCCGGGCCGACCGGGTCGAGGCGGAATTCGCGGTCGGGCAGGACGACGAGCGCGTATTTCCCACCCGCCGGGTAGCGGACGACGAGACGCTTGCCCTGTTCGCACTGGTAGGCCACCGCGTCCGGCGGCAGCCGCGGCGCGGACCCGGTGTCCGGACCCGAGCGGAACCAGCTGCAGCCGGCGACGAGCGCGGCAGCGAGTACGATGACGAGGCGCTTCATGACAGCTTGCTCCGGAAAATCGCGGCGCAAGGATAACGCACGCGCCACCGCCGATTCAGCACTCCGGCTCGCCGGGCGCCGGCGCCGGCGCCGGGTTGAAGCGAAAGCGCGCCGGCACGTCCGCGGCCGCGATCGAGCCGAGCGGCACCCGTTTCTTTCCGATCGCGATGGCGAGGCCGGGCGCGCCGCCCGCGCCGAGCGACTCGAGGTCCTCGTCGGCGGCGGGCGCGCCGCCGGTCACCTCGATGCGCTCGAGCAGCTTCGCGAGGTCCCGGTCGAGCACGACGCCGGGGCCGAGCTCGGTCTCGATCACCAGCATCCCCGCGTCGTCCACCCAGGCGCGTTTGGGCTCGGCCGGCACGGCGCCGGTGTGCGCCTCGATCGACCGCCCGTCGGCGCGCAGGCGATAGACGAGCGGGGTGTATTCGAGCGCGACGAACACCCGCTGTGGCCCGTTCTGGAAGAACCAGCGGCCCGCGTCGTCGGCGGCATAGTTGCGGCCGATGAACTCGACCACCGCCGCGTTGGTGATGCGCTCGAACACCGGCGCGCCGGCTTCCGCCGCGCGCGACTTCACGAGCCAGTTGCCGCGCCGGTCGAGCTTCAGCCAGCCGAACACGTTGGGCACGTTCGGCCACTTCTGCATCGCGCGGATGACGACCTCGTCCATCGGAGGCTGCGGCTCCTGCGTAGAATGACCGGCGCATCTTACCTCGCCGATGACCGCCGCCGCCCTCGCGCTCGTGCTGGTCGCCGCGGCTGCGCACGCGACCTGGAACCTCGTGCTGAAGAAGGCGCGCGGCGGCCCGGCCTTCATGACGCTCGTTGCGATGGTCGCGACCGCGTTGTGGGCGCCGGTGGCGGCCGGCGCCTGGATCGTGCAGAGCTACCGCTTCGAGTGGATCCATCTCCTGCCGATCCTCGCGAGCGCGGCGATCCACACCGCCTACTTCCTGCTCCTCGACCGCGGCTACCGCTTCGGCGACCTCTCGGTGGTGTATCCGCTCGCGCGCGCGACCGGGCCGCTCATCACGCTCGCGGCGGCCGTCGTCTTGCTCGGCGAGCGCCCGGGTCCCGTCGGCGTCGCCGGCGCGCTGCTCGTCGTCGCGGGTGCCTACCTCCTCACCGGGAACCCGCTCAAGCTCTTCTCGCGCGAGCGCCCGCGCGGCGCCGGCTTCGCACTGCTCACCGGACTCACGATCGCCGCGTACACGCTGGTGGACAAGCTCGCCGTGAGCCGCTTCATGATCCCGCCGATCGTCTTCGACTGGTGTTGCCTCCTCACGCGCAGCGCGATGCTCCTGCCGCTCGCCGGGTCGGCGGCGGCGCTCGCGGAATCGTGGCGTGCGGACCGCCGCGCCATCCTGCTCGTGGCGATTCTGTCGCCGGCCGCCTACATCCTCGTGCTCACGGCGCTCGTGTTCACGCCGGTGAGCCTGGTGGCGCCGGCGCGGGAGGCGAGCATCCTGTTCGGCGCGCTGATGGGCGCGCATTTCCTCGGGGAGCGGGACGCGCGGCGGCGCATCGTCGCCGCCGCCGCGATCGTCCTCGGGATCGCCGGGCTCGCGCTCGGTTAGCCCCCGCCCCGGAGGTGTGGTCCCGGCCGCGCCGCGTGCCTATACTCGCGGCACCGCAGGAGGCGCCATGAAACGTGAGGACTTCGCGTGCATCCACCCGATGCGCGTGCGCTGGGCCGAGGTGGACATGCAGGGCGTGGTGTTCAACGCCCACTACCTCATGTACTTCGACACGGCGATCGCCGAGTACTGGCGGGCGATCAGCCCGGGGCGCGAGCAGGCGATCGCCGACATCTACATGCGGCTCTACGTCGTGAAGGCGACCGTCGAGTTCCACGGCTCGGCGCACTACGACGAGATGATCGACGTCGGCTGCCGCGTCGCCCGGCTCGGCCGGACCTCGATGGTCTTCCAGTTCGCGATCTGGCGCGGCGGGGACCACCTCATCTCCGGCGAGATCGTCTACGTCCACGCCGCGCCCGGGGAGAAGAAGTCCGCCCCCCTTCCCGAGGTGCTGCGCGACGCGGTGCTCGAATACGAGCGCACCGCGCCCGATTCGGCCGCGGCGGGGGTGCCGCGGTAGCCAGGGATCTGGAGCCGGCGATCAGCCACCCGTAGCCGCGGGCAGGACACGCCCCGCCCGCGGCGCAGGGGCGTTTGCTAAAGTGTCGGCCTCGCAGGAGAGAAGGCGTCCCGGTTCCTGCCCGGGGCGCGACCCCTTCGCGCGGGGCGGAGGCCGGGAGACGCCAGCTTTCCGTGCAACCGGACTCCGCGGCGCGGGGCGACATGCTTCCCGGAGCATCCTCGCCCCCAATGCTCGATTCTCGATCCTGAATCCTCAATCCTCGATCCTGACCCCCGACATGCAAAAGCGCGACAAGCTCTACATCGGCGGCGCCTGGGTGGCGCCACACGGAACGAAGACCATCGCCGTCGAATCGGCCTCCACCGAGGAAGTGATCGCGACGATCCCCGAAGGCGACGAGGAGGACGTGAACCGCGCGGTCGCCGCCGCACGCGCCGCGTTCGAAGGCTGGGCAGCGACCTCGCCGGCGGAGCGCGGCGCGTTCCTCGCGAAGATCCACGAGGGCATGAAGGCGCGCGCCGACGAGATCGGCCGCACCATCGCGCAGGAGGTCGGGATGCCGGTGAAGCTCGCCACGCGCATCCAGGCCGGCTCGCCGACGTTCACCTTCTCCCTGTACGCGAAGATGGCGGCCGGGTTCAAGTGGGAGGAGAAGGTCGGCAACTCGATCGTGCTGCGCGAGCCGGTCGGCGTGGTCGCGGCGATCACGCCCTGGAACTATCCCCTGCACCAGATCGCGGCGAAGGTCGCGCCGGCGCTCGCCGCCGGCTGCACCGTGGTGCTGAAGCCCTCCGAGGTCGCGCCGCTCAACGCCTTCATCCTCGCCGAGATCATCGACTCGGTGGGTCTGCCCAAGGGCGTGTTCAACCTGGTCACCGGCTACGGCCCGGTGGTCGGCGAGGCGATGGCGCGGCACCCGGACGTGGACATGGTGTCCTTCACCGGCTCCACGCGGGCCGGCAAGCGCGTCTCGGAGCTCGCCGCGCAGACGGTGAAGCGCGTCGCGCTGGAGCTCGGCGGCAAGTCCGCCTCGATCGTGCTCGAGGACGCCGACCTCGGCGCGGCGGTGAAGGGCACGATGTCGGCGTGCTTCCTCAACTCCGGCCAGACGTGCAGCGCGCACACGCGGATGCTGGTGCCGGAGTCGAGGTACCGCGAGGCCGCGGAGCTGGCGGCGGCCGAGGCCGAGAAGTACACCGTCGGCGACCCGTTCGCCGAGACCTCGAAGCTCGGGCCGCTCGTGTCGGCGGCGCAGCGCGAACGGGTGCGGAGCTACATCCGCAAGGGCATCGAGGAGGGCGCGGAGCTGCTCGCCGGCGGCCCCGACGCGCCCGAAGGCCTGGCGCGGGGCTTCTACGTCCGCCCCACCGTGTTCGGCCGCGTGGACCCGAAGGCGACGATCGCGCAGGAGGAGATCTTCGGCCCGGTGCTCGCGATCATCACCTACCGCGACGAGGACGAGGCGGTGCGCATCGCGAACGACACGCCCTACGGGCTCGCGGGCGGCGTCTGGTCGAAGGACGAGGCGCACGCGATGCGCGTCGCGAAACGCCTGCGCACCGGGCAGGTGGACATCAACGGCGCGCCGTTCAACATGCTCGCGCCCTTCGGCGGCTACAAGCAGTCGGGCCACGGCCGCGAGCTCGGCGCGTTCGGGATGGAGGAATTCCTCGAATACAAGGCGGTGCAGGTGAAGCCCGAGCCGAAGCCGGAGGCCGCCAAGGCCTGAAGCGGCGCGCCGGCCGCGCAACGGGAACGCCGCCCGCGGGCGGCGTCCTCTTTTCCGGGCGGGGCGCCTTCAGCCGATCCGCACGACGTACTGCTCGCCGGCGACCTCGACGATGTCGCCGTCGCTGAGCGCGTTCCAGCCCTCGGCGACCGGCGCGCCGTTCAGCTTCGGCGCCGCGCCTTCCACGCGCGCGATGTAGATCCCGGTCGGGCGCCGCAGCAGCGCCGCACGCGCCCGGCCCCGTTCGCCCAGGCCGGTGACGGTGCGCTCGAGCGGCACCTTCTTGCCCTCGCGCGGCCCGAGGGCGATGCGGAGCGACCCGCCGGCGAGCGTCACGGCCGTCGCGCGCGCCGCGGGCGCCGGCGCATCGAGCGCTTCCTGCGCGAAGGCCTCGGAGAGCGCCTCGGTGGACTGGAACACCATGGTCCGGTCGCCCGCGCCCGGGGCGACCGACTTGTGGTCCACGTAGCGGATCTCGAAGTCGCGGATCGCGATCACGTCGCCGTGCTTGAGCAGATGCCGCTCGGCGCGCGCGCCGTTCACGAACGTGCCGTTGGCGCTGCCCAGGTCGCGCAGGATGTGGTCGTTGCCGACCACCTCGATGGCGGCGTGCTGCTTGCTCACCGTGGCGTCGTCGAGGCGCAGGTCGGCGCTCTCGGCGCGGCCGATGACGATGCGCGCCTCGCCGATGAAGCGCGATTCGAGGAGATGCCCTTCGCGGCTCACCACCAGCTTCGCCATGTCAGCAGTCCACGATACGAGGGGGCAGAGCCGCCTCCCGGCGCCCCCTCGTGCTCCCCGATTCCAGGGGAAGCGACGCCTGCGGCATCGGTTCCATCTCAGCAGTCCACGCGACGAGAGGGCCAAGCCGCTTCGCGGCGCCCCCTCGTGCTCCCCCAACCCCGGGGGAAGGGATGCCTGCGGCACCAGTTCCTCATCTTAGTGGCTACCGGCCCTCGCGCGAGAACAGCGAACGCAGCCGCGCCAACAGGCCCGGCTCGGCGCGCGGCGCCGCCGCGGCCTCCGGCGCGCGCGCGCGCACGACGATCACCGAGACGTTGTCGGTGCCGCCTCGGTCGTTCGCCATGGCGACCAGGGTCTCGGCGGCGAGCTCGACGTTCGGCTCGAGCGCCGCGAGCGCCGCCTCGATGTCGGCCTCCTCCACGAGCTCGTGCAAGCCGTCGGTGCAGAGGAGATAGACGTCGCCCGGCTCGACCGGGTGCTCGGCCACGTCGGGCGCCGTGCGGCCGCCCGCGCCGAGCGCCCGGGTGACGAGGTGGCGGCTCCGCGAGCGGCGCGTCTCGTCCTCGGTGACCCGGCCCTGCGCGAGCTGCGCCTGCACGAACGAGTGGTCCACCGTCATGCGCTTCAGCTGGCCCGCGCGCAGGCGGTACAGGCGCGCGTCGCCGACGTGAGCGACCGCGAGCCGGCCGTCGCGGAACCACGCGGCAACCGCGGTGGCGCCCATGCCTTCGTAGGCCGGCTGGCGCGCGATCCGCTCGCCGATCGCCTGGCTCGCCGCTTCGAAAGCGCCGCGCAGCTCCTCGAGGCGCCGTTCACCGGCGGCGTGGGTCAGCTTGTGCAGGATGGTGCGCGCGGCGAGCCGGCTCGCGACTTCCGCGCCCTGCCGCTTCGCCATGCCGTCGGCGAGCACCATCGCGCCAGCCTCCGCGTCCACGCCGACCGCGTCCTCGTTCACCTGTCGCACGAGCCCCGCTTCGCTCGCGCTCGCGACATCGAGTTGCATCGTCATGGGCTGCGAGACTGCCCGCCGCGGCCGCGAGCGTCCGTGAAGAATTTCACACGCCGCGGTGGCGGCCGTGCCCTGTGGCGGGCGCACCGCGCATTTGGCCGCGATCGACAGGCCCGGCGCCCCGTTTCTCTGTGACAATAGCCACTTAAAGAAGAAGCCTCAGGCGATGCATAAGCTCGGACGCTACGAAATCCTCGGCGAGCTCGGCCGCGGCGCCATGGGCGTCGTCTACGAGGCGCGCGACCCGGTGATCGACCGCGTCCTCGCGATCAAGACGGTCGACCCGCAGCTCTCGGGGGAAGCGCTCGAGAGCTTCCGCGAGCGCTTCTTCCGCGAGGCGCGCTCGGCCGGGCGGCTCAACCATCCCTGCATCGTCACCATCTACGACGCCGGCGAAGCCGACGGCGTGTCCTTCATCGCGATGGAGCTCTTGCGCGGCCCGACGCTGCGCGAGGCGCTCGCCGGGCGCGCGCTCCCGGTCGCGCGGGCGGTGGACGTCGCGATGCAGGTCGCCTACGGCCTCGCGTTCGCGCACGAGCATGGCATCGTCCACCGCGACGTCAAGCCGGCGAACATCGTCCTCGTCGGCAAGCGCCGGGTGAAGATCGCCGATTTCGGCATCGCGCGGCTTTCGGCCGGCGGGGCGGGCACCGCGCGCGACGTCGCCGGCTCGCCGAAGTACATGTCGCCGGAGCAGATCGGGGGCGGCGAGATCGACGGGCGCTCCGACGTGTTCGCGCTCGGCGCGGTGCTCTACGAGATGCTCGCCGGCCGGCCGCCGTTCCGCGGCGATTCGGTGAACGCCGTGATGTACGCGGTGCTCGAGACCGACCCGCCGCCGCCGAGCACGCTGAACCGGCGCGTCCCCGCCGACCTGGACGCGATCGTGATGCGGATGCTCGCGAAGCGGCGCGAGGACCGCTACGAAAGCGCGCGCGCGCTCTACCGCGACCTCCGCCGCTGGCAGAAGGCGCACGGCGAGCGCGCCGGGTCGCGTCCGTCCCGCGAGCGGCGCGAGGAAGCGCCGGCCGCATCGCCGCAGGCGGGCGACGACACCATCGTCCTCGGCGCGCCGAACGGCGGGGCGCTGCCCGCGTGGCGGCGGGCGGCGATCGGCGCCGGCGCGGTCGCGGTCCTGGTCGCGGCGATGGGCGCGTGGTGGATCGCCGGGCGCGAATCCGCGGGGCGGGCGGCCCCCGAAGTCGTCGCCGCGCAGGGCGCGAGCCTGCCGCAGCCGGCGCCCGACGCCGTGCCGGCCGCGCCGATGCCGGCCACCGCCGCTCTCCCGCCCGCGGCGCCCGAACCGCAGGCTGCCGCGAAGGCCGCGCCCAAACCGGCCCCGCGGCCCGCGCCAAAGCCCGTCGCGCCGCCACCGGTCGCGGCGCCCGCGCCTGCGCCCGTTGCCGTCGCGGAGCCGCCGCGCGAAACCGCCAGGCCCGCTCCGCTGCCCGCGCCCGCGAAGGCCACCATCCAGCTCGCGATCGCGCCCTGGGGCCAGGTCTTCGTCGACGGCAAGTTCCACGGCACCACGCCGCCGATGACCGCGCTCGAGTTGCCTCCCGGCGAGCATCGCGTCACGATCGTCCACGACACGCTCCCGGCCTACAACGTCGCGGTGAAGGTGGACGCGGGCGAAACGCGCCGGATCGCCCACCGGTTCGACTGACCGCGCCACCCCCGGGCGCGGGCGATCATCCGCGGCGGCCATCCTCCCCTCCCCACGCCAGCGGACCGCTTCCCATGCTCGAACCCAAGACCCACGCGCCGCGCGCGATCAAGCTCTACTTCGAGGACTTCCAGCCCGGGCAGGTGCGCGAGGCGCGCGGGCCGACGCTCACCGAGCGCGAGATCGTCGAGTTCGCGCGCCTCTACGACCCGCAGCCCTTCCACATCGACGCCGAGGCGGCGCGGCAGTCGCCCTACGGCGGCATCATCGCGAGCGGCTGGCAGACGGGCTGCATCGCGATGCGCCTCATGTGCGAGCTCTACCTCCTCGAGGCCGCGAGCCTCGGCTCGCCCGGCGTGGACGAGATCCGGTGGACGAAGCCGGTGCGGCCCGGCGACACCCTCAACATGAAGATGACGGTGCTCGAGACCAAGATCTCGCGCAGCCGCCCGAACATGGGCTCGGTGCGCTCGCGCTGGGAGGTGTTCAACCAGCACGGCGAGCTCGTCATGCACATGACGGGGTGGGGGCTGTTCGCGAGGCGGAGGAGTGAGGATCGTTGAGGATCGGGGATCGAGTGGAAGGCACCTTCCGCCAACTCCGCAACCGGCGCGCCTGCCTCGTAGAGGCTCGATCCTAGACCCTCGATCCTGCTGCAAGCACCCGCTCGATCCACTCCCGGCAACGCATCCCCGGCCGCGCACCGAGCGCCGCGGCGCAGGCGTTGACGTGCGAGAGCACGCCGTCGGCCCACGTCGAGCGCCCCTCGCCGATGCGCGCGCTCGCGGCGCTCACGGTGGCCGCCGCGACGCCGCGTCCGTCGAGCACCGGGAGCCGCGTGATCCCGATCCCGTCCTTGCCGACGCCGGCGTCGTTGAACACCGCGACGAGCGCGTCGGCCGCAAGCGCGGTCTCCGGCCGACCGCCGTGCAGCGCGCCGTGCGATCCGATCGCGAGGATGCGCCCGGCGTCCTCCGGCACGACCATCCCCACCGAATCGACCGCCCACACCTCCGGACGGCTGCGGCGCGCGACGAGACGCTCGCGCCCTTCGCTGAAGGGCCCGACTTCGCCGTGCGGCGCGCTCGCGCGGGCGAGCCGCATGGCGGCCTCCCGCGCCGCCATCCCGGTCACGACGCCGGCCGCGCGCGCCGGCGCGTTCGCGACGCTGACGATGCCGTTCTCCCAGGTGTCGCGGCCGTCGCCGATGCGCGCCGAGGTGTGCGCCACCGCGCAGGCGGCCATGCCGATCGTCTCCAGCACGGCGAGCCCCGCGACGCCCGCGCGGTCCTTGCCGATGCCGGCGTCGTTGAGCACCACGGCGTGCAGCCCGGCTTTCACCGCGTACGCGATCGCCACGCGCCCCGCGTGCGAGCCGCAGACGCCGACCGCGCCCGCGTGGCGCGGGCCGAGCTCGGTCACGGTGTCGAGCACTTCGATCCGGGCGGGCACGGGCTGCATTCTCACCGCAAACGGGCCGCGGTTGCCTCGCGGCGCGACATCGGGAACACTTCGCCCGGCGGCGCCGCGAGCGCCCCCTGCCGCAGCGAGCCCCGCCGGTGATCCTCAACCACAAGATCCACGTCCTCACCCGCAAGGAGGAGCTGGACACCATCCGCGCGCCGGGAAAGGTCGCGATCGTCCTCGACGTCCTGTTCGCGACCTCGACCATCGCCACGGCGCTCGCGCACGGTGCGACCGACGTCGTGCCCGCGCTCGACGAGATCAGCGCTCGCCACGCCGCGAAGTTCGCGCCGCCCGGCTCGTTCGTGCTCGCCGGCGAGCTCTACGCCGAGACGCTCCCGGGCTTCGCGCCGCCGACGCCGCTCGCGCTCGCCGCGCACGGCGTCACCGGCAAGCGGCTCATCTACTCCACGACCAACGGCACCGTGGCGCTGCGCGCGTCCGCGGAGGCCGACGACGTATACGCGGCGGCGCTCGTGAACGGGCGCGCGGTGGTCGAGCACGTGCTCGCCGCCCATCCCGGCAAGACGATCCTGGTCGTCTGCTCCGGCTCGATGGGCAACTTCAACCTCGAGGATTTCTACGGCGCGGGGTATCTCGTCGATCTGCTCGCCGCGCGGCTGGGGGAGCAGGCGGACTTCTCCGACGCGGCGCGCGCCGCGCGCGCCCTCTTCCGCTCGGCCGACCCGGTGCCGCGGCTCGCCGACTGCCGCGTCGGGCGCATGATGATCGAACGCGGCCTGCGCCACGAGCTCGAATTCGCGGCGCAGCTCTCGACGCTGGAGGTCGTGCCGCGCCGCGACGGCGAGCGGCTGGTGCGCGCCTGAGCCGGCCGGCGCGCGGGCGGCGCTCCGTCGAACGCGAGCCGCGCCGACAGCATCGCGTGGCCCGGCCCGCGGCAACAAGGGGCGACGCCCCTTGTAGATCCCCCGAAGTCAGGCCACGCTCCGGGCTCAGTCGAACGCGAGCCGCGCCGACAGCATCGCGTGGTCCGAGATCTTGGCCCACTGGTGCCCGTGGTGCACCTTCGCATGGTGGATCGAGAACCCGCGCACGTAGATGCGGTCGAGGCGCCGCACCGGCAGCGCCGCCGGGAAGCTGCGCGCGGGCCGGCCGCGGTCGTCGCGGAACGCCTCGTGCAGGCCGAGCTCGCCCGCGAGGTAGCGCCCGGCCCGGTTGCGCCAGTCGTTGAAGTCGCCGGCGACGATGAGCGGCGCCGCGTCGGGAACGATCTCGACCACGCGCTCGATGATGGCGCCGAGCTGGCGCTTGCGGCCGCGCTCGTTCAGCGCGAGGTGGACGTTGATGCAGTGGATGGTGCGCGAGACGCCGGGCAGCTCGATCTGGCAGTGCAGCAGCCCGCGGCTCTCGAACGGGTGCGAGGAGACGTCGAGGTTCTCCCAGGAGACGATCGGGTAGCGCGAGAGGATCGCGTTGCCGTGGTGCCCGTGGTCGTAGACGGCGTTGCGCCCGTAGGCGTACTCCGGCCACACGCTGTCGGCGAGGAACTCGTAGTGCGGCTCATCGGGCCAGTCGTGGAAGCGCCGCGCGTGCCGCTCGTGCAGGCCCTGCACCTCCTGGAGGAAGACGATGTCGGGCTGCACGTCACGCAGGCGGTCGCGCAGCTCGCGGATCATCATGCGGCGGTTGAACGCCGAGAGGCCCTTGTGGATGTTGTAGGTCGCTACGTGGAGGTCCATCGTTCGCACGCGGAAGCCGGGCGATTGTAGGGGCTCGCCGCCGGAGCGCAAGCGACTTCCGTGCCCGCGCTCCCCGGATTTCGCGGCTGGCCGTGCCGCGCCGCGGAGAACAGGCACGACGACACCCAACGAGGGCGGTTCCCCGGAAGCCGGCGAGGGCGCGCCGCCAACGCGCGCTACCCGCCCGGCGGCGCGCCGGCGCGGCGCTCGATCTCGCGGGCCATCGCCTCGAACTGGCGCTCGACCGAGCGCCGCACCGCGACGGTGCCCAGGAGCGGCGGGAGCACGAAATCGGGCACGAGCCGGCCGGTGTAGGCGAGGCGCAGCCCGCCCGGCGCCGGCGCGATGTCGTACGCGCCCTCCAACTCGCGGAAGTCGCCGCCGATCGCGCGCGAGCGCACGCTCCGGTAGGGCGTCTCCTGCACGAAGTAACGCACCGAGAGCGGGATGCGCAGGAAGAGCAAGCCCGCGCGGCCGCGCTGCTCCACCACGACGCCGTCGGCGCTCCGCGCGAGCACGCGGCTCGCGTCGAGGTCGGGGATGAACGCTGCGTAGCGGTCGTAATCGGTGAGCACCTGCCACGCGACGCGCGGGTCGGCGCGCAGCTCGGCCACCGCCTCGACGTGGAACGCCCCGTCGCGGCGCTCGGCGCGCACCGCCACGGCCGGCTCGGCGGCGAGCGCCGGAACGGCGGTAGCTGCGAGCGCCGCGAGCCCGAGCGCCGCGAGGCGCGCCGCGCTCAGAGCCCGGCCCGCAGGCGCTCGGGCAGCATCAGGATGGCGTCGCGGTTCGTCCACGAGAAGCACTTTTCCGCCGCCTCCCGCCACGGCAGCCAGAGGTACGCGCTGTGCTCGCCCGGCGCCAGGGCCACGGCCACCGGCGCGGGGACGGTGAGCCCGAACACGTGCTCCACGTTGTGGGTCACGCCGGGCGCGTACTTCCAGCGCCACTCCGCGAAGATCTCGTAGCGGTTCTCGATACCCCAGTCGGCGAGCCGGTAGCGCGTCGCGTCGATGCCGGTCTCCTCCGCCACCTCGCGCACCGCCGTTTCCCGCAGCGGCTCGTCGTCGCTCTCGAGGCTGCCGGTGACCGATTGCCAATAGCCGGGCCACGGGGCGCGCTCGAGGAGCAGCACCTCGAGGCCCGGCGTGTGCACGACCACGAGCACCGAGCGGGGGATCTTGAAGCGCGTCGTCATCGCGGCGACCTGTTGCGGCGCCGAACTCTTGGACGCGGCGAGCCGCTGGGGATGAACGCCGCGCGGCACCGCTTCATTCCATCCGCGGCGACGCCGGTGCATCCCGAGGACGCGCCGGCGCACCGTCCGCCGCCGGCGGCGCGCCTGCCGCCCGCCGCATCCCGGGGTTTCACTCGGGCGATGCCGGCGGCCACTTGGGCAGGCCCGCGTCCCAGCCCTGTGCGCCCGCGACGAACACCCAGAAGGGCTTGCCTTCCTCGTGCCATTCGTTCACGACGAAGCCCAGCACGTCCATCGCGGTGGCGAAGTCCTCGCGATGGCCGGCGCCGAAGTGCTTCGCCTTCTCGAGCACGAGGACGTACCCCGGCGCCTCGTGCCAGGAGAGGTCGGTGAGCACGTCGGCGAGCGCGTCCCAGTTGCCGCCGAACCATTCCGGGAACGCCAGCGCCTTCGCGAGCGCCTGCAGGAAGTCGGCCTTGCCGTGGACGTGGTGGATGTCCACGCGGAACACCGCGAGGCCCGCGCGCTTCGCCGCGCGCTCGACGTCGCGCGGCTCGGCGAGGAGCTGATACACGCCGCCGGCACGCGGTCCGACGAGCTGCTGCGCAAGATCGGTCATTCGCGGATCCTCGCGAAGGTGCGGTAGTGGTCGGGGGTGTAGTAATACTCGCCGCTCGTGCGCACGTCCCGGCCCGATCCCTCGCCGGCGACGATGCGCCGCGCGCCGCGGTCCTTCGCGCCCGGCGTGGGCACGGTGTATTCGCGGTAGTAGCCGCGCGGCCGCTCGGGCAGGCGTTTCTCGAAGTTGCCGAAGACGCTCCCGTCCTTGCGGTAGGGGAACGGCCCGCCGGCGCGGATCGCCGCGAGCGTCGCGCGCGCCTCGGCGGGGAGCTCGGCTGCGGCGACCTCGGGCAGGGCCCGCGCGGCCGCGGCAACGGGAACCGCGAAAGCGCAGAGGACGCCTAGCAACGCGAGGAAAGCCCGCGGGGACCGCGTCCGGGCGGTCGCACGCGGCGACGCTTGCGCCAGTTGCGGCCACCGGGGCGCCGGGCCGAACATCCCTTTTGCGAGCCTTTGCGCGCTCCGCGCTCTGGCGGTTCGCAAGCGTCAGGCCTTCGGCGTCTCGCGCAGCCGGATGTGCAGCTCGCGCAGCTGCTTCTCGTCCACCGGCGAGGGCGCTTTCGTGAGCAGGCACTGCGCCCGCTGCGTCTTCGGGAAGGCGATGACGTCGCGGATCGACTCGGCGCCGGTCATCATCGTCACGATCCGGTCGAGGCCGAAGGCGATGCCGCCGTGCGGCGGCGCGCCGTACTGCAGCGCGTCGAGCAGGAAGCCGAACTTCGCCTGCGCCTCCTCCGGCCCGATGGCGAGCGCGCGGAAGACCTTCGACTGCACGTCGGCGCGGTGGATCCGCACCGAGCCGCCGCCGATCTCCCAGCCGTTCAGCACCACGTCGTAGGCCTTGGCGCGCGCGCGGCCCGGGTCGGACTCGAGGAGGTCCTCGTGGCCGTCCTTGGGGCTGGTGAACGGGTGGTGCATCGCCGCCCAGCGCTTCGCCTCGTCGTCGTACTCGAACATCGGGAAATCGACGACCCAGAGCGGCTTCCAGCCCGCCTCGGCGTAGCCCTTCTCGTGCCCGAGCTTCTGGCGCAGCGCGCCGAGCGAGTCGTTGACGACCTTCGCCCGGTCGGCGGAGAAGAAGACGAGGTCGCCCGTCTTCGCGCCGGTGCGCTCGAGGATCGCCCGGAGCACCGCCTCGGGCAGGAACTTGACGATCGGCGACTGCAGCCCCGCCTCGTTGGGCTTCGTCACGTCGTTCACCTTGATGTAGGCGAGCCCCTTCGCGCCGTAGATCCTGACGAACTCGGTGTAGTCGTCGATCTCCTTGCGGGTGAGCTTCTCGCCGCCGCCGGGGACGAGCAGGCCGGCGACGCGCCCGTCGGCGAGGTCGGCCGCCGCGCGGAAGACCTTGAAGTCCACCGCCTTCATGAGGTCGGTGAGCTCGGTGAACTTGAGCGGCACGCGCAGGTCGGGCTTGTCCGAGCCGTAGTCGCGCATCGCGTCGGCGAAGCTCATCACCGGGAACGGGTCCGGGAGCTCGGCCCCGATCACCTCCCGGAACACCGTGCGCACCATGCCCTCCATGATCGACCGGATCTCCTGCTCGGACAGGAAGGATGTTTCGACGTCGATCTGCGTGAACTCGGGCTGCCGGTCGGCGCGCAGGTCCTCGTCGCGGAAGCACTTGACGATCTGGTAGTAGCGGTCGAACCCGGCCATCATCAGCAGCTGCTTGAAGAGCTGCGGCGACTGCGGCAGGGCGTAGAACTCGCCGGGGTGCACCCGCGAGGGCACCAGGTAGTCGCGCGCGCCCTCCGGCGTCGACCGGGTGAGCATCGGCGTCTCGATGTCGACGAAGCCGTGCGCGTCGAAGTACCTGCGCACCGCCATCGCCGTCCGGTAGCGCAGCATCAGGTTTCTCTGCATCTGCGGCCGGCGCAGGTCGATCACCCGGTGCGTGAGGCGCACGTTCTCGTTGAGGTTCTCCTCGTCGAGCTGGAAGGGCGGCGTGAGCGACGGGTTCAGGATCTCCATCTCCCGAGCGAGGATCTCGATCGCCCCGGACGGGATGTTCGGGTTCTCGGTGCCGGCCGGGCGGCGGCGCACGCGGCCCGAGACGCGCAGGCAGTACTCGTTGCGCACGCGCTCGGCGGTGGCGAACGCCGCGGGCGTGTCCGGGTCGATCACCACCTGCGCGATGCCCTCGCGGTCGCGAAGATCGATGAAGATCACGCCGCCGTGGTCGCGCCGGCGCAGCGCCCAGCCGCAGAGGGTGACGGTCTTGTCGATGTCGGCGGCGCTCACCTGGCCGCAATAATGGGTGCGCATCGGTTGGCGGATCCGGGATTCAGGCTTCAGGGTTCGGGATTGGGAGCGGACGGGCGCGCGGCCTGCGCGCCGGACCGGTGTCAGGCGGCGCGGCGCCTCGCGGGCACGGGCGGGGCGACGCCCATCGAGATGATGTACTTGAGCGCCTCGTCCACGCTCATGTCGAGCTCGATCACGTCCTCGCGCGGCAGCATCACGAAGTAACCGCCGGTCGGGTTCGGCGTGGTCGGCACATACACGCTCACGTAGTCGCCGCGGAGGTGGCTCGCGACGTCGCCGCCCGGCGTACCGGTCAGGAACGCGATCGTCCACGCGCCCTCGCGCGGCCACTCCACGAGCAGCGCCTTGCGGAAGGCCTGCCCGCCCGGCTTGAACAGGGTGTCGCTCACCTGCTTCACCCCGTTGTAGATCGAGTTGACGAAGGGGATGCGCTTCAGCGCCCCTTCCCAGATGGCCACCATCCGCTGGCCGAGGATGTTCGAGACGGCGACACCGGTGACGAGCACCACGAGCACCGTCAGCAGCACCCCCAGGCCCGGCACCTTGAAGCCGAACACGACCTCGGGCTGGAGCCGCTGCGGCAGCAGCGCGAGCGACTGGTCCATCGTGCTGACGATCAGCTCGAGGACCCAGATCGTGATGACGAGCGGGACCCAGACGAGCAGGCCCGCGATGAGGTACCGGCGCAGCCGTTGCGAGAGCGTCGCGGCCTCCGGCGCCGCCGGCTCGGCCGGGGTCATGGGCGCAGCGGCCAGGCTAGGAGCACGCCGGGCAGGCCCCCGCGCCACACGCGGGCGCCTCGCCGGACTTGGATTCACCGGCGCCGGGCTTCGCGTCGCCCTCGGGCTTGCCCGCGGGCTTCGCACCTCCGCCCTTGAAGTCGGTCGCGTACCAGCCCGAGCCCTTCAGCTGGAAGCCGGCGGCGGTGAGCTGCTTCACGAAGGTGTCCTGGTGGCACTCGGGGCAGACGGTGAGGATCGGGTCGCTCACCTTCTGCAGGTAGTCCTTCTCGAACCCGCACGCCGAGCAGCGATACTCGTAAATCGGCATGGTTGTCGCCTCGAATCAAAACGTTGGATTATACGCGCCGGGACGGCGCTGCCCATCTCGGGGCGACGCGCCGGCTTTTCAAGGGCGGACGCGCCGGTGGCGGCGCGAAGGGGGCGACGGGGTGGAGCAGGCGTTTGCGGGAAGGACGGCGCTCGTGACCGGCGCCGCGAGCGGCATCGGGCGGCTGATGGCCGAGCGGCTGCACGCGGCGGGTGCGCGCCTCGTCGCGTGGGACGTCAACCAGGCCGGGCTCGACGCCCTGGCGGCGGGGCTCGGCGGCGAGCGGGTCTCGACCGGCGCGGTGGACCTCGCGAGCCGGCCGGCGATCGCCGCCGCGGCCGCGCGCGTGCTCGCCGAAGTCGGCCCCGTGGATGTGCTCGTGAACAACGCCGGCATCGTCAACGGGAAGCTGCTTCTCGACGCGAGCGACGAGGAGATCGAGCGCATCTTCGCCGTCAACGCGCTCGCGCCCTTCTGGGCGACGCGCGCGTTCCTGCCGGCGATGATCGAGCGCGACGCGGGCCACGTGGTGACGATCGCCTCGTCGGCGGCGCTCGCCGGCGTGCCGAAGATGGTCGATTACTGCGCCACGAAGGCCGCCGCGCTCGGCTTCGACGAGGCGCTGCGCGTCGAGCTGAAGCACATCGGGTCGAAGGTCCGCACCACGGTCGTCTGCCCCTATTACATCGACACCGGGATGTTCGAAGGGGCCAAGACGGCGTGGCCGCACCTCCTGCCGATCCTCCAGCCCGAGGCGGTGGCCGACCGCATCGTCGCCGCGATCCGCGACGGCGAGGAGCGGCTGCTCATGCCCCCGTTCGTCGGCGTCGCGTTCCTCGCGCGTTTCCTCCCGCCGGCGATGTCCGATCGCCTCTTCCACTTCTTCGGGATCGACGCGAGCATGGACGAGTTCGTCGGCCACGGGGGCGGAGGCGCGCCGAAGCCGTGAAGGGGCGGGGGACGCGGAGGACGCCAGGTACAAGCGGGCCGGGAAGGCGATCCCGGGGACGGGGTGCCCCGGGGCATCCGCCGCGCGTCGGCCGTGCCGGGAGGTGGCCGAGGACTAGAAAGGCGCTTCGCCGTCGTCCGCGGGCGCAGGCGCCTTCGGTGCGCCCCGACGGCCGCGCCGCGCCGGCTCGGCGTCCTCCTCACGCGCCGCCGGCTCGCCCAGCCCGCCGCGCGCGCCGAGCATCTGCATCTGGTCGGCGACGATCTCGGTGCTGTAGCGCTCGTGGCCGTCCTTGTCCTGCCACTTGCGCGTGCGCAGCCGCCCCTCGATGTACACCTGCGAGCCCTTCTTCAGGTACTCGCCGGCGATCTCCGCGAGCCGGCCGAAGAGGGCGACGCGGTGCCACTCGGTCGATTCCTTCGTCTCGCCGCTCGCGCGGTCCTTCCAGCGGTCGGTGGTCGCCACCCGGATGTTGGTGATCGCCTCGCCGCCAGGGGTGTAGCGGGTCTCGGGATCGGCCCCGAGGTTGCCCACGAGGATCACCTTGTTCACCGAGGCCATGGGCGCGCCCTCCGGACCGGCGCACTAGAAGGGGATGTCGTCGTCCATGTCGGAGATCGCCGGGACGGGCTTGCGCGCGGCCGCGCCGGCCGCGCCGGAACGCGCGCTCGCCGTCTCGGCCGCCTCGAGCTCGCGCGGCGCGGACTCGCCCCCGCCGGCGCGCGAGCCGAGCATCTGCATCGTGTCGGCGCGGATCTCGGTGGTGTAGCGGTCGTTCCCGTCCTTGTCCTGCCACTTGCGCGTGCGCAGGCTCCCCTCGATGTAGACCTGCGAGCCCTTGCGCAGGTACTGCGACGCGATCTCGGCGAGCCGGCCGAAGAAGACGACGGTGTGCCACTCGGTCGCCTCTTTCGTCTCGCCGCTCGCCTTGTCCTTCCAGCGGTCGGTGGTCGCGACGCGGATGTTGGTGATCGCGTCGCCGCTGGGCAGCGCGCGCGTCTCCGGGTCGCGGCCGAGGTTGCCGACGAGGATGACTTTGTTCACTGAGGCCATTCAGACTTCCTCCCCTGCGAGGTTGGCGGCGCCGGCGCGCGGCGCGGGAATCTTCATCGCCCGGGCGACGAGCGCCCAGAGCGCGACCAGCACGGCATCGAACACGAACACGCCGGCCGGGCCGAAGTGCTTCGCGAGCCAGCCGCCCGCGGCGCCCCCGGCGAAGAGGCCGAGCGCGAGCATCGTATTGTAGACCCCGAGCGCGGTGGCCTTGGCCGCGGGCGGTGCCGCGCGCGACACGAGCGACGGGATCGCCGCCTCGAGCAGGTTGAAGGCCACAAAGAACGCGAGGAGCAGCGCGATGATGGCTACGAAGTGCGACCCCCACGCCGCCAGCCCGACGAACACCGCGAAGAGGAGCGCGATCGAGCCTAGGAAGAGCCGGCGCGCGCGCCCGTGGCGCTCCGCGGCGAGGAGCGGCGGGATCATGAGGACGAAGGACGCGAGCACCACCGGGAGGTAGACCTTCCAGTGCTCGCCCACCGCGAGCCCGCCCGCCGCCACCAGCGCGCCGGGGACGACCACGAACATCGACATCTGCACGAGCTGCAGCACGAAGACGCCGACGTTGAGGCGCAGGAGCTCCCGGTCGCGCAGGACCGCCGCGAGCGAGGCGTCGGAGAGGTCGGCGCCCGCATGCGTGACGATGGGCGGCTCGGGCGGCACGACCTTCGCCGTGACGCCGATCGCCGCCAGCGCGAGCACGCCGGTGAGCGCGAAGATCCCGCCCAGGCCCACCCAGGCGTAGAGCGCCGGCGCCGCGACCAGCGACAGCGCGAAGACGAGCCCCAGGGAGGCGCCGATCATCGCCATCGTCTTGGTGCGGTGCTCCTCCCGGGTGAGGTCGGCGGCGAGCGCCATGACGGCCGCCGCGATCGCGCCGGCGCCCTGGATCGCCCGGCCGAGGATCACCGTGCGGATGTCGGTCGCGGTCGCCGCGACGAAGCTGCCGAGCGCGAAGAGCAGGAGGCCGACGACGATCACGCGCTTGCGGCCGTAGCGGTCGGCGGCGACGCCCCAGGGGATCTGCAGCAGCGCCTGCGTGAGCCCGTAGGCGCCGAGCGCGAGCCCCACGAGCGCGAGGTCCTCGCCGCCGGCGAGCTTCGGCGCGTGCACCGCGAAGACCGGCAGGATCAGGAAGAGCCCCAGCATGCGCAGCCCGAAAATGCCGCCGAGGGCGAGGCCGGCGCGGATCTCCAGGCGCGACATCCGGGCCGGGCGCGGGTCGGACTGCATGCGAGGTGGCGGCGCGGGGCGGGACTTGCGTATAGTAACAGGTTTACCTTCCGCCTCCGGCAGCATGGACGAGATCCGCATCCGCGGCGCACGCACGCACAATCTCAAGAACGTCAACCTCGACCTTCCGCGCGAGAAGCTCGTGGTCATCACCGGCCTCTCGGGCTCGGGCAAGAGCTCGCTCGCGTTCGACACCCTCTACGCCGAGGGGCAGCGGCGCTACGTCGAGTCGCTCTCGGCGTACGCGCGCCAGTTCCTCGAGCTCATGGAGAAGCCCGACGTCGACCTGATCGAGGGCCTCTCGCCCGCGATCGCGATCGAGCAGAAGGCGGCGTCCCACAACCCGCGCTCCACCGTGGGCACCGTCACCGAGATCCACGACTACCTGCGGCTCCTCTTCGCGCGCGTCGGCACGCCCTACTGCCCCGACCACGGCCTCGCGCTCGAGGCGCAGTCGGTCGCGCAGATGGTCGACCACGTGCTCGCCCTGCCGGAGGACACGAAGCTCATGGTGCTCGCGCCGGTGGTCGCGGGCCGCAAGGGCGAGCAGGCGGACCTCTTCGACGAGCTGCGCGCGCAGGGCTTCGCGCGCGTGCGCGTGGACGGCGCCGTGCACGAGATCGACGCGATCCCGAAGCTCGCGAAGAACGCCAAGCACTCGGTCGAGGTGGTCGTCGACCGCCTGCGCGCGCGCGCCGACGCGAAGCAGCGCCTCGCGGAGTCGTTCGAGACCGCGCTGCGGCACGCCGACGGCCGCGCGATCGCCGTCGAGACCGACACCGGCCGCGAGCACCTCTTCTCGGCGAAGTTCGCCTGCCCGGTGTGCAGCTACTCGCTCGCGGAGCTCGAGCCGCGGCTCTTCTCCTTCAACAACCCGGCCGGCGCGTGCCCGGACTGCGACGGCCTGGGCACCGTCACGTTCTTCGACCCGAAGCGCGTGGTCGCGCACCCGCACCTGTCGCTCGCCTCGGGCGCGATCCGCGGCTGGGACCGGCGCAACCAGTTCTACTTCCAGATGCTCACGAGCCTCGGCCACCACTTCGGCTTCGACGTCGAGCTGCCGTTCGAGAAGCTGCCCGACGCGGTGCAGCAGGCGGTGCTGTACGGGACGAAGGAGAAGGTGCCGTTCTCCTACCTGAACGAGCGCGGGCGGACGGTGGTCAAGGAGCATCCGTTCGAGGGCGTGGTGCCCAACCTCGAGCGCCGCTACCGCGAGACCGACTCGGTGGTCGTGCGCGAGGAGCTCGCCAAGTACCTCAACACGAAGGCCTGCCCGGCGTGCGCGGGCACGCGCCTGCGGCGCGAGGCGCGCAACGTGAAGGTCGGCGGCCGCGCGATCTACGAGGTGAGCGCCCTGCCGCTGCGCGAGAGCGTGGCGTTCTTCCGCGCGCTCGCGCTCCCCGGCGCGAGGGCGCAGATCGCCGAGCGCATCGTGCACGAGATCGTCTCGCGCCTCGGCTTCCTGGTGAACGTCGGCCTCGACTACCTCACGCTCGACCGCTCCGCCGACACGCTCTCGGGCGGCGAGGCGCAGCGGATCCGGCTCGCGTCGCAGATCGGCTCCGGGCTCACCGGCGTGATGTACGTGCTCGACGAGCCCTCGATCGGCCTGCACCAGCGCGACAACGGCCGGCTCCTCGAGACGCTCGCGCGGCTGCGCGACCTCGGTAACACCGTGATCGTGGTCGAGCACGACGAGGATGCGATCCGTGCCGCCGACTACGTCGTCGACATGGGTCCGGGCGCCGGCGACCACGGCGGCAGGATCGTCGCGCAGGGCACCCCGGGCGAGGTCGAGGCCGCGGAAGGCTCGCTCACCGGGCAGTTCCTCTCCGGCCGGCGCGCGATCGCCCTGCCGGCGCGGCGGCGGCGGCCGGAGAAGTCGCGCTGGGTCGAGGTGAAGGGCGCGCGCGGCAACAACCTCAAGGCGATCGACGTCGCGTTCCCGGTCGGCCTCTTCGTGTGCGTGACCGGCGTGTCGGGCTCCGGAAAGTCGACGCTGGTCACCGACACGCTCTACGCCGCGGTGGCGCGCGAGCTGCACGGCTCGGCGCCGGAGCCCGCGCCGCACGACGCGATCGAGGGCATCGGCGCGTTCGACAAGGTGGTGAACGTCGACCAGTCGCCGATCGGCCGCACGCCGCGCTCGAACCCGGCCACCTACACCGGGTTGTTCACGCCGATCCGCGAGCTCTTCGCGGGCGTGCCCGAAGCGCGCAGCCGCGGCTACGGGCCGGGGCGCTTCTCGTTCAACGTGAAGGGCGGACGCTGCGAGGCCTGCCAGGGCGACGGGCTGATCAAGGTCGAGATGCACTTCCTGCCCGACGTGTACGTACCCTGCGACGTCTGCCACGGCAAGCGCTACAACCGCGAGACGCTCGAGGTGCGCTACACGGGCCGGAGCGTCTACGAGGTCCTGGAGATGACGGCCGCGGAGGCATACGCCTTCTTCCGCGCGGTGCCCACGGTCGAGGGCAAGCTCGCGACGCTGCTCGACGTGGGCCTCGGCTACATGAAGCTCGGCCAGTCGGCGACGACGCTCTCGGGGGGCGAGGCGCAGCGGGTGAAGCTCGCGCTCGAGCTCTCCAAGCGCGACACCGGGCGCACGCTCTACATCCTCGACGAACCCACCACGGGCCTGCACTTCCAGGACATCGACCTCCTGCTCAAGGTGCTGCACCGGCTGCGCGACCACGGCAACACCGTGGTCGTCATCGAGCACAACCTCGACGTCATCAAGACCGCCGACTGGGTGATCGACCTCGGGCCGGAGGGCGGCGACGGCGGCGGGACGGTGGTCGCGCAGGGCACGCCGGAGGACGTGGCCGCGAACCCGGCGAGCTACACCGGGCGCTACCTCGCCAAGGCGCTCGGCAAGCGCACGGCCGGGAAGCGCGTCGCCGCCGCCTGAGGGGCCGTCCCGCCTCGCGGCGGTGCCCGCGGTGAGCGCGCGCACCGGTTCCGGGCGCGCCCCGCGGCCCCGGGACTGCGCCCCGGCGCCGGCTTGGACAACCCCTTCCCGCCTGCGTAGAATCGTGCGGCCCCGGCCATCCCGGAACAAGAACGAACGACCACCCGCGCCGACGCCTGCGGCGCCCAGCAAAGGAGTCTCACGATGACGAAGCTCACGCGCCTTGCCCTCGCGCTCGCCGCCGCCCTCGCGGTCTCGGCGCCGGCGCTCGCGCAGGAACTCTCCGGAACCCTCAAGAAGATCAAGGACACCGGCGCCATCACCATCGGCCACCGCGAGTCCTCGATCCCGTTCTCCTACCTCGACGACAAGCAGCAGCCGGTCGGCTACGCCATGGACCTCTGCATGAAGATCGTCGACGCGGTGAAGGCGGAGCTCAAGATGCCGAACCTGAAGGTGAACCTGCAGCCGGTCACCTCCGCGAACCGCATTCCGCTGCTGCAGAACGGCACCATCGACCTCGAGTGCGGCTCGACCACCAACTCGGTGGAGCGGCAGAAGCAGGTCTCGTTCGGCCCGACCTACTTCGTCATCAACGTCACCGCCGCGGTCAAGAAGGACTCGGGCATCAAGAGCCTCACGGACCTGAACGGCAAGACCATCTCGACCACCGCCGGCACGACCTCGGTGCCGCTGCTCAAGAAGTTCGAGAAGACGGCGCACGTGGACGTGAAGGAGGTGTACGCCAAGGACCACGCCGAGTCGTTCCTGCTGATGGCGCAGGGCCGCACTGCGGCGTTCATCATGGACGACATCCTGCTCGCGGGACTGATCGCCAACTCCGACCGGCCGGGCGACTTCGTGATCCTCAACGAGTCGCTGCGCCAGGAGCCCTACAGCATGATGCTGCGCAAGGACGACCCGCAGTTCAAGGCGCTCGTGGACCAGGCGGTCGGGCAGGTGATGAAGTCGGGCGAGATCGAGAGAATCTACGCCAAGTGGTTCCTCTCGCCGATCCCGCCGAAGGGCGTCAACCTCAACTTCGCGATGACGCCCGCGATCAAGGAAGCCTTCGCGAACCCGAACGACAAGGGCGTCCAGTAGGGCGCGCCCCGCGGGGCGCAGGCGGGCCGGAACGCCGCGAGGCTTCCGGCCCGCTTCGTTTTCCGGCATCCTTGCCGGGCGCGAGAATCCGCCTGAGCGACGGGGCGGCGCCGGCAGCGGGCGCCGGGGGAGAGCGGGGCCATGGCGTACGACTTCAACTGGGGCGTCTTCTTCGAGGAACTCCCCGGCGGCGACACCGAGTACTGGGAGATCCTGCTCGAAGGCGTGGGCTGGACGCTCGCCGTCAGCGCGCTCGCCTGGGCGATCGCGCTCGCCGTCGGCGCGGTGGTCGGCACGATCCGCACCACCGACCGGCCGTGGCTCGTGCGCCTGGGCAACGCCTGGGTCGAGCTCTTCCGCAACATCCCCCTGATCGTCCAGCTCTTCCTCTGGTACTTCGTCGTGCCCGAGCTCGTGCCGCCGCTCAAGCGCTGGGCGATCGCGGCCGACCCCACCACCGTGCAGTTCGCGATGGCGGTGGTGGGCCTGGGGCTCTTCACCTCGGCGCGCATCGCCGAGCAGGTGCGCGCCGGCATCCAGTCGCTGCCGCGCGGCCAGCGCATGGCGGCGATGGCGCTCGGCCTCACCACGCCGCAGGCCTACCGCCACGTGCTCCTGCCCATGGCCTTCCGCATCGTGATCCCGCCGCTCACGAGCGAGACGATGAACCTCATCAAGAACTCGTCGGTGGCGCTCACCATCGGGCTCGCCGAGCTCACTTTCCGCTCGCGCGAAATGGGCGAATACACCTTCCACTTCTTCGAGGCGTTCACGGCAGCGACGCTCATCTACGTCGCGATCGCCATGACCGCCAACCGGGTGATGGCGTTCATCGAGCGCAAGGTGGCCGTGCCCGGCTTCATCGCCGGCGGGGCGAAGTGATGGCCTTCGACTTCGACGTCATCGCCCGCTCGCTGCCCTACCTCTGGAAGGGGTTCCGGTACACGGTCGAGCTCACCGCGATCGCGGCGACGGGCGGCATCTTCTTCGGCACGCTGCTCGCGCTGGCGCGGCTCTCGTCCGTGAAGCCGCTCGCGCTCGCCGCCGCGGGTTACGTCAACCTGATGCGGTCGATCCCGCTGGTGCTGGTGATCTTCTGGTTCTTCTTCCTGGTGCCGGTGCTCGTGCAGGGCATCACCGGCGCGGAGCGGCCGCCGCAGATCGGCGCCGAGCGCACCGCCATCATCACCTTCATCATGTTCGAGGCGGCATACTTCTGCGAGATCATGCGCGCCGGCATCCAGTCGATCCCCAAGGGCCAGGTGTACGCTTCGTACGCCCTCGGTCTCACCTACGGACAGACCATGCGGCTCGTCGTCCTGCCGCAGGCGTTTCGCAACATGATCCCGGTGCTGCTCACGCAGACGGTCATCCTGTTCCAGGACACCTCGCTCGTATACGTGATCTCCGCGACCGACTTCCTCGGCGCCGCGTCCAAGGTGGGCCAGCGCGACGGGCGGCTCGTCGAGATGTACACGTTCGTCGCGGTCGTCTACTTCGTGATCTCGGTCACGCTGTCGCATTTCGTGAGGCGGCTGCAGAAGAGAATCGCCGTGATCCGCTGAAGGTGCGCCGATGGAAAATCCCATGATCGACATCCGCGACGTGTCCAAGTGGTACGGGACGTTCCAGGTGCTCAAGGACTGCACCACCGCGGTCCGCAAGGGCGAGGTGGTGGTGGTGTGCGGGCCGTCGGGGTCGGGCAAGTCCACGCTCATCAAGACGGTGAACGCGCTCGAGCCCTTCCAGAAGGGCGAGATCTTCGTGAACGGCATCCCGGTCGGCGACCCGAAGACCGACCTGCCGAAGCTGCGCGCGAAGGTGGGCATGGTGTTCCAGCACTTCGAGCTCTTCCCGCACCTCACGATCACCGAGAACCTCGCGCTCGCGCAGGTGAAGGTCCTGGGCCGCGGCCGCGACGAGGCGAACGAGCGCGGCCTGAAGCTCCTCGACCGCGTCGGCCTCAAGGCACACGCGGCGAAGTATCCCGGGCAGCTCTCCGGCGGCCAGCAGCAGCGCGTCGCGATCGCCCGCGCGCTCTCGATGGACCCGATCGCCATGCTCTTCGACGAGCCCACCAGCGCGCTCGACCCGGAGATGATCAACGAGGTGCTCGACGTGATGGTGGAGCTCGCGCGCGAGGGCATGACCATGATGGTGGTCACCCACGAGATGGGTTTCGCCCGCAAGGTCGCGCACCGCGTCATCTTCATGGACAACGGGGAGATCGTCGAGGACGCGGCGAAGGAGGACTTCTTCGGCAAGCCCCGCAGCGAGCGCGCCGTGCAGTTCCTCTCGAAGATCCTCCAGCACTAGCGCGGCGCGCGCCGCACGCGCATGACGGCCCCCGCCCGGCTCGGCAAGTACGAGGTCACCGATGTCCTCGGCACCGGCGCCATGGGCGTCGTGTACAAGGGCTTCGACCCCGGCATCCGGCGCACGGTCGCGATCAAGACCATCCGCCGCGACCTGATCGAGGGCGACCGCCCGGCGGCGGCGATGCTCGCGCGCTTCCGCAACGAGGCGCGCGCCGCCGGACAGCTCGCGCACCCGGGGATCGTCGCCGTCTACGACTACGGCGAGGAAGCCGAGGTCGCCTACATCGCGATGGAGTACGTGGAGGGCAACTCGCTGCGCGAGTACTTCACGCGCGGGACGCGCTTCTCCGAGCGCGACGCGGTGAGCATCATGGCGCAGCTCCTCGAGGCGCTCGCGCACGCGCACGAGCGCCACGTGTGGCACCGCGACATCAAGCCCGCGAACCTCATCGTGACGATGAAGGGGCGCCTGAAGATCGCCGACTTCGGCATCGCGCGCGTGGAGGCGTCCGACCTCACGCGGACCGGGATGGTGATGGGCTCGCCCGGCTACATGGCGCCCGAGCAGTACGCGGCGGCGACGATCGACCATCGCGCGGACCTCTTCGCCGCGGGCGTCGTCTTCTATCAGCTCCTCACCGGCTCGCGGCCGTTCGCCGGCACCGCCGAGCAGGTGGCGTACGCGATCTGCCACACCGAGCCGGCGCGGCCTTCGATCGTCGATCCGGGCAAGGGCTGGGAGCGCTACGACGCGCTGATCGCGAAGGCGCTCGCCAAGCGCCCGGAGGACCGGTTCCAGACGGCCGAGGCGTTCCGTGCGGCGTTGCTCCACGCCCACGAGCGTCCCGCGGCGGTGGCGATCGGCGAGGACA